>NZ_JBWQQI010000007.1:0-377586 GCF_056619545.1 Paraburkholderia sp. SSBN10T
CGCGCTGCGCGCCCCGCCGAAGGGCATAACCCCTTCTTCAGATGTCGTAGGTAGGTATGCCTGAGAAGGCGGGGCTGCCTAGGTTCGCGGCAAATGGTGCGGCCGTGCGGCAGCACCAGGAGCAATGGAATGGACATCTCCTCACCCGGCTAGCGCACGGCGCATAAGCAATTGCACAACGTGCAATTTGCGATGTGCTCGGCATGCCGCCGGCGCCAGCGTACCGCTAGTGGGCAAGCCAGAGATCGTTGGAATATCTATGGGGAGTGTGCAGAAGGCGCTATGCCCAACGGCGGGGCGCGCAGCGCAACGCTGGAACGGATCACGGCCTTGTCGCTCAGTTGAGTGGCGCGAGGGCCGGTCTTCGTGCGGACCATTCCGTGGTGGCCTGAGTGGTGGACACCTACAGGCTAGCGGTTGTCAGCCCGCTTTCTTTGCCTACTTTCTTTGCGGCGGCAAAGAAAGTAGGTGCCGCCCCGCACAGGGGCAACGCTAATAAACCATTAAGAATGCAAGGAAAGGCCAACACCCCATGAACAACAACCAAAAACCAAGGCGCCGCAGGCAAACAACCAACCCACCGCAGGCACCCCCCTCAACCCCTTATAATCAACGATTCCATCGCATTTCAGCAGACTTCCAACAATGAGCGACAACACGCTTGCCAAGAGTTTCGAGCCCCACAACATCGAAGCCCAGTGGGGCCCGGAGTGGGAAAAACGCGCCTACGCCGCGCCGGCGTTCCTCGAGAACCGCAAGAACTTCTCGATCCAGCTCCCGCCGCCGAACGTCACGGGCACCCTCCATATGGGGCACGCCTTCAACCAGACGATCATGGACGGCCTCACCCGCTACCATCGCATGCTCGGCGAAAACACCCTCTGGGTGCCCGGCACCGATCACGCGGGGATCGCCACCCAGATCGTCGTCGAGCGCCAACTCGACGCCCAGGGCGTCTCGCGCCATGACCTCGGCCGCGAAAAGTTCGTCGAACGCGTCTGGGAGTGGAAGCAGCAGTCCGGTTCGACCATCACCAGCCAGGTCCGCCGTCTGGGCGCCTCCATCGACTGGTCGCGCGAATACTTCACCATGGACGACAAGATGTCCGCCGCCGTGCGCGACGTATTCGTCCGTCTGTATGAACAGGGTCTGATCTATCGCGGCAAGCGCCTCGTCAACTGGGATCCGGTCCTCATGACCGCCGTCTCCGACCTCGAAGTCGCCAGCGAAGAAGAAAACGGCCATCTGTGGCATATCCAGTACCCCCTCGCCGACGGCTCAGGGCATCTGACGGTCGCCACCACCCGCCCGGAAACCATGCTCGGCGACGTCGCCGCGATGGTCCATCCGGAAGACGAACGCTACGCCGCCCTGATCGGCAAGATGGTCAAGCTGCCGCTCACCGGCCGCGAAATCCCCATCATCGCCGACGACTACGTCGACCGCGAATTCGGCACCGGCGTCGTCAAGGTCACCCCGGCGCACGATTTCAACGACTATCAGGTCGGCCAGCGCCACAAGCTGCCGCAAATCGAAATCCTCACGCTCGAAGCGAAGATCAACGACAACGCGCCGGAAAAGTACCGCGGTCTCGATCGCTTCGAAGCACGCAAGCAGGTCGTGGCCGATCTCGAAGCCCTCGGCCTGCTCGAGTCCGTCAAGCCGCACAAGCTGATGGTGCCGCGCGGCGACCGCACCGGCGTCGTGCTCGAACCGATGCTCACCGACCAGTGGTTCGTCGCCATGAGCAAGCCGGCCCCGGAAGGCACCTACAATCCCGGCAAGTCGATCGCCGAAGCCGCGCTCGACGTGGTCCGCAACGGCCAGATCAAGTTTGTGCCAGAGAACTGGACCACCACGTACTACCAATGGCTCGAAAACATCCAGGACTGGTGTATCTCGCGCCAACTCTGGTGGGGCCATCAGATTCCGGCGTGGTACGGCGAAAACGGCGAAATCTTCGTGGCGAAGAGCGAAGACGAGGCGCGCGCCCAGGCCGCCGCAAAGGGCTACAGCGGCGCCTTGAAGCGCGACGAAGACGTACTCGATACGTGGTTCTCCTCGGCGCTGGTGCCGTTCTCCTCGCTCGGCTGGCCGAACCAGACGAAGGAACTGGAAGCCTTCCTGCCCTCCTCCGTGCTCGTCACCGGCTTCGACATCATCTTCTTCTGGGTTGCGCGGATGGTCATGATGACCACCCACTTCACCGGCAAGGTGCCGTTCGACACCGTTTATGTGCACGGTCTGGTGCGCGACGCCGAAGGCCAGAAGATGTCGAAGAGCAAGGGCAACACGCTCGACCCGATCGATATCGTCGACGGCATCGACCTCGACTCGCTGGTCGCCAAGCGCACCACCGGCCTGATGAACCCGAAGCAGGCGGCGTCGATCGAGAAGAAGACCCGCAAGGAATTCCCGGACGGCATCCCCGCGTTCGGCACCGACGCCTTGCGTTTCACGATGGCGTCGATGGCCACGCTCGGGCGCAACGTCAACTTCGACCTCGCACGCTGCGAGGGCTACCGCAACTTCTGCAACAAGCTGTGGAACGCCACCCGCTTCGTGCTGATGAACTGCGAAGGCCACGACTGCGGTTTCGGCAAGCCCGCCGATGCTTGTGGCCCGAATGGCGAGGGCAACTGCGGCCCGGGCGCTTATCTCGACTTTTCGCAGGCGGACCGCTGGATCGTCTCGCACCTGCAGCGCGTCGAGGCCGAAGTCGCCAGGGGTTTTGCCGATTACCGCTTCGACAATGTGGCGAACGCCCTATACAAGTTCGTCTGGGACGAATACTGTGACTGGTATCTCGAGCTCGCCAAGGTGCAGATCCAGAGCGGCACGCCGGAACAGCAGCGGGCCACCCGCCGCACCCTGCTGCGTGTGCTCGAGACGGTCCTGCGCCTCGCGCATCCGGTGATTCCGTTCATCACCGAGGCGCTGTGGCAGAAGGTGGCCCCGCTCGCCGACCGTTACCCGCAAGGTAAGGCAGAGGGCGAAGCCTCTATCATGGTGCAGGCTTATCCGGTAGCCGATCTCAGCAAGCTCGACGAGGCCGCCGAACAGTGGGTAGCCGACCTGAAAGCCGTGATCGACGCCTGCCGCAACCTGCGTGGGGAGATGAACCTGTCGCCGGCCACCAAGGTGCCGCTGCTGGCTGCCGGCAATGCGGAACGGCTGCGCACCTTTGCGCCGTACGCCCAGGCGCTGGCGCGTCTGTCGGAAGTGCAGATCATCGCCGACGAAGCCACGCTCGACGCCCAGGCACATGGCGCGCCAATTGCTATCGTTGGAAACGACAAGCTGGTGCTGAAGGTGGAGATCGATGTCGCCGCCGAACGCGAGCGCCTGTCGAAAGAGATAGCGAGACTCACCGCCGAAGTGACGAAGTGCAACGCCAAGCTGCAAAATGAAAGCTTTGTTGCCAAAGCCCCGCCTGCAGTCGTTGAGCAGGAGCAGAAAAGGCTGGCAGAATATGAAACGACCATCGGCAAGCTGAACGCGCAACTTGCGCGCCTGCCGGCCTGATTGATGCTCCACGCCTGTGCCGGTGCACAGGCGCAGCCACCAGAGGACTCAGGGTAATCACATGCTAAAAGTTACAAAAGCGGTATTTCCGGTAGCAGGTCTCGGCACCCGGTTCCTCCCCGCCACCAAGGCGAGCCCGAAGGAAATGCTGCCCATCGTCGACAAGCCGTTGATCCAGTACGCGGTCGAAGAAGCCATGGCGGCCGGCATCACCGAAATGATCTTCGTCACGGGCCGCAGCAAGCGGGCCATTGAAGACCACTTCGACAAGTCGTACGAGATCGAGGCCGAACTCGAAGCGCGCGGCAAGGACAAGCTGCTCGAACTGGTGCGCAGCATCAAGCCGAGCCATGTCGACTGCTTCTACGTGCGTCAGCCCGAGGCGCTCGGCCTCGGCCACGCGGTGATGTGCGCCGAAAAGCTGGTGGGCGACAACCCGTTTGCGGTGATCCTCGCGGACGACCTGCTGTACGGCACGCCGCCCGTGATGGCGCAGATGATCGAGGTGTTCGACCACTATCACAGCTCGGTCATCGGCGTCGAAGAAATCCCGCCGTCGGAGACGAAGTCCTACGGGATCGTCGACGGCAAGGAGTGGGAAGATTCGATTATCAAGATGTCGGGCATCGTCGAGAAGCCGGCGCCGGAAGTCGCGCCGTCGAACCTGGGCGTAGTCGGCCGCTATGTGCTCAAGCCGCGGATTTTCGAGCATCTGCGCGCGCTGAAGCCGGGTGCCGGCGGCGAACTGCAGTTGACGGACGCGATCCAGTCGCTGCTCGCCGACGAACAGGTGCTGGCGTACAAGTATCACGGCACGCGTTTCGACTGCGGCAGCAAGCTCGGTTATCTGAAGGCGACCGTCGAGTTCGCACTGCGCCACCCGGAAGTGGCGGCGGATTTCCAGGAATATCTGCGCACGCGTTCGCCGGTGCTGGAAGGCTGAGCGGACCCTAACACACAAGCGCGGGGAAATCCCGCGCGGCAGACGTCAAAAAGGCGCTGTGCCCGCAAAATGCGGGCACAGCGCCTTTTCTTCTTTCTGCGTGATGCATGAAAGGACGGTGAAAGCGACGCCCGCTCAGCGGCGCCGCATCAAAAACACAAACACCTTGTCCTGCATCGAAACTTCAACGATTTCATTGCCCGTCTGCTTGGCGAAGGCGGCGAAATCGCGCTGCGAGCCGGGATCGGTGGCGAGCACCTTGAGAATCTGGCCGCTTTCCATGTCGGCGAGCGCCTTCTTGGCGCGCAAAATGGGGAGCGGGCAGTTCAGCCCGCGCGCATCGACTTCCTTGTGAACCTGAATTTGCATCGACGATGACCTTCGGGATGAGGCGCCGCGAACGACGCCGGACAGAGGGCCAAATTCTACCGCAGCCGTCATATCCCCGCCCGATGCCGCGCGGATATGACGACGATCACAGAAGCGCTTTCCAGCCCCTTACAGCGTCACCGCCTGCCCGCTGTGCAGCGACTCGCGCAGCGCGCTGCCGATGCGCGTCGCCTCCAGCGCGTCCGCCAGCGTCGCGCCCGCCGACGCCCCACCCTGCACCGCCGCGACAAACGCCCGCGCTTCGTAGAGGAAAGCGTCCTCGAAGCGATCGAAGAAGGTCGGCGTGCATTCGTTGCGAATGCCGCTCGCATCCGTGATCTCGACGCGGTTCAAGCGCGGATTGTGGCCGATCGCCAGCGCGCCCGCCGTGCCGATCACTTCGCTGCCGGTGTCGTTACCGTGCGCCATGGTCCGCGACGCGTAGAACATCGCGAGGCGCCCGTCCTCGAACTCGCAGATCGCGACACCATTGTCGACGTCGCCGAATTCGCGCAAGCCCTCATGCAACGCGACCGTGCCGCTGGCAAACACGCGTTTGGCGCGCGGCTTGCCGAGCAGCCAGCGCGCGACGTCGATGTCGTGCACGGTGCAATCGAGAAAGATCCCGCCCGAAGTCGGCGCAAAACGCACGAAGAAACCGTCTGGATCGTTCTTGTCGGTGGTTTGCGAGCGCACCAGGAACGGCCGGCCGATCACGCCCGCCTCGATCTTCTCGAACGCGTCGCGATAGCTCGGATCGAAACGGCGCATGAAGCCAATGGTTGCCTGCAGGTGCGGATGGCGCTCCGCTTCCGCCAGCACGCGCTCGCACTCGGCCAGATCCAGCGACAGCGGCTTCTCGCAGAACACATGCTTGCCGGCGCGCAGTGCGTCGACGATCTGTTGCGCATGCAACGCCGAGGGCGTCACGAGCCACACCGCGTCGACCTCGCGGTCTTCGAGCAGCGCGGCGTAGTCCTTGTACGCACGCGGCGCCGGCAAAGCCTCGCCAGCCCACGCAAGCTCTTCTTCAAGCGGACTGCAGACCGCGACGAGCGCGGCGCCCGGAACGCGATACGCGAGATTCTCCGCGTGACGCTTGCCGAGCCGCCCGAGTCCGACTACGCCGACCCGCACGGGTTGGCGGCTGGTAGAAACCGTCGCCATCATGCGCCCTCCCCGAGCCGCACCGGCCGCCCTTCACGCCACGAGCGCGTCGCGGCGTCCGCCAGCTCGAGCGCCTTCAGGCCGTCCGCCACCGTGGTGCGAACCGGCTTGCCCTGCGTGACCGCTTCGAAGAAATGCGCGATTTCCGCCGCGTACGCAGCCCGGTAACGCTCCAGGAAAAATGCTTCGGGCACATCGCTCGAAACTGCCGTCTTCGAATAGGCGACCACCTCGGTCGGACGCACGTTGCCGGCCTGCAGCATGCCGTTGCTGCCGAGCACTTCGAAACGCTGATCGTAGCCATAGGCCGCGCGCCGCGCCGTGTTGATCTGGCACAGGCGCCCGCTCTTCGTACGAATCGTCACCGCGGTCGAATCGATGTCGCCCGCCTCGGCAATCGCCGGGTCGCTCAGGCAACTGCCGGTCGCATGCAGCGTCTCGGCTTCGTCGTCGAGAATCCAGCGGAAGATGTCGAAGTCGTGGATCAGCATGTCCTTGAAGATGCCGCCCGAATGCTTGATGTACTCGACCGGCGGCGCCCCCGGATCGCGGCTCGTCACGATCAGCATTTCCGGCGTGCCGATCTCGCCCGCGTCGATGCGCGCTTTCAAGGCGGCAAAAGTCGGATCGAAGCGGCGCTGAAAGCCGATCATGCAGACCACGCCCGCGCGCTCCACGGCTTGCGCGCAGGCACGCGCGCGCTCGAGCGTCAGGTCCACGGGCTTTTCGCAGAAGATATGCTTCTTCTGCGCGGCCGATTGCTGGATCAGATCCGCGTGCGTGTCCGTGCTCGAACAGATCACGGTCGCGCCGACCGAGGCATCGCCCATCGCGCCGTCAATATCCGCGACCTGCGCCCCATGCAAGGCGGCAAGCGAGGCCGCCGCTTCCCGGTTCACGTCCACCACATACTTGAGCCGCACGCCCGGCTGCCGCGCCAGATTGGCCGCATGAATCCGGCCGATGCGCCCTGCACCGAACACTGCTACGTCGATTGTCTTGCCGCCTGCCATCTCAGTCATCGTATCCTCCAGTGTCTTTCGATTCTTCTACGTTCAATTCGAGCTTGTACGCGAGCGCGATGAACAGCGCCTGGCACAGGCAGATCGTGCTGGTCAGCGAGCGGAACGCAAACGCGCTCCCCTCCTTCACATAAAGTTGCGTGGTGGCGTAGCGTGCGAGCGGCGACAACTGGCTGTCGGTAATCACCAGCGTCTTCGCCTGATGATGATGCGCCACGCGCAAGCAGTATTGGGTTTCCTTGCCGTACGGCGCGAAGCTGATCGCGATCACCACGTCGCCCTT
Organism: Paraburkholderia sp. SSBN10T; assembly: GCF_056619545.1. NCBI lineage: Bacteria > Pseudomonadati > Pseudomonadota > Betaproteobacteria > Burkholderiales > Burkholderiaceae > Paraburkholderia > Paraburkholderia sp. SSBN10T. The sequence continues at coordinate 7,310 of NZ_JBWQQI010000007.1, forward strand.
CCTGACGCTCCTGATCTGCTCGCGATACATGCCGCCGAAACCGGACACCAGATGCACGCGCTTGGGCGTGTGCTGCAGCGCATAGACGATATAGCTCGCCACCGGAAACGAACGCCGCACGCCGACCACATAGATGTTGTCGGCCTGCTGCAGCATCTTCACGGCGGCGTCGAACTCCGCGTCGTTGAGGCCGGCTTCGAGTTCGTCGAGGCCGCCGCGACAGGCGGCGACGAACTCGCGCGCCACCGCGCCGCCGGACAAGGCCCCCGGTTTTTCGTCGATCAGCTTGCGAATGCGCTGCTGGTAGCTCGGCGACGACGTGCCCTGGCCCGTGTACGCCTGGCGAAACACCGCCTGCAGATCGGAGAAGCCCGAGAAGCCAAAGCGCTGCGCAAAGCGCACCACCGCCGACGGATGCACGCCGCAGCTCGCCGCGATATCGCTGGTGCGATCGACCATCACGCTCGAGCGATGCTGCTCGATATAAGTCGCCACGTTCTTCAACTGACGCGGCAACGACTCGTAGTTTTCCGCGATGCGCTGCATCAAATCTTCGACGCTCGGCAATTCTTCTGTGCTGTCTTCCGCCATGGCTCTTCCTTTGCCGCTTTATTGCGCTGCAAAACGGCCTCCACAAAGGCTCTGTGCACCGCGCTGACGTTGCCGATTATAGGCAGGCGCCCCGCCAAATGGAACATATTTTCCATTTTTCTTTGTCATGAAATTTTCATTGCAACACGACGGAAGATGGCCTAATCTTGGTTCTGAGCGATGGTGTTGCGAGCACGCGTATTCACGCTAAGAGGGCTCGCAGGCATGCGGAAACACCAGACGCTCCCTTCAATAACGAAGACCGAGAAAGGTGGAGACATGAGACTTTGCAATGGCAAGGCAACGCTGAGGATTCTGGTGGCGGCACTGGCGCTGACGACGGGATTGGCCGCCACGAGCGCAGCCCGCGCGGCCGATGCGCACTTCGTACTGATCAGCCACGCACCCGATTCCGATTCCTGGTGGAACACCATCAAGAACGCCATCAAACAGGCCGACGAGGACTTCAACGTCGAGACCGACTACCGCAATCCCCCCAACGGCGACATCGCCGACATGGCCCGCCTGATCGAACAGGCTGCCGCGCGCAACTACGACGGCGTGGCCGTCACCATCGCCGACTACGACGTGCTGAAGGGTTCGATCGGCAAGGTCACCGAAAAGCATATTCCGCTCGTCACGATCAACTCCGGCACCGAGAAGCAAAGCGCCGATCTGGGCGCGATCATGCACATCGGCCAGCCGGAATATGCAGCGGGCAAAGCCGCGGGCGAAAAGGCCAAAGCCGCCGGCGTCAAATCGTTCCTGTGCGTGAACCACTACGCCACCAACCCGGCCTCGTTCGAACGTTGCCGCGGTTTTGCCGACGCGCTCGGCGTCGACTTCAAGACCTCCACGCTCGACGCCGGCACGGACCCGACCGGCATCCAGTCGAAGGTGAGCGCGTATCTGCGCAATCACCCTGACACCGGCGGCGTGCTGGCGCTCGGGCCGCTCTCGGCGGCGCCGACCATCAAGGCGCTGCAGCAGATGGGTCTGGCCGGCAAGCTGTGGTTTGCGACCTTCGACTTTGACGACGACATCGCCAAGGCCATCAAGGACGGCACGATCCAGTTCGCGATCGACCAGCAACCGTACCTGCAGGGCTATATCGCCGTGGCGGTGCTGGCCATCGCGAAGCACGACCACACCACCGACCCGGTGAAGATCCGCCAAATCCTGCAGGCCAACCCCAAGTTCCAGGCGCGTCTGTCCACCTATGGGCTCGCCCCCTCCTATGGTCCGCGCAATATCGGCTCCGGTCCGGGCTTCATTACGAAGGAGAACATCGACAAGGTGATCAAGTACGCAGGTCAGTACCGCTAAGCAATGTTGCATTGAATCCGGGTACGGGAGCACCGTCCCGGCAGGCATGAAGGGAGCGCGGCCAGCCGCCACCGGCCCCGCCGCGCCCGCTTCCCTTCGCAAGGTTCCACTTGCACTTCACTTGCATCAAGCGCCTTTAAGCGTTGCGTCGTCACGACGCGATCCGCCGGCGCATCAAGGAGAGCTTCAATGGGCGTCGCCAACCCTTTCCACGCCAAACATCACCGTTCCGAACAGCAAGCCGGCGCCGCCGCCGGCACCGACGAGCGCGTGCGCCGCGAATCGTGGTTCAAGCATCTGCTGAGCCGTCCGGAATTCGCCGCCCTGGCCGGCACCGTCATGGTGTTCCTGGTGTTCGGGCTTGCGGCCGGCAACTCCGGCATGTTCAACCTCGACGGCGTGATGAACTGGTCGCAGGTTGCCGCGTATCTTGGCATCATCGCGGTCGGCGCCTGCCTGCTGATGATCGCCGGTGAGTTCGACCTCTCGATCGGCTCGATGATCGGCTTTTCCGGCATGATGGTCGCCCTGCCGACCATGTACTTTCACTGGCCGATTGCGCTGTCGATCCTGTTCGCGTTCATCGGTTCGATGCTGCTCGGCGCCCTGAACGGCTACCTGGTGATGCGCACCCGGCTGCCCTCGTTCATCGTGACGCTGGCGTTCCTGTTTATCCTGCGTGGCCTCACGCTCGCCCTCTCGGTGATGTTTGCCGACCGCACCATCATCTCCGGCGTCGGCGACGTCGCCGCACAAGACTGGTTTGCCCACCTGCTGTTCCAGGGCGTCGCCTTCAAGGGGCTGTTCGCCTGGCTCGCACATATCGGCCTCGTGAAGACGCTCGATAACGGCCTGCCGCTCGTGCCGGGGATTCCGAAAGTGCTGCTCTGGTGGTTCGCGCTGGCCGTGGTCTGTGCCTTCACTCTCGCCAAGACGCAGTTCGGCAACTGGATCTTTGCGGTAGGCGGCGACGCCAACGCCGCGAAAAACGTCGGCGTGCCAGTGCGCCGCGTGAAGATCTCGCTGTTCGTGCTGACCGCGTTCTGCTCGTGCCTGTACTCCGTACTGCAGGTGTGCGACATCGGTTCGGCGGCAGCGGACCGCGGCCTGCAAGCGGAATTCGAGGCCATCATCGCCGCGGTGATCGGCGGCACGCTGCTCACGGGCGGCTACGGCTCGGTTGTCGGCGCAAGCTTCGGGGCGTTGATCTTCGGCGTCGTGCAGATCGGCATCACGTATACGAACATCGATTCGGACTGGTTCCGCGTATTCCTCGGCGCGATGCTGCTGTTCGCGGTGCTCTTTAACCATTACGTGCGCAGCCGCGTCGCGGCATCCCGCTAATCGAGGAGATCACGATGAACACCCCATTGAACACGACCCCGGGCACGACAGCGGGTGCGGCACAACCCGCGGACGGCGACTACATCCTCGCGCTGGAAAACGTCAGCCGCTATTTCGGCAACGTGATTGCGCTGAAGGACATCACGCTGCGTTTAAAGCGTGGCGAAGTGCATTGCCTGCTGGGCGACAACGGCGCCGGCAAATCCACCCTGATCAAGACGCTCGCCGGCGTGCACCAGCCGAGCGAAGGCACCTACCTCGTCGACGGCAAGCCGGTGCATTTCACCTCGCCGAAAGACGCGCTCGATCTCGGCATTGCCACCGTCTATCAGGATCTCGCGCTGGTGCCCCTGCTTTCGGTGGCGCGCAACTTCTTCATGGGACGCGAGCCGCAGAAAAAGCTGTTCGGTTTTATCAACGTGATGGATCTCGACCATTGCGCGACCGCCTCGCGCGAGAAGCTCGCGGAAATGGGCATCAACGTGCGCGACCCACATCAGCCGATCGGCACGATGTCGGGCGGCGAAAAGCAGTGCCTCGCGATTGCGCGGGCGATTCACTTCGGCGCGCGCGTGCTGATTCTCGACGAGCCGACAGCGGCGCTCGGAGTAAAGCAGAGCTTCAACGTGCTGAAGCTGATTCATACCGCACGGGCCAAAGGCATCTCGGTGATTTTCATTACGCACAACGTGCACCACGCCTATCCGATCGGCGATTCGTTCACGCTGCTCAACCGCGGCAAGTCGCTCGGCACCTTCACCAAGGACACCATTACCAAGGACGAAGTGCTCGACATGATGGCCGGCGGCGCCGAAATGCAGAAGATGATCGGCGAACTCGAAGGCGCGACGATCTGACTTGCGCGACGAAGCTGCGTCACGAAGTTACGTCAGTCAGGCACCAGGACATACAGGACATTTCATGGCTCTCACCAGCACACCCACGTCAACCGCCGCCAGCCGCTTTGCTCCGGGCCGCAGCCGCGACATCATCTGCCTCGGCCGGCTCGCGGTCGATCTTTACGCCCAGCAGGTCGGCGCGCGGCTCGAAGACGTGTCGAGCTTTGCGAAGTATCTCGGCGGCTCGTCGGCCAATATCGCGTTCGGCTGCGCACGGCTCGGACTCAGCTCGGCGATGCTCGCGCGGGTCGGCAACGACCATATGGGGCGCTTCCTAACCGAAACGCTCAGCAAGGAAGGTTGCGACGCCAGCCACGTGCGCATCGACCATGAGCGCCTGACCGCGCTCGTGCTGCTCGGCCTCAAGGACCGCGATACCTTCCCGTTGATTTTCTACCGCGAAAACTGCGCGGATATGGCCGTGGACGAAGCCGACTTCGACGAAGCCTTCATCGCCTCGGCGAAGGCGCTGCTGATTACCGGCACCCACTTCTCCACCGAGCAGGTGAACCGCACGAGCCGCCGCGCGCTCGATTACGCGCGCCGCAACGGCGTGCGCACCGTGCTCGATATCGACTACCGTCCGGTGCTGTGGGGCCTCACCGGCAAGGCCGATGGCGAGACCCGTTTCGTCGCGAGCGAGGACGTCACCGCGCATATTCAGCGCATCCTGCCCTTGATGGACCTCGTGATCGGCACCGAAGAAGAGTTCCGCATTGCCGGCGGCAAGACCGAACTGATCGACGCGCTCGCGATGGTGCGCGCCGTCACGCCGGCCACGCTGGTGGTCAAGCGCGGTCCGCTCGGCTGCCAGATCATCGACGGCGATGTACCCGCGGCGCTCGACGACGCGCCGATCCATGGCGGCGTCGAGGTCGAAGTATTGAACGTGCTCGGCGCAGGCGATGCGTTTGCCTCCGGCTTCCTGTCTGGCTGGCTGCGCGATCAGCCGCTCGACGCGTGCGCGCGTGCCGCAAACGCGAGCGGTGCGCTGGTCGTGTCGCGTCACGGCTGCGCCCCGGCGATGCCCACGCCGGCCGAACTCGAGTACTTCCTCGCCGAAGCGAAAGCCGACCCGCAACGCATGCGCCGCCCCGACCTCGACGCGAAGCTCGCTCGACTGCACCGCGTCTCGCCTGCCCGCAAGCAATGGAACGAAGTGCTCGGTTTCGCGTTCGATCACCGCAACCAGTTCTTCGATCTGGCGCAGCAGACCGGCGCCGACGAAGCGCGCATCGCGCAATTGAAAAGCCTGTTTGTCGAGGCCGTCGCCCAGACCGAAAGCGCGCTCGGCTTGCAGGGCCGCATCGGCGTGCTGATCGACGACCGCTACGGCCAGGACGCGCTCAACGCGGCCACCGGCCGTGGCTGGTGGATCGGGCGGCCGGTGGAACTGCCGGGTTCCGTGCCGCTCGTGTTCGACCACGGACGCTCGATCGGCACTTCGCTGATCAGTTGGCCGCAAGAGCATGTGGTGAAGTGCCTCGTGCAATACCACCCCGACGAGCCTATCGAGCAGCGGCTCGAACAGGAAGCGCAATTGCGCGCGCTCTACAATGCGACCCAGGCGAGCGGCCATGAGCTGCTGCTCGAAGTGATTCCGCCGAAGCACGCGCATCTGCCGGGCGGCTCCGATATCGTGTATCGCGCGTTGAAACGCCTGTACAACATCGGCATCTATCCGGAGTGGTGGAAACTCGAACCGATGGAAGCCGCGCAATGGCAGGCTGTCGATGCGCTGATTGCCGAACGCGATCCGTACTGCCGTGGCGTGGTGCTGCTCGGACTGTCGGCGGCGGTCGAACAACTGAACGAAGGCTTTCGTGCGGCGGCGCAATCGGCAACCTGCCGGGGCTTCACGGTCGGCCGGACGATTTTCCATGAACCCAGCCATGCGTGGCTCGCAGGCTCGATTGGCGACGACGAACTGATCGCGCGGGTAAGACAGACCTTCGAAACCCTGATCGCCGCATGGCGCGCCACGCGCGGCGACTCCGCGGCACGCAGCACGACGCCGCCTATCGTTCACCAGGAGCAGGCTGCATGAACCAGCGCATCTTGCATCACGATCCCACCTCCACTCATCATGCGTCCGCTGCTGCATCGCCTGCGCCGACGCCGGGCACGGTGCGGCTTACCACCGCCCAGGCGCTGGTGCGCTACCTCGCCGCGCAGCGTGTCAGGAGCGAGGATGGAAGCAGCACCGAGCCGCTGTTCGGCGGCGTCTTCGCGATCTTCGGGCACGGCAACGTCGCGGGGATTGGCGAAGCGCTGTACCAGCATCGTCGTGAGCTGCCGACGCTGCGCGCACACAACGAGCAGGCGATGGCGCATAGCGCGATTGCGTATGCGAAGGCGCATTTCCGGCGCCGGATGATGGCGGTCACCACCTCCATCGGCCCCGGCGCGACGAACCTGCTGACCGCCGCGGCGCTGGCCCACGTGAACCGTTTGCCGATCCTGCTGCTGCCCGGCGACACGTTCGTCTCGCGCGCCCCCGATCCGGTTTTGCAGCAGGTCGAAGACTTTCACGACGGCGGCATTTCGGCCAACGACGCGTTCAAGCCCGTGTCGCGCTACTTCGACCGCATCGTGCATCCGGCGCAATTGCTGAGCGCGCTGCCGCGCGCGCTGCGCGTGCTGACCGACGCCGCGCTATGCGGCCCGGTTACGCTGGCGCTGCCGCAAGACGTGCAGGCCGCCGCATGGGATTTTCCCGCTGACTTCTTCGAACCGCGCGTGGTCGGCTTCCATACGCCTGCGCCGATTGCCGAAGAAATCGGCGCCGCGCTCGAACGCTTGCGACGTGCGAGCCGGCCGCTGATCGTAGCCGGCGGCGGCGTGCTGTATGGACAAGCCACCCAGGCGCTGCATGCATTTGCCACTGCGCACGGCATTCCCGTGGCTGAGACCCAGGCGGGCAAAGGCGCGCTGGCATGGAACGACCCGCTCAACGCAGGCGCGCTCGGCGTGACCGGCTCGCCGGCGGCCAACGCCCTCGCGCACGATGCCGATTGTGTGCTGGCCATCGGCACGCGTCTGCAGGATTTCACCACCGGCTCGAACACACTGTTTACGCAAGCCGACGTCATTGGCATCAATGCGAATGCGTTCGATGGCCTCAAGCATCGCGCGCTCGTGGTGCAGGCCGATGCGCGCCTCGCGCTCGAGGCACTCGCTGCGCAGCTCAGTGGCTGGCATGCCGATCCTGCGTGGAGCTCACGCGCCCGCAAGCTCGCAGCAGGCTGGCGCGACGCGGTCGGCATGCTCACGCATGCGCCGCAACACGAGGCCGTCTTGCCCTATGACGCGGACGTGATCGGCGCGGTGCAGCGCTCGAGCGCCACCTCTGCCACGGACGATATCGTCGTGTGCGCGGCCGGCACGCTGCCCGCCGAGTTGCACAAGCTGTGGCGCGCGGGCCGTCCCGGTGCGTATCACGTCGAATACGGCTATTCGTGCATGGGCTACGAGATTGCCGGCGGCCTTGGCGCGAAGCTGGCCCGCCCGGAGCACGAGGTCATCGTGATGGTCGGCGACGGCAGTTATCTGATGATGAACAGCGAGATCGCCACCTCGGTGATGCTCGGCGCCAAGCTGATCATCGTCGTGCTCGACAATCGCGGCTACGGGTGTATCAACCGCCTGCAACAGGCCTGCGGCGGCGCTCCGTTCAACAATATGTTCGACGATTGCCAGCAAGGACCGCTAGGCGCCCCGCCGATCGATTTCGCGGCGCACGCGCGCTCGCTCGGCGCACAAGCGGAACACGTTGCGAATGTCGGCGAACTTGAAGCGGCGCTGCAACGCGCGCGCGCCGCGGACCGCACGTATCTGATCAGCATCGACACCGACGCCGCCCGCACCACCGACGACGGCGGCTGGTGGTGGGAAGTGGCCGTGCCGGAAGTATCGGAGCGCGAGAGCGTGCGCGCGGCGCGTGCGCACTACGAAGCCCAGATTGCCGAGCGCGCCCGGGGCGCCGGCGACACCGAAACCGATTGAGGACACTCGCATGGCTCAGTTCGAAGTACGCATTGGCATCAACCCGCTGTCGTGGATGAACGACGACCTGCCGTCGTTGGGCGGCGAAACGCCGCTCGAAGTTGCGCTGACCGAAGGACGCGCGATCGGCTATGACGGGTTCGAGCTCGGCAACAAGTTTCCGCGCGAACCGCAGGCTTTGAAAGCGCTGCTCGCGCAATACGACCTGGCGCTCGTCTCCGGCTGGTATTCGGGCAAGCTGGCGAAGCGCAGCGTCGCAGAAGAGATTGCGTCGGTGGACGCGCATCTGGAACTGCTGTCGCGCAACGGAGCGACGGTGATGGTGTACGGCGAGGTAGCCGATTCGATCCAGGGCGCACCGCAACCGCTCTACCAGCGGCCGCGTTTCTTTAGCGAAGCGCAGTGGGACGCCTATGCCGCCCGCGTAGACGAATTCGCCCACTATACATTGAGCCGCGGCGTGCGGCTCGCGTACCACCACCACATGGGCGCATACGTCGAGACGCCGGCCGACGTCGACAACCTGATGTCGCGCACGAGCGAGGCCGTCGGCCTGCTGTTCGATGCCGGCCACATTACGTTTGCCGGCGGCGATCCGGTCGCGGTGCTCGACAGGCATATCGGGCGCGTGTGCCACGTGCATTGCAAGGACGTGCGCCCGGCCGTGATGAAACTGGCGCGCAATCGCAACTGGAGTTTTCTGGACTCGGTGATCAACGGCGCGTTCACGGTTCCGGGTGACGGCACGATCGATTTCCCGTCGATTATCGAGCGCCTGAAACGACATGGTTATCGCGGCTGGCTGGTGGTCGAGGCAGAGCAGGACCCGATCATTGCGCCATCGTACGCGTACGCGGAGAAGGGATACCGGACATTGCGATCACTGGTGGACGCGCCGCTCGATGCGGGCACGTCTGCCACGAAGGAGGCAGCATGAGTTTGCTGGTGAAGGCACAGCGCGAGGGCCAGACGATCGCGCGGGTGACGCCGGAGACGGCGGCATGGCGGTATGTGGGTTTCGCGGCGTATCGGTTGGGCACGAACGAGGTCGTGCATGTGTTCGAGACGGCGCGGGAAGTGTGTATTGTGGTGCTGGCGGGCGCGGTGGATGTCGAGACTGCGGATCAGAAGTGGAGTGGTCTCGGCTCACGTGACAGTGTGTTTGAGGATGCCGCGCCCTATGCGGTGTATTTGCCGCCTGGGGTACGAGCCACGGTGCGGGCGGTGCGCGATGCGGAGGTGGGAGTGGCTAGCGCGCCCGCCAAGGGTGAATTTCCGGTGCGGTTGATCGAGCCGTCGCAGATGAAGCGTTCCACGCGAGGTAAGGGGCTTAATACGCGGTATGTTTGCGATATCTTGCCCCAGACTGACGATGCCGAGTCTTTGCTGGTTGTTGAGGTTCGGACGCCTGGTGGGCATGCTTCCAGCTATCCTCCGCATAAGCATGACAGCGACAACGTGCCGTTCGAGAGCTCGCTGGAGGAGACTTATTATCATCGGCTCGATCCGGCGCAGGGGTTTGCGTTTCAGCGGGTGTATACCGATTCGCGTGATATCGATGAGTCGATGGCTGTCGAGGATCATGATGTTGTTATGGTTCCTCGTGGGTATCATCCGGTTGTGGTTCCCTATGGGTATGATTCGTACTACCTAAATGTTATGGCTGGGAAGCAGCGGGTTTGGCATTTCAAGAACGATCCGGCGCATGAGTGGATTATTAATAAGGAATGAGGTTTTGCCTTGCAGGGGGCCTTGGGGTTTTGCCTGCGGCGCCTTGGTTTTGGTTGTTGTTCTTGCTGTTTTGGCCTTTCCTTGTTTTCTTATCGGTCTATTGGCGTTGCCCCTGTGCGGGGCGGCACCTACTTTTCTTTGCCGCCGCAAAGAAAAGTAGGCAAAAGAAAGCGGGCTGACAACCGCCAGCCCGTAGGTGTCCACCACTTAGGCCAACGCGAAGTGGTCCGCACGAGGAGCGGCCCTCGCACCCTCCGCGTTAGTGACAAGGCCGTCATCCGTTCCAGCGTTGCGCTACGCGCCCCGCCGAAGGGCATAACTCCTTATTCAGACGTCGTCGTAGGTGGGTATGCCTGAGAAGGCGTGGCTGCCAGGGTTCGCAGCAAATGGTCCGGCCGCACCAGGAACAATGGCATGGACTCCACCTCACCCGGCTAGCGCACGACGCATGAGTAATTGCGCAACACGCAATTAGCGATATGGTCGACACGCCGCCAGCGCCAGCGCGCCGATAGTGGGCAGGCCATAGATAGTTAGAATCCCTATGGAGTCTGCAGAAGGCGTTATGCCCGACGGCGGGGCGCGTAGCGCAACGCTGGAACGGATGACGGCCTTGTCACTTGCGCGGACGGTGCGAGGGCCGCTCCTCGTGCGGACCATTCCGCGGTGACCTGAGTGGCGGACACCTACGGGCTAGCGGTTGTCAGCCCGCTTTCTTTGCTTACTTTCTTTGCGGCGGCAAAGAAAGTAAGTGCCGCCCCGCACAGGGGCAACGCCAATAAACCAATAACAAAACAAGGAAAAGCCAACACCACAAACAAACCAACAAAGAGCAAGGCGCCGCAGGCAAACAACCAGGCCGCCTGCAAGGCAAAAACAATAACTATTTCCTCCGTGCCAGATCAACCCGAAGCCCCCCATCCTCCCCCATCCAAACCCGCCCTTTGGCAACATCACGCCGATAAGCATAGAGGTCAAACCGCATACCATGAGGAGCACTACTATCCTGAATCAAGGTCCGCCCATTCACGACAAGCGAATCAAACATCTTGATATCACCGGACTCGATCCAGACATAACTCTGCCCCGCCCCTGCGGGCGGCCGCGCGACAACGGCCCCACTCTCGCACCGAAACTTGAGCACAAGCCCTTCATCGGTCACAGTAGCACTCGCCAGATGCCCCTGCAAAACCGGCGGCGGAAAAACCGTGTACTGATCGAACACAAGCTGGTTCCCCTGTAATTCAACACCCTTGCGCACGAAGGGCGTCAAAGAAGCCAGCGGTATATTCAATGCCCTCAACATCCCCGCCTGCGGCACGCCCAACACCTTCACCGAGGTCGGCTCATACACCAGGTGCCGCTCATCCCGCGCCGCGATCGTCCCGCGCATCGTCGTCGGCAACCACATACCCGGGAAGTGGTTCCATAGCTTGATGCCGCCCGTCACCTGCAACGCGCCGTTCTCCGGCGTCAACGTCAGATCGTTCAGCGAACGCGGCTCGTAGTCCAGCAGATAATCGTTGAACAACGCCGCCATCGCCGGCCACGGTTCCACGACCTCACCGCCAATGACGCGGATGTCGTACTGCTCAGGATCGTCCAGATCGACCGGCTGGCCCGGCTTCTTCGGCACCATCTGTGCATCCAGCGAGCGCACGTGAAAGCCGATTCGACCCGAGACGAAGAAATCCACGTTCTGCATATGGATCAGCGGCGCCGGCCCCGGCGAGTGTCGTTCGTCCGTGATCGCCGAACCCGGTGTCAGCGTGTTTGTGCCGGAAAACGCAGTCCGGGTTCCGACAGGAATGGTGCGTGCTTCCAGCGTGCGCAATTCAGGCGGCACGCTGCGCCATTGTGCGCGCGCCGCCGCAAGCGAGGCCTGCTGCGCGCGAATGAAGCTGTCGTTAAAGCGTGCGCTTGCGCTGCCGGTTTGTTGGGCGGCATCGTTTGATGTGCTCGCCAACGTGTCGAACGACGGTAGATGCACATCGAGTGCTCCCGCTTCGTCGAAGGTGAAATAGCCCGCCGCCATCTGCTCGCGGTAGTGGTACAGGTCCAGCACGAAGGGGGTGTTTGCATCCAGCGGCGTCAACGCCATGTCGATGTTCATCGGTATCGAACGCATGAACTTCACGTCGCCGCCTTCCACCAGCATGCCGCGCGGCGGCATCGCGGCGGGCCACGCGATGCTTTGCAGCGTATGGTCGTCAAGCGTAAAGCGCACGCCGGCGGCCGACGTGTCGATCTGCGTGATCGTCATGCGTAGTGCCGGCGGCGGCGTCAGTCTGGCGACCTGCATCACCACGTCGTCGCCCTCGAGGCGGGCAATCGGCGTATCTACTTTCAGCAGGTCCGCCATCTTGACGTGCGCGGCCTGCATCAGCTTGTCCGCGGCGACGCCGGCCACCTCCACGTGGTCCGGGTGGAACACGAGTTCCTCCCGGTTGCGCATCGACAACGTGCCGCTCAGTACGATCGGCACCCAGCCGTCGCGGTGCATTTCGCCGGTAATGCGCAACGTGCCGCCGTCCTGCGGCACCACTCGCATGTTGCGCAGCGGCGAGCCCTGGTACTGGAACAGATAGCGGTTGAAAATCGCCGTCAGCCTGGCGCTATCGAGTGTGACGTCGCCGCGGTGCACGTCGATCACAACGCTGGTCGGATCGTCGAACACAATCGGCGCGCCCGCATGCGTCGGGGTCAGCGTCGCGGCCATATCGTGGATCATGAAGCCGATGTCGCCGATCACACGGAAATCCACGTCGCGCGCGAACATCATCGAGCCGTCAATGCCGGAGTCGCGCAGCGTCAACGGACGCACGCGTTGTTCCGTCAAACCGCTGGCCGCCGGCACACGCGCGGCAATGCGCTGTTCTTCGGCAAGCTGGCGTTGTTTGGCGAGTTCGAGTGCAGGACGCGTGGCAGGCGCGTTTGCGTCGGACGAAGACGCGTCGCTTGCAACAGCCTGCTGTCCTTGCGTCAGGCGCGGCTGTTCGGGTAGTCCGTCGGCGCCTGTAGCGGCGGCGGTCAGCGCAGCGGCGCCTGGGCCAGACGTCGCTGACGCGTCACTCGCCGATGAACTCGCATCCGCACAGGCCGAGACGAGCAATGTCATCGTGACGAGTACAGCACCCGGCCCGCATCGCGCGTAACTTGCTGGGCGTGTCCGTTGCGGCGGTGGTGCGTCGTCGGCGACGAACCATCCGCTCGCAGCGGACGACCACGAAGCGATTGCCGCGGCCAGCCGCCGAAGCGCCCGCGACACGCATCTCAACGCCATCGGTGCGTCGCAGCGGTCTTCGGTTGCTGTCTCTGCATGTGGCATGGTGTCTCCTCCCTCCTTAGGCCGCGGCGCGACTTCGCATGCGCAGCAAAGGGTTGTGTATGGCGTGGCGGGACATGCTTGCAACACCGTGCAGCCCGCTCTCGCCTGTCACTTGATTGTCTGCATTTGTCGCAGCATTGCCGACAAGATTTCTGGAGGAGGCTCACCAAACGATCAAGCGTTTGAATCGACCCGTCGTCTCGCTGCCAACCCTTATGGAGGCTGGCACTGGAGGATTTGCAAAATCAGGATTCAAACAGGGTGGAGCGCGCTGCCGGGCGGCGCACAGGCAGCGGCGCCGGGCTCGCGCGCGAAGCGCAGCGGAAACAACACGAAAGCGGCCCGCCAGCGGCGCAGAAGCCGGACATAAAAGTCAGCGAAACGACACATGCCGCAATGCAATACGCGAGGCGCTACACTAGCCGACGCCCAGCCATTCCTGCATCACGTCGCGCCGTTCATAAAACACGTCGAGCGGGCCATCGAAGACAATTTCGCCGTGGCCCATCACCGCTATCCGGTTTGCCAACTGGTGGGCGATTGCCAGCCGCTGTTCGATCAGCAGCATCGCCACGCCGCGCTCGCGCAGCACGCGCAGGCACTGCGCGACCTGGGCGACCACCTGTCCCGCGAGCCCTTCGGCAGGTTCGTCGATCACCAGCAGATCGGGATCGCCCAGCAGCGCGCGCGCCAGCGACAGCATCTGCTGCTCACCGCCTGACAGTGCGCCGGCCCGAGTGCGCCGGCGCTCGCGCAACACCGGAAAGAGCGTGTATGCGTCGTCGAACGTGAAGCGCGGGGCCCGTCCACGGGCACGCGGCGCGAGGCCTAGCTGCAGGTTTTCGTCCACGCTCAATGCCGCGAAGATGTCGCGGTGCTCAGGCACGTAGCCAATGCCGAGGCGAGCGATTTCAAAGGTCGGCACGCCGATCAGCGAGCGCCCCGCGAAGCGCAGCGCGCCCTCGGCACGCACCATGCCCATGATCGTGCGAGCCAGCGTCGAGCGCCCGGAGCCGTTGCGTCCCACCAGCGCCACCACCTCGCCCGCCTCGACGCGCAGGTCGACCCCGTGCAGCACCTGGCTCGCGTCGTGCCATGCGCACAATCCGGTGATCTCCAGCAACGCGCTCATCGTGGCTCGCCCTCGCCGAGGTAGGCCGCGAGCACCGCATCGTCGGCGCGAATCGCGGCGGGCGTCCCGGTTGCGATCACGCGGCCTTGCACCAGCACCGAGATGCGATCCGCGAGGCTGAAAACCGCGTCCATATCGTGCTCGACCATCAGCAAGGTGCGCCCTGCCGTGGTCTCGCGAATCAGCTCGATTGCGCGGGCTGCTTCAGCCCGGTTCATGCCGGCGGTCGGCTCGTCGAGCAGCAACGTATGTGCACCGCTCGCCAGCGCAATGCCGAGATCGAGCGCGCGCTGCTCCGCGTAGCTCAAGGTGCCGGCCAGCAGCGCGCGGCGCGCGCTCAGCCCGACGGCCTCCAGCACCGCCTCGGCTCGGGCGTCGACTTCGCGCGAGCCGCTCCAGCGATGCCACCAGCGCAAGCGGTCCCGCTCAGCGATCGCCGCCGCGCAGCGCAGGTTGTCGAAGACGCTTAGGCGTGCGAAGACGCTGGTCGTCTGGAAACTGCGCGCCAGTCCGCGCCGGCTGATCGCCGGTGGCGCCAGGCGGCTCAGGTCGACTCCGTAGAGTTCGATGCGCCCAGCGTCAGCTCGGGCGTGGCCCGCAATCAGATTGAAGAGCGTCGATTTGCCAGCGCCGTTCGGACCGATCAGCGCATGTCGTTCTCCCGGCTCCACCGCCAGATCGACACCGCGCAGAATCTGCGTCGCGCCAAAGCGTTTTTCGACGCCGCGCAGCGAAAGCGCCAAGGTCATGGCGTACCTCGCCGGCGGTGGGTTCCGTAGGTCAGACTCATCCATGCCCGCCGCGCTGCGCGCGCCGCCAGCCAGCCTGGTCCCGCGAGCAGGCAAAGCACCAGCACCAGCCACTTGCCGGACGACATCGCATCGCGCAGGAGTCCTGCTGATGCTCCCCACGGCAGCCATTGCAGACTCTCGCCGGCATCCGCATCGAACTGGACGGCATACGCCCACTGCACCGCCAGCACGCCGGCCAGCGTCCACAGCAGCAGTGCCGACGCGCTCCACAGATAGGGCCGCAGGCAGCGTCGCCAGCCATGCGCGGCGAGCCGCGCCGCCTGGGCTCGTCCCCAGCCGGTCAGGCCGTCCGGCGAAGCGCTCACCACGACAATGAAGAACAGTCCCAGATAAAGCAGCCAGGCGCGTGTCGCGCCGGCGACCACCACGCTGAAGAACGTCAACACGATCGCCCCGGCCACCGGTCCGAAAAACGATGCAGTGCCGCCGATCACCGTAGCGATCAGCACCGAACCCGAACGCAACATGCCGACGCTCTCGGTCGACACCAGTTCGAGATTGATCAGCCCGAGCGTCCCCGCCACGCCCGCAAAAAACGCCGACAGCACCACAACGCCGTAACGGATGCGCCACGGGTAGCAGCCGATCGCCGCCGCGCGAACCGGGTTGTCGCGCACCGCGTTGGCGAGGCGCATGAACGGCGTGCGCGACAACGCGAATACCGCCGCGCAGGCGAGCAGACACCAGAGCGCGATCAAACCATACGTGGCGCGCGCCGGACCAAAATTCCACGCCGCGAACCACGCACCGCCCGCACGATCGATCGGCACGCCGGCCTCGCCGCCGAACCAGTCGGGCAGCGTCCATGCGGCCGCGGCCACCAGTTCGCCGATACCGAGCGTGATCATCGCAAAGGCGGTCCCGGCGCGGCGCGTCGAGAGCGCGCCGAGCAGCACGCCGCACAGCGCACCCGCGAGCCCGCCGACGAGCGGCAACAACGGCAGCGGCACGCCAAACTGGTTGAAGACCCGCGCCGCGACGAGCGCGCCGAGACCCGCATAGGCAGCGTGGCCGAACGAGAGCAGCCCTGCTTCACCGAGCAGCAGGTTGTAGGAGAGCGCAAAGACGATCATCGTGGCGGTCTGCGCGAGGTACGCCAGCAACCAGCTTTGCGATCCGGCAAACAGGGGCGCCGCCAGAAACGCAATCAACGCCAGCCAGGGCAGCCGGTTGCGCCAGGCAGGCGTCGCGATGCCAGGTTCACCAGGTGAATCAGGCGGACCGGATCGATCTGGCCTGTCTGCTGGGTCCGTTGCATCCGCCATCCGCGCCCCCGCGAGCGGTCCTGAGGACTCTTTGATATCTCGTGTAGAGGTGCGCGGGCGCTGCGCGTTGCGGGGATCACGCATCGCTGTCGCGCTGTCCGAGAATGCCGCGCGGGCGCAGCGCCAGCATCGCTACCAGCAGCAGGTAGGGCAACAGCGGTGCGAGTTGCGCTAGCGTGAGACCGTCCCAGGCCGGCGGCAGCGACTGCCCGAAGGTCGAGGTGATCTCGCCCAGCGACAGGTCGCTGGCAACCGCAAAGGTTTGCACACAGCCGACCATCAGCGATGCCACCAGCGCCCCACCCAGCGACCCCAGACCGCCGATCACCACGACCACGAAAACGATCGAGCCGACCGACTCCCCCATCGCCGGTTCGATCACGAAGAGCGGCGCACCGATCACGCCGGCGAGCGCAGCGAGCGCCGTACCGACGGCAAACACGCCGGTAAACACGCGCGGCACGTTATGCCCGAGCGCCTCGACTGCACGGGGCTGGGTCAACGCGGCCCGCACGATCAAGCCGGTTTTCGATACGCGCAGCACCGCATACAGCACGGCGAGCATGGCGACGGACACGGCCATCATGAACCCACGATAACGCGGAAACGCCGCGCCGTAGACCTTGAAGAGCGGCCCATCGAGCACCGCCGGCACGCTCGCCGTCAGCGCGGACAAGCCCCAGACGAGCTTGATCGCTTCGCCGATCAGATACGCGGCGCCGAAGGTCAGCAACAGTTCGGCGAGGTGTCCGTGCGGCCGCACGCGGCGCAACAGCCAGCGCTCCATGGCCGCGCCGGCACACCCGACGGCGAGTGGCGCGAGCACCAGCGCACTCCAGAAGCCGGTGCGCGCAGCCACCGAGAAACCGACATACGCGCCGAGCATGTAGAAGCTGGCATGCGCGAAATTCAGCACTCCTAGCATGCTGAAAATCAGCGTCAGGCCCGCCGACAGCATGAACAGCAGCAGCCCGTAGCTGACGCCGTTGAGCAGGTTGATCACAAACGACTGCACGCGCGTGCCGTCCGTTACTGCGGCTGAACGACGAGCGCTTCGAGCGCCGAGCGCAACGCGTCGGGCAGCGCGACCGGCCGGCGCGTTGCGCGGTCGACGTAGACATGCACGAAATGGCCTTGCGCCGCCGGCTGCGCCTCGCCCTCCTTGAACAGCCCCACCTCGTAGCGCACGCTCGTCGAACCGAGCCGCACCACCCGCAGGCCAGCCTCGACACGCTCCGGAAACACCAGCGGGGCGAAGTAGTTGCACTGCGTTTCGACCACCAGGCCGATGGTCGCGCCGTGCTCGACATCGAGCACGCCGGCACGAATCAGGTACTCGTTCACGACCGTGTCGAAATAGCTGTAGTAGACGACGTTGTTCACGTGACCGTAGACATCGTTGTCCATCCAGCGGGTCGTGATCGGCAGGAAGTGCGGGTAGGCGGTGCGCGGCGCGGGGGCAGGTTTGTTCATCGTGAGCGGGGTCCGGGTCGTTGTATCCACAGGCTTGGTTAACGCGCGGCGGCCGGCAAGCAGCGGCAGCCGGCCGCATGCGTCCTCATTTACTGCCCGGGCCGCTCGACGAACTCGAACGGCAAGCCGCGCCGGCGCATGAACTCGCCCAGCGCCTGACCAGTGCCAGCGCGCCACGGACGCAGCCTGGCCGGCTCGACCAGCCGATACTCGAGCAGTTCCGGCGACAGCGAGATTGTGCCGTAGGCCCGCACGTGATACGCGATGATCAGTTCGTTCTTGCGGATGAACTCATAGACGCCGATCAGCTCGACCGTTTCGGCATGCAGCGAGGTCTCCTCACGGACTTCGCGCGCAATCCCCTCCTCCGGTGTCTCGCCATTCTCCATGAAGCCGGTGATCAGCGCGAAGGTGCCCTCGGGCCAGGCGGCATTGCGCGCCAGCAGAATTTTGCCTTCGTACTCGACAATCGCGGCCACCACCGGCAGCGGATTGTTCCAATGGACGTAGCCGCAGGTCTCGTCGGGGCATGCCTGGCGGATGCGGCCGCCTTCGTGTTCAGGGTCGGTGCGTTCGACGAGAGGCGTAGCGCAGCGGGGACAGAATCGGTAGTCACTCATGGTGGGCGGGGAATCGTCCCTTGGTATGTCGTTGTGATGCCGGGTTGGGCCTTGTCACGGCGCATGCCGCGCTGACGCATTGCCCATCTGTTGCCGATGCGGCGCTCATCTGTGCGCTCAGGCTGCTGTGCACAGTTCGCGCACCTGGGCGACGAAACGCTCGACCGTCTCCGGCTGGGTATCCCACGCGCACATGAGCCGGCAACCGCCCGCGCCGATGAATTCATAGAACTTCCAGCCGTGCGAGCGCATCGCCTTGGCCACATGAGCGGGCAACTGCGCGAACACCGCATTCGATTCGGTCGGGAACATGATGCTGACGCCCGGAATCCCGGCAAGACGCGTTTCCAGCAATTGCGCCATCGCGTTGGCGTGACGCGCATTGCGCAGCCACACGTCGCCGTCGAGCAGGCCGAGCCACGGCGCCGAGATAAAGCGCATCTTCGAAGCGAGTTGCCCGGCTTGCTTGAGGCGGTAGGCGAAATCGTCCGCCAGCGCGCGGTCGAAGAACACCACCACTTCGCCCACCGGCAAGCCGTTCTTGGTGCCGCCGAAGCACAGCACGTCGACGCCGGCGCGCCAGGTGATCTCGGAAGGATGCACGTCGAGCGCGGCCACCGCGTTGGCAAAGCGCGCGCCGTCCATGTGAACTTTCAGGTGGCGGCGTTTCGCAATCGCGGCGATCGCGCGCACTTCTTCGACGCTATAGACAGTGCCCACTTCGGTGGACTGCGTGAGCGTCACGACCTTGGGCTTCGGATAGTGGATGTCGGCGCGACGCGTGACGACGGCCTCGATCGCATCGGGCGTCAGCTTGCCGCCGACGCCCGGCGCGGTCAGCAGTTTCGAGCCGTTCGAGAAGAACTCCGGGCCACCGCACTCGTCGGTTTCGATATGCGCCAGTTCGTGGCAGATCACCGAGTGGTACGACTGGCACAGCGACGCGAGAGCGAGCGAATTGGCCGCCGTGCCGTTGAACACGAAGAAGACTTCGCAGTCGGTCTGGAACAGCTCGCGCAGGCGGTCGCAGACCTGCTGGGTCCAGGAGTCGTCGCCGTACGCGGGTTCGTGGCCGCTGTTGTTGGCGGCGATCAGCGCGTTGAGCGCTTCGGGACAAATGCCCGCGTAGTTGTCGGACGCGAAATGTTGCATGGCAGGCGTGGCGCCCGGCGACGGGCGCTGCAGGGATGACCGGAAAGCGGTCATTTTAGTGCGCCAGCCGCTAAATTGTTTTTGCCCGCTGCGATTTAAGGGTGCTTTACCGATGCGGACGATGCGCGACCCACGTCAACCCGAGCGCGCCGAGCAGCAACGCGCCTGCGGCGAGCCACAGCGCGGGCGAGAACGAACCGGTATGGGCGGCGATCGGCGCGGCCACCAGCGGGCCGACGATCTGCCCGACGCCGTAGGCCGCGGTCGCATAGCCCATCAGGCCGGCAGCGTGATTGCCGCGCAGGCGGCGCGCCTCGCGCATCGCGAACAACGTGATGGCGGTGAACGGCAGCCCGATCAGCATGCTGCCGAGCGCGAAGCCGCCGGCCGTCGGCCACACGATGCCCGACGCCACACCCGCTGCCTGCAGGACATAGCAGGCGGCCAGCAGGGTGCGATTGTCCCAGTGGTGCGGCAGACGCGCCGCACCGAGTGCGCCGGCCATCAGCGCGAGGCCGAACATCGGCCAGAACAGGTCGGGCCACGCGGAACCCGGCAGCGCATGGCGCGCGATCACCGGCAGGAAAGTCGCGGTGATGATGTAGCCGAAGCCTGGCACGCCGTACAGTAAGACTAGCCAGAAGGCGTCGGCGGGGTGTGCGGGACTGGTGGGGGCTTTGGCGGAGAGGGTTGTGACTGAGGGGGTTGTGGTTAACGGGGTCGCGGCTGCGGAGGCTGCGGCTGAGATCGTTGCAGGAGCGGTGGACGAGGCTGAGTGAGCGGCGCCATCACCGCTTGCAGATGCCGCGGCGCTCGGGCCTGCCTGCGCCTCCTCGGCAAACACCCGCCAGACCAGCGCGGACAGCACCGCCGCGGCCAGCCCGAACCCGAGCCAGCCCGCAGCCGCCCCCAGGCGCCCCGCGATGCTCACGAACAGCCCCGTCGCGACGATCCCCACACCCGGTCCGCTATAGATCACCCCACCCCACTCGTGCGCACCCAGTTCGGCAAGCCGCCGCAAGCCCCATTGCGATGCAAACACAAAGATCCACGCGCTCACCACACCCGCGGCGAAACGCACGATTGCCCAGATCCAGAAGTGATTGGTCAGGCCCATCGCGAGGGTCAGCAGCACGGTCACCGCGAGCCCCATCCGCACCATCCGTGCCGGTTCGACGCGCAACGCCGCGCAGCTCACCGCACCGGCGAAATAGCCGGCGTAATTGCACGACGCGAGCCAACCGCCATGACGGATGTCGAGCCCGCCGCCATGCAGCATCAACGGCAAGAGCGGCGTAAAGGCGAAGCGGCCGATCCCGAGAGCCACCGCCAGCACGATCATGCAAGCGATCGCGGCCTGGCGCGCGGGGTAAGGTCCGGCCGACGCGGTGAATGTGCGGGTTGAAGCGAGATTGTCCATGCAACTTCAAAAGAGTCAGATGCAGCCGAAAACCGGCGCAGGCCTGGCAGACACGCCAGGCACCTCAAGCCAGCATAGCTTGACGCATCAATCACGAAAAATGAATAATATTGATGTGAACCATCACACGGAGAGAATCATGGATCTGGCTGCATTGACGATTTTTCGCGCCGTGGTGCGCGAGAACGGCGTCACGCGCGCTGCCGCGAAGCTCAACCGGGTGCAGTCGAACGTGACGACACGCATCAAGCAGCTCGAAGAGCAACTCGGCACCGAGCTGTTTATCCGCGACGGCCGCCGGCTGGTGCTCACGCCCGCGGGCGAAACCTTGCTGCCCTACGCCGAACGGCTGCTCGCACTCGCCGACGAGGCGCGCCATGCGCTGCGCGAAGATCGCCCGAGCGGCCGCCTGCGCCTCGGCACCATGGAAAGCGTGGCGGCGAGCCGCCTGCCGGGGCTGCTCGCGCACTATCACCAGAACTGGCCGGAGGTCGGACTCGAACTGGAAACCGGCACGACCGGCCATCTGATCGAGCGGGTGCGGGCGTTCGAAGTGGACGCCGCGCTGATCGCCACCCCGCACGATGCCGACTGGGCCGGTGAGCTGTTCGAAACGGTGCCGGTGTTTCGCGAGGAACTGGTGATGCTGACGCCGCGCGGCCATCGGCCGATTCGCGAAGGCCGCGACATCGCGCTGTCGACGCTGATTGCATTCGAGCGCGGCTGCGCGTATCGCAGCTACGTCGAGAAGTGGTACATGGAGCATGGCATCCGCCCCGCGCGGGTGCTGGAGCTTGGCTCGTATCATGCGATCGTCGCGTGCGTGGCGGCGGGGGCGGGGGTGGCCGTCGCGCCGCGCTCGGTGCTCGACTTGCAGCACGATATGAACAACATCGCGGTTCATTCGCTCGGTGACCTGGGCATGATCGATACGCTGCTGATCTGGCGACGCGGACATTTCTCTTCGGCGCTCAGGGCGCTGCGCGAGACGCTGCTGGCCAGCAGCAATTTGATGCAGCCCGTGAGCGGGCAAACCGAGGCGGGATTGCAGACGGCATAGCAGTTGGCGCCAGACGAGACGGGATCGCAGACGGCGTAGCGGTTGGGACAAGTCGAGGTGGAACTGCAAATGGCGTAACGACCGAGGCCAGGCGCGTCAAAACAAAAGAGCCGCGAGCTTTTACGCTCGCGGCTCTTTTGTTTCAGGTGCCCCGCTACAGAAACAGGACACTCCGGACGCGCTTACAACTGTATTTACAACTGCGCTTCGACCCAGCCCTTCACACCGGCCAGCGCCGCCGGCAGATTCGCCGGTTCGGTGCCGCCCGCCTGGGCCATGTCGGGACGGCCGCCGCCCTTGCCGCCCACCTGCTGCGCCACGAAGTTGACCAGTTCGCCGGCCTTCACCTTCTTGCTCGCATCCGGCGTCACGCCGGCGATCAGGCTGACCTTGCCGCCTTCGACCGAAGCGAGCACGATGGCGGCGTTCTTCAGCTTGTCCTTCAGCTTGTCGACGGTTTCGCGCAGCGTCTTGACGTCCGCGCCATCGAGCGTGGCGGCCAGCACGTGCACGCCGGCCACTTCGACTGCCTGGCCGGCCAGTTCGTCGCCCTGGCTCGAAGCCATCTTCGACTTGAGTGCGCCGAGTTCCTTCTCCAGCGCCTTCACCTGGTCCTGCACCTGGACGATGCGTTGCGTCAGTTCCGACGGTTGCGCCTTCAGAGCCGCAGCGGCCGCGTTGATGCGGGTGTCGAGCTCCTGCACGTAGCGCACCGCGTTGTCGCCGGTAATCGCTTCCACGCGACGGATGCCGGCTGCGACGCCGCCTTCCATCACGATCTTGAAGAAGCCGATATCGCCGGTGCGGTGCACGTGCGTCCCGCCGCACAACTCGCGCGAGAAGCCGAGGTCGAGCACGCGCACTTCGTCGCCATACTTTTCGCCGAACAGCGCCATGGCGCCGCCCTTTACCGCTTCGTCGAACGGCATGACGCGCACGATGCCCGGCGCGTTCGCCAGCACTTCCGCGTTGACGATGGCTTCGACCTGACGGATCTGCTCGTCGGTCATCGGCGCGTTGTGCGCGAAGTCGAAACGGGTCTTGTCCGGGTCGACGAGCGAGCCCTTCTGCTGCACGTGCGAACCGAGAACTTCACGCAGCGCCTTGTGCATCAGGTGGGTGGCCGAGTGGTTGCGCGCGGTGCGGGCACGACGCACCGCGTCGATTTCCGCCTTCACGACGTCGCCGACTTTCAGCGTGCCCTGCTCGAGCGTGCCGTGGTGGCCGACCACATCGGCCTGCACCTTCAGCGTGTCCGCCACCGCGAAGCGCACGCTCGCGTTGGCGAGCAGGCCTTCGTCGCCGACCTGGCCGCCGGATTCCGCGTAGAACGGCGTGTGGTCGAGCACGACCACCGCCTGCTGCCCGTGCGTCACTTCCTTGACCGAGGCGCCATCCACGTACAACGCGATCACCTTCGCGTCGTCGAAGACGATTTCTTCATAGCCGTGGAACGTGGTCTTCGCGCCCGAGTACTCGAGGCCCTGCGCCATCTTGAACTTGCCGGCGGCGCGCGCCTGCTCGCGCTGGCGCGCCATGGCTTCGTCGAACGCGGCTTCGTCGACCGTCACTTCGCGTTCGCGGCACACGTCCGCCGTCAGGTCGAGCGGGAAGCCATACGTATCGTGCAGCTTGAACGCCAGTTCGCCGTCGAGCGTCTTGCCGCCCTTCGCTTCCAGCTCCGCCAGGGCGCCTTCCAGAATCGACATGCCGTGCTCGATGGTTTCGAAGAAGCGCTCTTCTTCCTGACGCAGCACGTCCGTCACGCGTTGTTCCGCGTCCTTCAGTTCGGGATAGGCCCCGCCCATTTGCGCGACCAGATCGGCCACCAGGCGATGGAAGAACGAACCCTTCTTGCCGAGCTTGTAGCCGTGGCGAATGGCCCGGCGCACGATCCGGCGCAGCACGTAGCCGCGGCCTTCGTTGCCCGGAATCACGCCGTCCACGATCAGGAACGAGCAGGCGCGGATGTGATCGGCGATCACCTTCAGCGAGTTGTTGGTCAGGTCCGCCACGCCGGTTTCGCGGCCCGCGGCCTGGATCAGCGCCTGGAACAGGTCGATCTCGTAGTTGCTGTGCACGTGCTGCAGGACGGCGGCAATACGCTCCAGGCCCATGCCCGTATCGACGCACTGCTTGGGCAGCGGCGTCATGTTGCCTTGCGCGTCGCGGTTGAACTGCATGAACACGAGATTCCAGATCTCGATGTAGCGGTCGCCATCTTCCTCAGGCGATCCCGGCGGGCCGCCCCACACGTCCGGGCCGTGGTCGTAGAAGATTTCCGAACACGGGCCGCACGGGCCGGTGTCGGCCATCTGCCAGAAGTTGTCCGAGGCGTAGCGGGCGCCCTTGTTGTCGCCGATGCGGATGATGCGCTCGACCGGCACGCCCACTTCCTTCGCCCAGATGTCGTGCGCTTCGTCGTCTTCGTGGTAGACCGTGACCCACAGCTTGTCTTTCGGCAACTGGTAGACGCCCGTCAGCAGCTCCCACGCGTAGTGGATCGCGTCGCGCTTGAAGTAGTCGCCAAACGAGAAATTGCCGAGCATCTCGAAGAACGTGTGGTGACGCGCGGTGTAGCCGACGTTTTCAAGGTCGTTGTGCTTGCCGCCGGCGCGCACGCTGCGCTGCGCGGTCGTAGCGCGCGAGTACGGACGCGATTCCGCGCCGAGGAACACATCTTTGAACTGCACCATCCCCGAATTGGTGAAGAGCAGCGTCGGGTCGTTGCCGGGCACAAGGCTCGACGAGCGGACGATCGTATGGCCCTTCGATTCGAAGAACTTGAGGAATTTCTCGCGGATTTCGGCGGCTTTCATAGCGTACTGGGGACGGTCCTGGCTGGATCTGGCGACATCCGGAGATGCGCCAACCGAAGGTTGCTTAAACGACTGATTATACGGGATCGGCGCCCTTGCGAGGCGGCGCGGGCCGCCTCGTGCGCAGGATTAGCCGTTCGGCCAGGCTTTGGCCCCTGCCGGCGAATTGGCGCATCGTTCGTCTTATGACGTTCGGCCGAATGGGGCCGCGCGCAGGAATCGCTTAAGATTCTGCACATCGGCGCCGCCGCGGCATCGGCACTCTCACCAGAGCGCGCCCCGGCCGGCGCGCCGGCTTCGCAGTTCGGCCAATAAGGAGACATCGGAACACTATGGGCGCTCTCAGTCATATCCGCGTGCTGGACCTCACCCGCGTGCTCGCCGGCCCGTGGTGCGCACAGACACTCGCCGATTTCGGCGCGGACGTCATCAAGATCGAACGCCCGCAGGTCGGCGACGACACGCGCCACTGGGGCCCTCCATACCTGAAGACGCCGGACGGCGCGGATACCCACGAGGCCGCCTACTACCTCGCGGCGAACCGCAACAAGCGCTCGGTCACGGTCGATATCGCCACCCCCGAGGGGCAGCGCATCATCCGCGAGCTGGCCGCCCAAAGCGACGTAGTGCTGGAAAACTACAAGGTCGGCCAGTTGAAGAAATACGGCCTCGACTACGCCTCGCTGAAGGAAATCAAGCCGGATCTCGTCTACTGCTCGGTGACCGGCTTCGGGCAGACCGGGCCGTATGCGCAGCGGGCCGGCTACGACTTTATCGTGCAGGGCATCGGCGGCTTCATGAGCATTACCGGGGAGCGCGACGGCCTGCCCGGCGGCGGCCCGCAAAAGGCCGGCGTGGCGATCGCGGACCTGATGACCGGCATGTATTCGACCATTGCCGTACTCACCGCCCTCACGCACCGCGACCGCACGGGTGAAGGCCAGTACATCGACATGGCACTGCTCGACGTGCAGGTCGCGATGCTGGCGAACATGAACTCGAACTTCCTCGCGAGCGGCCAGCCGCCGGCCCGCTGGGGTAACGCGCACCCGAACATCGTGCCCTACCAGACCTTCCAGACCAGCGACGGCTGGATCATCGTCGCGGTCGGCAACGACGGCCAGTTCCGCAAATTCGTCGAGGCCGGCAGCCGCCCGGAATTGGCCGACGACGAGCGCTTCGCCACCAACCCGGCCCGGGTGCGCAATCGCGACACGCTGGTGCCGATCCTCGCGGAGATGGTCCGCACGCTCGGCAAGCAGCAGTGGATCGCGGCGCTCGAAGCCGCCGGCGTGCCCTGCGGGCCGATCAACGATCTGGCGGAGGTGTTCGAGAACGAACAGGTGGTGGCGCGTGGCATGCAGGTCGATCTGCCGCATCCGAGTGGCGGCACCGTCAAGCTGGTGCGCAATCCGATCAATATGAGCGGCACGCCACCGCAGGCGCTGGCCCACCCGCCCACGCTCGGCGAGCATACCGAAGCCATTCTGCGCGACGTGCTGGGTTACGACGAGGAGCGGATCGCGGCGCTGCGCGCGCAAGCGGTGATCTGAAACAGGCGACGCAGAGGGCTCTGGGCGAAAGCCGGCCGCGGGCGCTCAGGCCACCGGACGCGGGTTCATGAGCGGGTTCGGGTTCGGACTCGGGTTCTGCGTTGGCGTCGGCTTCAGGTTCGTGCGCGGGTGCACGGGCACGTGCGCCGGCTCATCCGCCCGCTCACCCACCCACTCATTCGCCCTGCACCGCCTTCGCCAGCCAGCTCCGCCCCTCGTCCCAATCGCCAAGGCCACTCTCGGAATTGATATGGCCGCGTGCGCCGATTTCGCGCCAGCGGCTGCCCCACGCTGCAGCACACGCCTGCGAAAACGGCACGCCGCCATACGGATCGTCGGTACTCGCGACTACGACGCCCGGAAACGGCAGCGGTTCAAGCGGCACCGGCGCGAAACCGCTGGCATCCCGCGGAAAGCCCTCGCCCGTCGGATCAGGCACCGCCACCAGCAGCGCACCCGCCACTTTCGCCAGACTCCCGGCGCTCGCGTACTGCGACGCCCAGAACGCCACCGTGAGACATCCCAGACTGTGCGCGGCGAACGCAACCGGGCCCTGCGCGGCGTGCACCGCCGCCTCCAGCGCCCGGCACCAGGCGTCGCGCACCGGATGATCCCAAGCCGGCATCTGGACGCGCTCGAACCCCGCGTGCAAGCTTTCCCAGCGCGTTTGCCAATGCCCCTCGCCCGAATTCATATAACCCGGCAACACCAATACCGTTTGCTCAATCATCGCGCCTCCTCATGTCTACGCGGCTCCCGTCAAGCCGGCTATTGAAACACACGCGGAGCACACCAGGAACACACGCGCCCAAACCGCGCGCTCAGGCTCCGCGCCGGCCGCATTCCAAGGGGCCTCGCTCACCCGTCAACCAGGCGATTTCCCCCCAGCTACGGCATGCAAGCGTGTGCAAAAAACCCCGAGCGTTGGCCGGAAGCCGCACTCAGTCTGCCGGAAGGGTGGTCGTCAGGTAGAATCAAGAGATAAGCGAGCGCACCGCGCGCCCTCGACCGACCTTCTCCATCTCGCATGAATACCGAACGCAACGACGCGCCAGCGGCATCCAATTTCATCCGCAACATCATTGACGAAGACAACCGCTCAGGAAAGTGGGGCCAGCGCGTGGAAACGCGTTTCCCGCCCGAGCCGAACGGTTACCTGCACATCGGCCACGCCAAGAGCATCTGCCTGAACTTCGGCGTGGCGCGCAGCTACGGCGGCATCTGCCACCTGCGTTTTGACGATACCAATCCGGAAAAGGAAAGTGTCGAGTACGTCGAATCGATCATCGACGCCGTGCAGTGGCTCGGCTTCGAGTGGCGCAAGGACGGCAACGAGCACCTCTACTACGCCAGCGACTACTACGACAAACTGTACGAGTTCGCCGAGTTGCTGATCCAGCGCGGCAAGGCCTATGTGGACAGCCAGTCGGCCGAGGAAATGCGCGCCAATCGCGGCTCGGCCACGGAAGTGGGCACGCCTTCGCCGTTCCGCGAACGCTCGGTCGAGGAGAACCTCGACCTGTTCCGCCGCATGAAAGCCGGCGAGTTCAAGGAAGGCGAGCACGTGTTGCGCGCGAAGATCGACATGGCGTCGCCGAACTTCAACATGCGCGACCCGGTCATCTACCGGATCCGTTTCGCCCATCACTACCGCACCGGCGACAAGTGGTGCGTGTACCCGATGTACGACTACACGCACTGCATTTCGGACGCGCTGGAAAACATCACGCATTCGCTGTGCACGCTGGAGTTCGAAGACCATCGGCCGCTCTACGACTGGATCCTGAACGAACTCGCCGAAGCTGGCATCTTCGCCCGCCCGCTGCCGCAGCAAATCGAGTTTTCGCGTCTGAACCTCACGTATGCGATCACCAGCAAGCGCAAGCTGCTGCAACTCGTCACCGAAGGCCACGTGGACGGCTGGGACGACCCGCGCATGCCGACCATCGTCGGCGTGCGCCGGCGCGGCTTCACGCCGGAGGCGATCCAGTTGTTCTGCGAGCGCATCGGCGTGACGAAGGTCGATTCGTGGATCGACATGAGCGTGTTCGAAGGCGCGCTGCGCGACGACCTCGACGACAAGGCCCCGCGTACGGCCGCCGTGCTCGACCCGCTCAAGCTGATCATCGACAACTTCCCGGAAGGCGTCACGGAGGAATGCAACGCGCCGGTGCATCCGCATCATCCGGAGCACGGCACGCGGCGCTTCCCGATCTCGCGCGAGCTGTGGATCGAGCGTGACGACTACAACGAAACGCCGCCCAAGGGCTACTTCCGCCTGTTCCCGGGCAACAAGGTGCGTCTGCGTTACGGCTACGTGATCGAATGCACGGGTGCGGACAAGGACGAAAACGGCAACGTGACCGCCGTCCACTGCAACTACTTTCCGGACAGCAAATCGGGCACCGAAGGCGCGAACAACTACAAGGTCAAGGGCAACATCCACTGGGTCAGCGCCGTGGGCGCCTGCCCGGCCGAAGTGCGCATCTACGACCGCCTGTTCAAGGAACCGCAGCCGGACGCAGGCGGGCGCGATTACCTCGAAGCGCTCAATCCCGATTCGAAGCGGGTGGTGCAGGCCTACCTGGAGCCGGGCGCGCGCGACGCCCTGCCGGAGCAGCGCTATCAGTTCGAACGGCACGGCTACTTCGTCGCCGACCGCGTCGATTCGAAGCCGGGCAAGCCCGTGTTCAACCGCATCGTGAGTTTGCGCGACAGTTGGGGCAAGCCGGCGTAAGCTCGATGGCCGGCGGACGAGGCGCGCCGGCTCGGCAATGGCTAGGCAACGGATATATGCGTCGTCTTGCGTCAGCGCGTGCTGGCCGGGCATCGCTGAGGTCGAGGGCATCGCGGGCATCGAGCATGCCCGCGGCGCCCCGCCCGTTCGTTAGCATAGCGATCAATCGCGCGTGACGGTGCGTGCACCGCTTTCGGAGGAACGATGAGGTTTGCAGCCTGCCATCCGTCACGTCAATGCATCGCGCTGGCCGCGCTCGCGGCGGCCTGCTTCGCGTCCTCCGCGCAAGCGCAGGAACAGGAACTCACCGGCACGCTCAAGAAAATCCACGACGAGCAGACCGTCGTGCTCGGCGTGCGCGAAACATCGATCCCCTTCTCCTACTTCGACGGCCAAGGCACGGTGGGATATTCGCAGGCCATCGCCCTCGCCGTCGTCGAACAGATCAGGAAAACGCTCGCCCTGCCCGAGCTCAAGGTGCGCGAAGTCACCGTCACCTCGTCGAACCGCATCCCGATGCTGCAGAACAACCAGATCGATCTGGAATGCAGCTCCACCGCGCATACGCACGAACGCGAAGCCGAAGTGGCGTTCTCCGACAGTTTCTTCCAGTATGCAGTGCGTATGATCGTGCGGCGCAGCAGCGGCATCGCGGATTTTCCGGAACTGGCCGGCAAGGCCGTGGTAACGACGGCGGGCAGCTCCGACGAGCGCTTGCTGCGGCGATTGAACAGCGAGAAGCATCTCAGTATGCGCATTACGAGCGTGCGCGATCTTCCGGAAGCGGTCGCCGCGCTCAAGGACGGCCGCGCCGCAGCCTTCGTGATGGACGAGCCGATCGTGTATGGCTTCAAGGCGACCGACCCGCATCCCGACGATTTTGTGGTGACGGGTACGCCGCTTGGCTATGAGGTGTATGCCTGCATGTTCCGCAAAGGCGATGCGCCGATGCGCGAGCTCGTGAACGGCGTGATCGAGCGGATGCAGACCTCCGGGGAAGCGGAGCGTCTCTATAACGTGTGGTTCACGCAGCCGATTCCGCCTCGCGGGATCAATCTGAATTCCCCGCTGTCGGCGGCAATGCGCGCGCTGTTCGCCCACCCGAACGATCGCGCGCTCGATTGACTGAACGTACTTCGTGAACGCACTTCGCACCCGTGTCCGGCTCGTGCCTGGTTTTCGGACCGAGCCCGCTTGCGGGCTGTGCCTGGCTTTGTACCGCGCCGGGCCTCACAAGCTACGATGCAGTTCGGTCAGCGACAACGTGGTCTGGAACAGACGCGTCAAACTGCGGCTTGCATAGCGTTCGACCTCCTCCGGCGCGGCCCAGCGGTAAGCGTCCATTTCGGGAATCAGCGTGCCGTCCGAGCGGCGTGGAAACATCGACGTGCAGACGCACTGCGACAGGTCGAGTTCTTCGGCACGAGCACGCGCCGCGAACAGATGCAGGTCCTTGTCGCGCCGGTAGACGAACAGGCCCAGGTCCTTCAGGCGCTCGGCGGCGATCACGAGACCGGTCTCCTCGACCAGCTCGCGCAGTGCCGTGAAGTGCGGTGCCTCGCCCTCCTCGCCATGACCTTTCGGAATATCCCAGTGAGACGTCTCGGTGGCATGCGCGAGCAACACGCGCCCGTGCGGATCGAGCAGCACGACGCCGCAGGACACGACACGTGCGTTGATAGCGGCAGACATCGCGCGCCTCGTGTGCCCGCTCAATGCTTCTTCTGGAGTTGCCACGGGCCGCTCGCGGCGCGGCAGAACTGCGGACGCAGCGACATCGACTGTCCCTTCGCATTGAGCACCACGGTCGCGTGAAACAGGGCACGGGTTCGCATCGACATTGAGTATTCTCCTCGGGAGATCGTTCGGGCAGTCACGAAGCGCTTCGTGATCTGGACCTGAAAAGCATAGCATGAGGTCTTTGCCAGAGTGAGCCCGCACGCCACCTCGGCGTGGTTTTCATGCTGCGGCCGCGAAGCTACGCTTTCCTTGCGTTCATCAGAGAATCGCCAACTCATCAGGATGTCGAATCAATCAAGGTATCATCTGCCAATTGGGCGAGGCATAGCGGAATGCTCGACAGACAACTCGAATCAACAGATGCGTTCATCGCAGGACGGGATTTCTCGCTTGCAGATATGCCGATTGGCCTTTCGATCAACCGCTGACTCAGCGCGACGGGCTGCCGCCACGATCCAGCAGCGCGCCCCTATGCCTTCTAAGTGCCTTCCTCCTGCACACCAATCGCCGCAAACTGCGCCTCAGGTGTGTGGATTGCTATGCTCCGCAGTTGTATCCTCAAAGGCCTGAGGGAACCTGTTCCCCGCCGCCAACCAGAATGTCGCCAAAATGAAACTTTCGTTGCCGCCCCACGGACGGGCAAACCGCATGTATCCGCCGGGCTCGTCCAGCCTGCAAAGCCTCGCGTCGGTAATTACCGGTGTCGTCGTGGTATGCGGGCTGTATTTCGGCCGCGCCGTCCTGATTCCGATCACGCTGTCGGTACTGCTCAGCTTCCTGCTCGCACCGCTGGTGGCAGCGCTGCGGCGCTTGCGCATGGGGCAGTTGCCGTCGATTTTCATTGCGGTGTTTTTCGCGCTCGCCGTCGTGCTGGGCGCGGGTGCGCTCATCACGGCGCAGATCGTCCAACTGGCGGCCGATCTGCCGCAATACCAGGTGGCGATCGAGCAAAAGATCGAGACCGTGCAGGAAAAAACCGTCGGCCGTGCCGACATCCTCATGGGCAAAGCCGCGCAGACCCTGCAACGGGTCGCACCGTCGCGTCCGGCGGCGCCGCGCAGCTTCGGCAAAGCGAGCCGTAACGCCCCTGCGGCGCCGATGCCCGTCGAGGTGCACGAGCCGGCGCTCACGCCGATGCAACTGGCCCAACGGGCGTTCTCGCCAATCATCGAGCCGCTCGAAACGACCTTTATCGTGCTGGTCGTGACTATTTTCATCCTGCTGCAACGCGAGGATCTGCGCGACCGCGTGATCAGCCTGTTCGGCTCGCGCGACCTGCATCGCACCACCACCGCCATCAACGACGCCGCGAGCCGGCTGAGCCGCTATTTCGTCGCACAACTGGGCCTGAACCTCAGCGTGGGCGCGGTGCTCGCCATCGGTCTCGCGGGCATCGGCGTGCCGGGCGCGTTGCTGTTCGGCGTCGTCGCCGCGCTGCTGCGCTTCGTGCCGTACATCGGCATCTGGATTGCCGCGCTGCTGGCCGTGTCTCTCGCCGCCGCCATTCAGCCGCAATGGACCATGGCGGTGTGGACGTTGATCCTGTTCGTGGTCGTCGATCTGGTGGCCGGTCAGGTGGCCGAGCCGTACCTGTACGGCCGCCGCTCGGGCCTCTCGCCGCTCGCCGTGGTGGTCGCAGCGATTTTCTGGAGCTGGCTGTGGGGCCCCGTCGGGCTCGTGCTGTCGACCCCGCTCACGTTGTGCGTCGTCACGCTGGGCCGCTATGCCGACCGGCTCAACTTCCTGACCATCCTGCTCGGCGACCAGCCGGCCCTGACGCCGGCCCAAATGTTCTATCAGCGGCTGCTGGCCGACGACCCGCACGAAGCCATCGTGCAGGCCGACCGGCTGCTTGGCGAGATGTCGGTCATCGATTACTACGATCAGGTTGCCCTGGAAGGGCTGCGGCTCGCACGCAATGACGCGCTGCGCGGCGTGCTGACCTCGGAACAACTGGCTCGTTTTAACGAGGCGGTGGTCGATATCATCGAGAACCTCGAAACGGTAGAAGGCCTGCCGGACGGGATGGAGACGCCCGACGCGGCCGACGCCGCCCACGCTCACGGCCGGACCGAGCCGCATTATGGCGGCGGCGCAAGCCCGCAAGGCGTGGGCGACACCGTGGTGCTGTGCATCTCCGGACGCGGCGCGTTCGACGAAATGGCGGCCGCGATTGCCGTGCAACTGCTTGGCCGGCAAAACATCACGACTGTGGCGACGACCTACGAGCAATTCCGCAGCACGCGTAGCGAAGCGCAAGAAGCCAACAGCGCGACGATCCTCTGCGTGGTTTCGCTCGACGCCTCCGAGTCACCGCCGTATTTGCGCAACCTGCTCAGACGAATACGCAATCAACCCACGCCCGCAACCGTGATTGTCGGCCTCGGCGGTCTATCGGAAAGCGCGGGGGATGAAGCGGCAGCGGGTAACACGCGCAACGCCACGACATTTCGCGGCCTGATCGAAGAATGCCGGGCTGCCGTGCTCGCGCCGCCGCATGAGGAGCATGCCCAAGGGGCTGCTTAAGCGGCGGTCCCGCGCACCGGTCTTGCCGTCCGCGCGGGCCGGGATTGTTACGTGCGCGACGCCAAACAGCTAGCAGGTAGCCCCCCGGTAGCCGCCAGGCGGCCGCCGCTACAATAACCGCTCAAAGCCTCCACCGAACCCGCGCCCCCGCCATGCAGCATCTGAAATACCTCAGCGCCTATCCGGCCACGCTACAGGACAAGGTTCGCCGGCTGATCACCGAACAGCAACTGGGCGCCTATCTTGCCGACAAATATCCGCATAGGCACACGGTGCAAACCGACCGCGCGCTCTACGAATATGTTGCCGACCTGAAGCGCGAATTCCTGCGCAGCGGCCCCGCTATCGACAAGGTCGTCTACGACAGCAAGCTCGACGTGCTGCGACACGCGCTGGGTCTCCATACGACCATCTCGCGCGTGCAAGGCGGCAAGCTGAAGGCAAAGAAAGAGATTCGCATCGCCTCGCTGTTCAAGGAGGGCGCGCCCGAGTTCCTGCGGATGATCGTCGTACACGAACTCGCACACCTGAAGGAAAGCGATCACAACAAGGCCTTCTACCGGCTTTGTGAGTTCATGCAGCCCGGCTATCATCAAACCGAGTTCGACCTGCGTCTCTACCTGACGCATCGCGAACTGGTGCGTGAACAGTCCGCCTGATTCCCGATTCCACATTCCCCCGCAGAGGACAAACCGGTGTCGTCAATGAATCTTCGGTTGTACGCAGACGCGCAGTTCGCGAGCCCCTATGCGATGTCCGTTTTCGTAGCCCTTCACGAAAAGGGCTTGCCGTTCGAACTTTCGAGCGTCGACCTCGCCCGCGAGGCCAATCGCGCGCACGACTTCGCCGCACCGTCGCTCACGCAGCGCGTGCCGATGCTGGTCCACGACGACTTCGCGCTGTCGGAGTCGTCGGCCATCACGGAATACCTCGATGAGGTGTTTCAAGGTGCGCCGCTGTATCCGGCCGCCTCCCGGCAACGCGCACGGGCGCGCCAGGTGCAGGCATGGCTGCGCAGCGATCTGCTGCCGATCAGGCAAGAACGTTCGACCGAAGTACTGTTCTACGGTCCTTGCGGCACCCCGCTTTCCGACGCGGCACATGCGGCGGCCGGCAAGCTGTTCGCTGCTGCAGAGGCGCTGCTCGCGAGCGGCGCGCCGAATCTGTTCGGCGAGTGGTGTATCGCCGATGTGGACCTGGCGCTGATGCTCAACCGCCTGGTGCTGAACGGCGATACGGTGCCGCAACGGCTCGCCGACTACGCGAGGCATCAGTGGCAACGACCGTCCGTGCAGCGCTGGGTCAAGCTGGAGCGCCCCGCCCTTTAACGGTCTGCAGTCCTGTTGTTAGAGGTGCGCGGCAATGCGTCCAGGCACGCAGCGCCGCCTGGCGCGCAAGCCAGCATGCGCGCCAGGCGGCGCTGCGCGCGCTAATGCAGATCGCAAAATGCCCCGGTCTGGACGTCGATCCAGAGCATCTTCCCATCCGTCCTGTGGCTATATACAAGCGCACGCGACTCGCGCTGGCTGTGCAGAAAGCCTAGAACCGCATGCAACGTATGTTTGCCGCGGTAACGCAAAGATCGCGTGGTTTCGCCGCTGCCGATAACAATCACGATTGGGTTGATACGCACTTTTTGTGCAATCAGATCAGGCGTTGCTGCAGACATGGTTGCCTCCGGTGTGGGGTGACACATGGGATAACGTCGATGGCTGCGCAAGCTTGAGGTTGCGAAAGGCGCGGTAAGGCAAGGCTGGTTTGCACTTCGCGGGCGGCTGCGCAATCCTTTGCGCGACTCATGCCGGCTACCATCGCCATGAGTTCTGCGCCGCCTCCATAGCGCCTCCTACGTGCCCATGAAAGCATCGTAGGACGTTCATTCACGCGCCTCTATCGGCGGCGGCGGATAGTTCGGTCAGGATCGGCCCCAGCTAAGGATTGCCTGAGCGAAGCCGACGCGTCGCGTTTATTCGTCGGCGAGACCGTGTCTGATCGAGTAGCGGATCAACTCCGCATTGTTGCCAAGGCCAAGCTTTTGCATGAGCCGCATCTTGTGCGTGCTGATGGTCTTCGCGCTGAGCGCGAGCATCTCGGCAATATCGTTGATGGTCCGGCCCGACGCAAGCATCTGGAGCACCTGAAATTCGCGGTCGGAGAGAACCTCGTGTGGTGGCGCGTCGCCCGAGTGCGTCTCGAAGATAACCGCGTCGACCAGCTTCGGGTCGATGAAGCGCCCGCCGTCAGCCAGTTTGCGAATCGCGGCAAGCAGCACCTCGGGATCGCTGTCTTTCGTGACATAGCCGGTCGCACCCGCGCGCAACGCGCGCGACACGACCTGCGCCTCGTTGTGGATGCTCAGCACCAGTACCGGCAGCTCAGGTTGCTCGGCACGCACGCGCCGGATCAGGTCGACGCCGCTGATGCCAGGCATCGTCATGTCCAGCAGCAACAGATCGATGTCGCAGCTACGCAACTTGTCGACCACTTCGGAGCCTTGCGCCGCCTCCCCGGTCACGACGATATCGTCGGTCGTGGCGATAATCTGTTTCAAGCCCCCGCGCACAATCGCATGGTCATCTGCAATTAGAATTTTGATCATGAATAGGATCCGCCGGCGAGCGGAACGTGTTTGAAAACCGCGATGTTTGAGCGAGGAGCGGCATCTCCCCTTGAGTGCGGTGATTCTCATTGTTCGGATGCGGCACGCGTTGCCGAATCGCGGCGTACCCATCGGGCGCCGTCGCGCCGCTGAGGCGCCGCAGGCGTGGCACGCAGTCTAGCGCTTCTTCTGCTGCTTCTTTTGGTGCGTTTTCTGGTGCTTCTTTTAATGCCTCTTTTAGCGCACGGCACACTCCGCTTGCGCCGCCGTAGCGTGCGCATCGTCGCCCACGACTGCGATCCGATCCGCAACGTTTTCCTTTACCGGAAACCGCATGTATGCCAGCGCTCTCGCCGCTCGCGAGCCGCGCTGCGGCGCCGCTGCGCGCGACAAGATCATCTCCACGCAGTCTGCAAGCTCGCACAATGCCGGCATCGCCTCGGTGCCGATGCTTTCAGGGTGCGTTTTGCGCAGCGCCGATAACGTGTCGCCGAGCCGCCGGATCGACGCAGGGTGGCTATCCGTGAGCGGCCAGCAATGCATCAGACAGACAAGCGGTATCACGCTTCGATGCTCGCACCAGGTATCGAACAGGCGCATGCAAATCGAGTTGAGATGCTCCACCGCATTTTCACGTTCGGACAGGGAGGCAATCATGGCCGGCAGCCAGCAAAAGATTTCCGATATCCGATAATAAGTGACCCATCCGGTCGACGCAGTCAGGAAGCGCGGAAATTGCGCGACATGGCCACTGAACCGATAGTAAGGAAATCCTTAGCCATAGAGTTGATGCGTCAGGCCGTCGGCGAGACGGAAAATGCCGCTGAAAACGTCGGGAGAGACGGGAGTCAACACTCGCCTTATCATTGTGTGAAGCCCACCACAATCAGGTCGGGGACCTCGTCGAACCGCGAGACACCCAAAAAAAGACCGCCAGGCCCCTTCGATCCGAATCCCCATCTGAAGACGCAATGCAGCGTCGTCCAGGAAGGTTTAGCAGGCAGCGTATGAACGAATCCGTGCGTGATCCGGTGACAGAGACTGAACTGAAAGCGCTGAAAAAGCGCAATACCGCCTTGCAACGGAAGCTGGACACGCTGCAGCGGCAACTCATCGAACAGGAGCAACGCCTGCACCTGACACACGCGGCCCTCGACAAAATACACGAGGCCGTCTACCTGACCGATGAGCATGGCCATATCGTCTACGCCAACGAAGAGTCCTGCCGCTCGCTCGGATACAGCGCAACGGAGTTGTTGCGACTACGGATAACGGATATCGATCCCGACTGGACCACCGAAAAGAGCACCCAGCTTTGCTGCGAATTGCGCGAGCACGGCACCCTCCTCATTGAGACCAGGCATTGCCGCAAGGACGGCAGTGTGTTGCCTGTCGAGGTCAACGCAAGCCGTGTCGAATACGGCGGCAAGGAATACCACCTGTCACTGGTGCGGGACATCACCGAGCGGGAACTCGAGGCCAGGCTCCAGAGACTGCCGGAAAACACGCTCCACGTCATTTGCCGCTATGACCGGCAATGCCGGCTCGTGTATGCGAATTCGGGACTTTCCGGAACGCTGCGCAAACACGTGCAGGACTTGCTGGGCAAGAAGCCGACCGAACATACGGCCGATCCTCAATATGCGCGCTATCAGGCGTCGATCGCCGCGGTCATCGACACCGGGATAGAGCGCGATTTTGAAATGACCGTGCGGGAGGGCGATGGCGAGTCACGTCATCATCACATCCGCATCATGGCCGAACACGGATTAAAAGGGGAAATCGTGGGCGCGCTTGCCCTCGGGATCGACGTAACCGATCGCAGGGAGGCGGAGCAGCGGCTCCATGCGAGCGAACAGGCGTTCCGCGCTGTCGTCGAGCATTCACCCGACTATATCGCGCGCTACGACCTCCGCTACCGCCGCGTGTATGCCAACCCGGCGCTGCTGAAGCTGATGGACCGTGCTGCCGGTGAAGTGATGGGCACCACGCCCACGGAGTTGTCTTCGTTCGTCGACTCACAGCAGTACATGGAGCAGTTGCAGCAGGTCGCCGAGAGCGGCCGCGAAGTGACCCGGGAGGTGCTGCTGCGCGATGTCTCGGGCCGGGTCCGCTGGGGGCACATGCGGGTCGTTCCTGAGTTCGCCCCCGACGGCAAGGTGACAAGCATGCTCGCGATCAACCGCGATATCGACGA
This sequence comes from Paraburkholderia sp. SSBN10T, assembly GCF_056619545.1. Lineage (NCBI taxonomy): Bacteria > Pseudomonadati > Pseudomonadota > Betaproteobacteria > Burkholderiales > Burkholderiaceae > Paraburkholderia > Paraburkholderia sp. SSBN10T. The sequence continues at coordinate 45,639 of NZ_JBWQQI010000007.1, forward strand.
ACTCAAGCGCAGCGAACGGGCTTTTCGCACCCTCGCGGAAAATGCGCCGGACCCGATCATCCGCTACGACCTGAACTGCCGGCGCACCTACGTCAATCCGGAATTCGAGCGCGTCAGCGGCGTGCCCGCCGAGAAATTGCTGGGTCAGCCCGCGGGACGAACAGACGGTGCGACGCCTGAAGTGGCCCGGCGTTTCCGGGCGAAGCTGAAGGAGATCATGGCAAGCGGCACCATGGACAAATTCGAACTCGCCTGGACCAAGGACGGCAAGGCGCAGTGCTGGTTTGTCCACGCGGTGCCTGAAAACGACGCACACGGAACCGTTCAGAGCGCGTTGACCGTCTGGCGCGATATCAGCGAACGCAAGGAAGCCGAGCAGCGCTTGTGCGAATCGTACGAGTTGCTGCGGGAACTCACGTCGCGACGGGAAACGGCGCGTGAGGAAGAGCGCAAGCGCATCGCACGCGAACTGCACGACGAGCTTGGGCAACAACTGACGGCGCTACGGATGGGCGCGTCGACGCTGCGTATCCGCTTTGGCCAGGACAATCCTGAACTTGCCGCACACGTGCAGAAAATCCTGGTTCTTGCCGACAAGACGATGCAGGTGGTCCGCGACGTCGTCGCTTCGCTGCGTCCGGCAGTTCTCGACGCGGGCATCGTCGCGGCGCTCGAATGGCTCGCGGCTGAATTTTCGCGTGACGCGCAGGTGACCTGCCGCCTGCGCGTACCGGAAGAAAATGTGGCGATTGCCGAGAATCGGGCGATCGCGCTGTTCCGCATCGTCCAGGAAGCCCTCACCAATGTCGCACGGCACGCGCAAGCTAGACACGTCTTCATCACGCTGGAGCAGAAGGGTTTCGATTGCCTGCTGGAAGTGCGAGACGACGGCAAAGGATTCGACCCGGCGGCGGTCGGCAGGCAATCCTTTGGGTTTGTCGGCATGAAGGAGCGCGTGTTGATGCTCGGCGGCGAGATCGACATTGCCAGTACGCGAGGCAGCGGGGCTGCTATCCGGGTACGTGTGCCCATTCGGCAGGCGCACGAGACGTTGCAATGCGGGTGAGGCTCACCGGCGGACGCCTCAACCGGAATGTCTGGCCCGCCCTACACGATTCGAACGTGTGACCTACGGCTTAGAAGGCCGTTGCTCTATCCGTCTGAGCTAAGGGCGGAAAATAAGAGACGACACTGGAATTTTAACCGACCGGACAATTCACGCCTTGGCCGATCAATAAGCGGCCAGTGTCAACGCGACCGCTGCGGCCTGCCCGTTCACCGCCGCACGAGAGCACCTCTCGCAACAGCACCTTAGCCACCGGGCGAGGCTCAGCGCAATGCAGGGGCCGGATTATAACCGAACCCGAGACGCAGCTCACTGCAGCCGGCCTGGCTGCCGCGAGCGCCCCCGCATCACCGCGATGGCGCGCTCAAACCGGTTGCGCATGCAGCATGAACCAGCCGAGACACACGATACCCGCGATCACGCAGTACACGCCAAAGCTCGCGAGGCGCCCGCGGCCTTCGAAATAACGCATCAGGAAGCGCACGCTCAGATACGCCGCGATGGCCGTCAACACGCCACCCAGCAGCGCGTCGCCAAGCTGGCCAGGGGCATGAAACAGCTTCGGCAGTTCGAGCACGCCCGCGGCAAAAATGATCGGCGTGCCGAGCAGGAACGAGAATTCCGCCGCCTTCTCGGCCGTCAGACCCACTGCATTGCCGGCGATCATCGTCAGGCCGCTGCGCGAAAAGCCCGGAATCAACGCGCCGATCTGCGCCAGCCCGACGAAAAACGCCTGGCGCAACGTCAGCTTCTCCGGCGGCTGATGCGCGCGCGAACGCTGCAGACGGTCGCCGAACCACAACAGCACACCATTGACGATCAGCGCGAACGCCACGATGCGCAGATCGTGGAACAGCAGTTCCAGGCGCTTTTCGAGCACCAGCCCAACCAGCCCGGCCGGAATCGTGCCGATGATCAGCGCCCACATCATGTGGCCGTCGTCATTGCGACGCCCGCCGAGCGAGGCGAAAAAGCCGCTGATCAGCGCGATCCAGCGCGCGCGGAAGTACCAGAGCAGCGCCAGCGCGGTGCCGAGATGCAGCGCCACGAGGAATGGCAGCAACTGCGGCGCATGCGCGTCGATATGCATGCCGAACAGCGCGGGCACGAGGAGGGTGTGACCAAGGCTGCTGACGGGGAACAGTTCCGTGACGCCCTGCAGCACGCTCAGAAAAATCAGAAACGACAAGCTCACGCGGCGGTCCTTTTAATGAGTAAACAATCGGGGAGGAGCACGCCGGACCACAGCAACCGGCGCATGGAAGCGCACCGATTATGCCTGGCCACCATGTCAGCGCCAAGCGTTTGAACGGTATTTGGGGAAATTTTGACGCATTGCGTCACAACTCGAAACGGTTGTTACGCCGCTGCAAGCTATTCGGCGCGCCGTTGGGCGGTCGCCCGTGGTGAGGGCCGCCCGTGCGGCGACCCATGCGAGGTGAGTATCGGAGCCGGCCTGCCTTGCTGCGGGTCGCGCGGCAAGGGTATCCGGAGCCGGGCGCTCAGCGGCCGAGCTTGTAGAAGAAGTACACCGTGCTGCCGGTAAACATGCCGAACAGGGCCATGCCCATTGCCATTGCGAGATCCATTGCACCCTCCGGAATCCGGTCAGGCCCGGCGGGACAATCGGCCAGGCAGTCCGGCGATTATCGTCAAGCTTGCCGGTGGCGCGAACCCGGAATTCCCCGAGAAGGGTTTCCCCGTAGAGCAAAGCAGCGCAAAATCGGCCTCGCGTCTGCGTTGCCGCGTGCCCTGCAGCCACGCAGTCCATTGACACAACCGCCACCAACCAGACTGTCCACCATGGCCCAATTCCAGCATCAGGACATCATCGAAATCACCCACGGCGCCTCGCTGCTGCGCTTCGCGCCGCAAGCCGGCGGGCGCCTGCTGTCGTGGCATATCGACGGCCAGCCCGTGATCCACTGGCCCGACGACGCCGACTGCAGCCAGCCGGCAAGAATCCGCGGCGGCAACCCGCTGCTGTTTCCGTTTCTCGGGCGCCACCGCGTCGACGGTCAGATCGGCCGCTGGCGCGACGCCGCCGGCACCGTACGCGACCTGCCGATGCACGGCTTCGCGCGCGACCTGCCGTTTGCGGCGAGCGTCGAACCCGCCGCGGCCTTGACGGCCGCATCAGTGTCCGCGCCAACGGTCGCTTCGGCCGCCGCGTCCGGTGCGACGGTCCGCATGACGCTCGCCGACAGCGACGCCACCCACGGCGGCTACCCGTTCGGCTTTCGCTTCGAAGCTGTCTACCGGCTCGCCGACGACCACACGCTCGACGTCGAACTGATCACCGTCAACACCGGGACGACGGCGTTGCCCTACTACGCCGGCCATCACTTCTATTTTTCGCTGCCGCATACGCAGCGCAGCGAAACCGTGCTCGAGCTGCCGCCCACCGGACGCCGCTATCAGCAGGCCGACGGCTCGATCAGCGCCGCCGAGCCCGGCGCGGCGCGCTACACGCTCGACGAGGCGCGCATTCTCGACCGCTTCCATTGCCTGACCGACGGCCCGGCAGCACCTGGCGACGGCACGCCGCAACCGCCGGTGCGGCTGATTGCGCCGGGCCTGAACCGCACGATCACGCTCGACCTGCAGCGACCCGGCTCGGTGCCCTGGTACGCCGTGACGACGTGGACCGAAGCGGCGGACTCGGACTTCTACTGCATCGAGCCCTGGCTCGGCCTGCCCGACGCGATCCACAACGGCCTCGGCCTGCGCTGGCTCGAACCGGGCCGGACCGAGAGCGCCGCCCTGCGCATCGCCGTCGACGCCCTGCGCTGACTTGCCGCGTACCAGGCCGCCGGCCCGGGCCGCCGCGTGGTGCGGCCCGTGGCTCACCCCGTGCCGCTCACGCGGCGCGGTCCCGTTTCGGGTGCTGCGCTGCAAAACCGTTAGAATCGGACGTTTTTGCCACTCTGTCGCGTGATCGGGATCGGCGCGCGGCGGCGCTTTGCGAGGTCCAATGTTGGGAACAAGAAGAATGAAACGGCTCGTGTGCGTGTCGTTGTTGGCAGTGCTCACCGCATGCGGGTCCGCGCCAGTGGGTCCGGGGTTCTATCGCGTCGAACGGGGCGATACCTTGTCGAAGATTGCCCGCAGCAGCCGGCAGTCGGTTCAGAGCATCGTGCGCTGGAACAACCTGTCGAATCCGGACAGCATCGAGGTCGGTCAGGTGCTGCGCGTCGCGCCGCCCGGCGGCAATTCGGCGCCGGTCACGGCCTCGACCGGCGGCGGCGCGCGCGGCGGCAACAGCGCGGCTGCCGCGCCTGCCCCGCGTAGCGCGCCAGCCGACACGTCGCCGGCCCCCGCGCCGGCCTCGTCGATCTCGCTCGTCTGGCCGGCCGACGGCACGGTGATCCGCCGTTTCGACGGCTCGAATTCGAAAGGCATCGATATCGCCGGCAGCGCGGGCACGTCGGTGGTCGCCGCCGCAGCCGGCACCGTGGTGTACGCGGGCAATGGTCTGCGCGGCTACGGCAATCTGCTGATCCTCAAGCACAATGCCGACTATCTGACGGCGTATGCGCACAACCGGGTGTTGCTGGTCAAGGAAGGCCAAAGTGTCACGCAAGGCATGAAGATCGCCGAAATGGGCGATACCGATTCGGACCGCGTCATGCTGCACTTCGAGCTGCGCTATCAGGGCCGCTCGATCGATCCGTCGCGCGCACTACCGGCACGTTAATTGCGGGTGATGACGCAGCCGCGCAAGAACCTCGCTTCCTGCGCGACGCTGCGTCTGACATCGGACATGGCGCTGCACGCCCCTGTCCGCCACCCCAATCCGGGAGGAGCCTCCCATGAAATCTGGATGGACCCCAAGCGCCGTCGCCGCGCTGGCGCTCGCGAGCCTCGTCGGCTGTGCCAGCTCGACAAAAATGACCTACTTGCCTAGCGGCGACACCGGCTTCGCCATCAACTGCAGCGGCAGCGACGCCAGCGAAAGCTGGGCCGAATGCTACAAGCGCGCGGGCGAAGTGTGCGGCGCGTACGGCTACGACGTGGTGTCGAAGGATGTCGACAACGGCGCCACCTCCGGCGGTTCGATCGGCGGAGTCTTCGGCGCCAATGTGAAGAACCGCTCGATGGTAATTCGCTGCAAACAGTAACGACAATGCGACAAACAGGCCGCCTTGACAGCGCCGCTTGCGCCATTCATCAGACACATTGCGGGAAACCTTGCATTCAATCCCAATTGAAGCGCAATCCACTCCGCCAAATGCAAATTTTGCAATTACCTGAAGAAAAAAAGCCCGGCTCAAAGGCCGGGCTAACGGGGGTTCGGCGCATATCGGTAAAGGACCGGTTCACCATGCGCCAAAACAGAATCTATCAACGCCATCTTGTCTACGCAATCATTTAATTACGCAAAAACTGTGACACGGCGCACGGAGTACGCATTCCGTGAACCAAAGTAATGACAAAAACGCCGATAAAGCGTACCAATTGAAACAGGGTGGCGCTCTGAAGAAGTTCACTCAAAGAGCCAATCAGATAAGCCCACACCCTTACTGGGCGGTCATCTGGTGAGATTCTCCCGTTTGCCCAATCAATCAATCAATAGTTAAACTGTTAAATTTTAAAACGTAAAATCCCAATTTCGACGATTTGTCCGCTTTGGTGCGAAAACGCACCTTTCATTGCCTGAAATTTCAAACTGTGGATCGACATCCGAGCCACATTCATCAGCTCTTTCGGATTAATTCGCGTAATGCGGACCATTTTATCTGTTAAATGTTTTGAGATAAAGCAGGCAGTGAGTCTCTCCGTACATTGCGAACCGACGGAAAGCGAGATTGCACGCGGAGGCAAATAACGCCGCATTGCGGCCGTCATTTGCCAGCGTATGCAATTTCAGTTACAGCACGCGCAACCCCAGTTCCGTCACCAGCACGGCGGCCTGCTGATGCGAAATCGTCGCGCCGCGAAACAGACCCGCATCGACAAGGCGCACGCCGCTCAGGTCGGCGAGGCGCAGGTCCGCGCCATCGAAACGGGCTCCTTTCACGTTGGCGTCCTTCAGACTGCCGCCCTCGAAAATCGCCTCGCGAAAATCGGCGCCGGCCAGATCGGCGTCGGAAAAATCGAGTTCCTGCAAGGTGGCTTTACGAAACGACAAGCCGCGCAGATGCGCACCGATCAGCAGTGTTTCGACGAACGTCAGACCGAGGGTGCTGCAATCCTCGAAGTTCGCGCCGGTCAGCTTGCAACCGTGATAGCTCGCCGAGGCAAGTTTCGCGCGGCGCCAGCTCGTGTTGTTGAGATCGCTCGACTGGAAGGCGGCATCGACCAGGTCCGCCGACGCGAAATCGGCCTGGCGCGCGCGGCAGCGCAGCCAGCGGGTTTGCGTCAAGGTGGCGCCGAAAAACGACGTCTCGGCGATGTTGCAACGCTGAAATTCGGCGCCGCGCAAATCGAGCCGCGACAGGTCCGCACCTTCGAAATCGCAGTCCTCGAAACGCAGCGGTTGCCGGGTGGCGCCGAGCAATTGCTGCACGTCGTCCCGTGCGAGCGTCGCATCGGCGACGGTGTGAACGCCGGCGTCCGGCGTCGTAGAATTGAGCGGCATAAGAAAGTGATTCCTGCGCGCTCCGGCACATGCCCGAGCGCAAAATGCCAAGCGTACCGGAACGCGCCGCCGCCGTGGCGCACAACCTGCGATGGTTTATAGTAACGCCCGCCCTTTTGCCACCCCAGCTACACGATGACCTCGAACGCCGCCGCCCATAGTCCGCTCTACCTCTCGCTGCTCGCGGAAACCGCGAAAATCGGCTGGCCGGAACTCGAACGTTTTTTTGCACGCGGCATCCTGCTGCACGTCGCACGCGACCTCGATCTGGTCAGCGTCGCCGAAGCGATCGCCAGCGACGATACGGCGCAAGTCACACAATGGCTCTCGGCGGGGCTGGTCGAGCGCATTCAGTCCGACACCGCCGCCGATTTCGCCACACGCGATCCGGACCTCTGGGCAGTGGTTGTCTCACCGTGGGTCTGCGTGCAGGAACGCGGCTGAGCAAGCCCGGGCGAGCCGGACGCAGCCGATTCGCGGCGCCGTCGATACGGCCTTGGCCGCTCATCTGGCCGGGGCCTCGTATCTGGCCGGGGCCTCGTATCTGGCCGGCACGGCGCCACGCCGATGCGGTTGTTGCTACGCATCGCGCATAGCGTTACGCCGGTATCCGCGATTGGCTGACTCTCTTTGGTCGGTCGCAGCGTTTATTCCAGTTACCGCTTGAAACAAGCGCATACATATCTCGCGACCCGCGCGTCCTAGAATGGCTGCAGCCCGCGCTCTCCGCGCGAACAGTCTGCGCGGGTCAGAAGTGCCGGCGTGCCCGCGCCGGCACTTCGCCCTTCCATTCAGACGTGCGGCGTGCGTAGCCTTCCCGCCGCCGAGCGGCACACGGCACACGCTTGCGAGACCTTATTGCGGTGCAGCCTGTGACGGCGCCGTCTGCGCTGCGTCCGGCGTGTCGAGTATCGTGGGCGGCCGGTCGTCGGTCGGCACACCGTGATAGTCGGGCGGATCTTTCGGAGGCGGGCCGTGATGCCCGGAAGCGGGATCGTTCGAGCAGCCGGCAAGGGCCGCCACAGCAAATGCAATCAGAAGGGCGCGATTCATAGACTCTCTAAAGTGAACATAACAACGCAGGTGCGCCGAGAGTCTACCTGCAAAGTCCGGGCAAGCGCACGTTGCCATACACCGCCCAGGTGCCGCTTTTTCGTCGTCTGACCTACTATGTACCCATGGCTGCAATCATCGAAGGAGGCTGCCATGGACGCTGAATCGATTGCGGGTTTCATCGGGCTCGGAGTGGGCCTGTTCGTGCTGCTGGGCTTGTCGATTTTCGAATCGCGGACCTACCGGCGCGAGCACAACGGTGAAGGGATGATGCACCACTGGCTGTCCGAGCATCACGTGCTCGACTGGACACGGCGCAAACACTAATTCCACATCACCTTCGTGACTGCCCGCTTGCCAGGTCACGAGACGCGCGCATGAGACTAATGGCAATGCGGCATCGAGGCCCCGCGGCAGGGAGGCGCGCCGCTGTTTGCGTGCAACCGCGGCGGTTACACGCCAGCCTTCGCCAACACCACGATCGACACGCCGAGCGCCTCGCGCTGCGTGTCCTCATTGCGATACGAATGCGGCACATGGCCGGGGAACGCGAGCACGTCGCCGGTTTCGAGGCCGTGCCGCTCGCCCGCCACAAAGATCGCCACGCGCCCTTCCATGCAGGTGAAATATTCGCGCGTGCCGGGCAGATGCGGCGTGCCGCGCATATACGCACCGGGCGCGAACGCCATGGTCTCCAGAATGCCGTCGGGCATCGGCTCCGGGACCAACGGACGGATCGTCAAACCATTGCCGCGATTCTGCGCGGAGATATCGTCGCGCGTCCACTTGCGGACCTTGGCGCGCGGCGACGCCAGTAATTCATCGAGCGGCGCACCCAGCGCGCCCGCCACCTTCATCAGCACCGCCAGCGAAGGATTGCCCTCGCCCGACTCCAGATTGGCCACCGTCGAGCGCGGTACGCCCGATGCCTTCGCAAGGCCCTCCTGCGTCAGCGCACGCGCATGCCGCAACGCCACCAGATTGCGCGCCAGATGCTGGGCCGCATGCGCCGCGTCCGGCACGGTGTCGCGAGCGGGTTCGTAAGCGGTCTCGTCCATCGTATCGACTTTCCGACAAGGGGTTGGACATCGCACTCGGCCGTGCGGTGTGGGGCTCCTATTATCGGGTCATCGAGACGGCGCCGGTAAAGCGATCGTCTCCCCCTTGAGCGCTTTGGAGAATCCACATGACCCGATCGAACAGAAACCTGCAAGGCGTGCGTGTCGCGCTCACCGGCGGCACCTCGGGACTCGGCCTCGCGTTGCTGGACGAACTGCTGGAGCGCGGCGCGCACGTCGCCTTCGTCGCGCGCCATGAGCAACGCGTAGCCCAGGTGGCCGCGACCCGTGCGAAGGCCGCCGGGATCGTCGGCGATATCGCGAACAAGGACGACATCTATCCGCTCGCGCTGCAGATCAGCGGCCTGCTCGGCGGAGTCGACGTGCTGGTGAACAATGCGTCGGCGCTCGGACCGGTGCCGCTCGCGCTGCTCGCGGACACCGAGTGCGAAGACTTCGAAGCCGCGCTGGCGACCAACCTGCTCGGCCCGTTCCGTCTTACCCGGGCCCTGCTCGGCTCGTTGACCGCGGCCGCCCGCGAACGCGGCGGCGCCGTGGTACTGAACGTCTCCAGCGATGCGGCCGTCGAACCCTATCCGACGTGGGGCGCGTACGGCGCCAGCAAAGCCGGCTTGCGGCATCTGAGCCGCATCTGGGACAAGGAACTCGCCACCCAGCGGGTGCGTGTGCTGTCGCTCGATCCAGGCGATATGGATACGCCGCTGCATGCCCTCGCCGCGCCCGGCGACGACCCCGCCAGCCTGAAACGCCCCGCCGACGCGGCCCGCGAATTCGCCGATGCGATCGAAGCGGCCTTGCACGCGCTGCGCAATCCAGCCCAGCGTGAAGGAGCCCAAGCATGACGATGCCCGCCGCCGCCCTGCCGGTGCAACGGCCTCACGACGCCCGCCTGCTCGTGATCGACTCGCACGGGCACATCGAACACCGTCCACGCACGGCTCTCGCGCAACTGCTGCGCGAAGGCGACTGCGTGATCGCCAACGACGCGGCAACCCTGCCCGCCAGCCTGCAAGGCATCCATCGACGCAGCGGCGCCACGCTCGAAGTCCGGCTCGCGGGCCGGGCGTCGCTCGATCCTTCGGATGTCAAACGTTTCACCGCGGTGGTGTTCGGCGCAGGCGATTTCCACACGCCGACTGAAGCGCGCAGCGCCCCGCCTGACCTGTTGCCCGGCGACCGGCTGAGGTTCGGCAAGCTTGGCGCGACGATCGTGCGCACGCTCGATCACCCGCGTCTTGTCGAACTGCAATTCGAAGCGGATGCGGCCCGCATCTGGCGCGCCCTGGCGCAACAGGGCAAGCCGGTTCAGTACGCGCATCTGCACGATGCGCTCGCCTTATGGGATGTGTGGACGCCGATCGCCTCGCAGCCGGTGGCGTTCGAGCCGCCGTCGGCGGGATTCGTGCTCGACTGGCGTACCGTTGCGCAATTGCAGGCGCGCGGCATCGGCTTTGCGACGCTCACGCATGCAGCGGGACTGTCGTCCACCGGCGACGCGGCGCTCGATGCCCGCTTGCCGCTCGACGAGCCTTACCGCATTCCGGCCGCAACCGCAGCGCTGATCGCTGCCACTCGCGCGCGGCAAGGGCGCGTGGTGGCGATCGGCACGACCGTGGTGCGGGCGTTGGAACATGCGGCGAGAAGCGATGGCACCGTGCGTTCGGGCGACGGCGTCGCCAACCAGCGGATCGGGCCGCAGACGAAACTGCGGGTGGCCGACGTGATCGTCTCCGGCACCCATGAACCGGAGACGAGCCACTATGCGTTATTGCGCGCCTTTACCGATACGTTGACGTTGCTCGGTGCGACCGAGGAACTCGAGGCACATCGCTATCGCACGCACGAGTTCGGCGATTCGGTGTGGATCGAGCGGCGCGCCTGTGTCGTGTGCGGGACGCGTGCGTATCCAGTGGATCCGCGTGAACGGGAGCGCGAGCGTTGCGTGACCTGCTGATGGAAAGGTACGAGCGCGCCCGCATGCCTTGCAAGGCCGCTTTGGCAATTTCCGCATTCCGAGATTGACGGCCATACGTCAGACCAGATAGAATCTCTGATTCGTCGGAGCGTAGCGCAGCCTGGTAGCGCATCTGATTTGGGATCAGAGGGTCGTAGGTTCGAATCCTATCGCTCCGACCATAGAATCAAAGGGGTTACACGCTTGCGCGTGTAACCCCTTTTTCTTTGCTGCCACGGTGAACTCGCCGGAGGGTCGTCAAGCGCGCCACCTGGCGGTACGCCGGTATGGCCACTCAACCTCCGGCTTGAAGCAGGACACAAGCTGGAAACACTTTCGAAGCCATTGAAGGATCGATCCGTGCGCAAATTCCTCTCGCTCATTCTGCTCGCGGCAAGCGCCGCAGCATTCACACCCGTTACCGCCGAGGCGCATCCGCGCGTGGTCTGCAAGCGGGAGTGGTATCGAGGCCACCTGGTGCGCCGTTGCCGTCAGGTGCCGCCGCCGCGTCATCACCGTCACCATCGCCGGCCGGCCCCGCATCGCAAGCCGAATTACGTCTAGCCGAGCCGCTGGGCGGTTTGCCGCACATCCGCGGCGAGCGTAACCGCCTGCCATTCTCATCAATGCCTGCTGGGTCGGCTGAGATCGTAAAGACGGCGGCGCTGCATCTCGCCGATCACGCGCCTGCGCATCATCTCGCGCCGGTAGTGGGCTACCGCGAAAATCACCGCAAACAACAAAACCGAAAATCCAATTGCGGTGGCCAAAACAGTTTCGTCCATAGCGGCCTCTTCCCAGATGCTGCAGTCATCCGCAGCCGTATTCGCTTCACCACCCGCAATTCAAGACCCGCGCACGACCTGGTGAACGCAGTTAGTCACCGGTGCGGTATGCGCGCCACGCACTGCGCTTAGCGCTGACCTGCCTGCGACGTGCCGTTGCTACCTACACCGTAGCCGCTCGTATCGCCCTTCGCAGCGGCGACGCGGGCTTCGGCAGCCTGAATGTTTTCCGGGTAATGCATCCAGTCGCTCGGGTTGTAACCGGCCTTTTCGACCTGAACCAGGTCGGCACGTACTTGTGCGCGGGTCAGCCCCTGGTTCGACTGGGCAAATGCGGCGAGCGGCGCCGTAATCAGAGCAGCAATGACAACGGCTTCAATCAGCGACTTCATGACAACTACCTCCAGAGATTGTTTTATCCGGCGCCCCATCCACTTGGTGTGCGACCGATGTTCACAGTCTATGACCCCGACAACCTAGGGTAAATACTTAGATGCTGAATACACTGTTGTCAAAAACATCATAATTTCGAGATACCGTCTGACCATTGTTAACAGCGGGGTTTCCCCGCTCGTCCTAGCATCTAAGCGCCGGGTTAACAGATCGCCGCGGGCATCGGTTCTATCGCAGACCGCTTGCTGCGCGCGAGGCGCTGCAATCGCATCCTGACCATCACGCGGGCACGGACCCGCAAGCCGCAGCAGCCCGTCAGCCGGCCACGCAATGCGCGTGGCTGTTCGTACATGCATGCCGGTCATCGTCCGGTCGAACTGCAGACCGTGACGCGGCGGTGCAAGTGTCTTGAGATCTGAAAGTCGGCAATGAGCGAGGACCGGCCGGGGAAAGGGCTCAGATGTCAGAAAACCGCTCACAGACCACGGGCAAAATCGGGGGCGCGCAGATGCTCATGTTTCTTGATCAGGACATCGCGCACATCGCCTGCGTCATGCCGGCCGCCCTGGCCGAAGGCCGCGGCGGGCCGATCCTGTCTGCCGATTATTGGCGCCGGCGGCTCAACAGGCTGCTGGACGACAACCACCTGACGCGCGCGCAACTTTGCGCGCTCGACAACCTGTTGCTCCAGCTCGATGCCTTCGACGCTCGCCATCACCGCGTCGACGCAGCCAATCGATCGCCAGTGTCGCTCGATATCTCCACCACGCGAGCACCACGCCGGAAAGTCTCCTGAGCGTCTGCGGTTGCACCTTGGCCGTTCAACAACCGGCTCGGCACGTCTTCGGGTGAACTGTTGGCTTGATAACGTTGCTTCGCAAAACGTCTAACTAAGATGACTGCTGGCAAATTCTGAAGAGTCTCACCATGCGCTATCCGTTCGATATCGCCGTTGCCTACGCCTTGCTCCTGTTTGTGATGTGTTGCGTCGTGAAGCTGGCGCTGTCCTGATCCGTCTGCGCGCAGAGCCGGCTTCGCAACGCACTGAAGCGGGTTCGCGACGCCCCGCCGTCGCGTCCCTGCGCGCTCACTCCCCCGCCCTTTCGTCGCGTCCGGAAACCGCTCTCCCTCGCTTGACGCCGGCATCGCATGCCTTGCTGTCATCTGCGCACCCATGCGACAGTGATACAACGTGGCGTCGCTCCCGTTTGCGTCGTCCAGGAAGCGCAACTATCTTGCGCGGGACCGGAGCAAGCGCTAAAGCAAAGCGCTAACTCCAGTCGACAAAGGAGACATCCATGAATCTGATCCTCTGGCGTCACGCCGAAGCCGAAGACATCGCACCGAGCGATCTCGCCCGCCAATTGACCGTACGCGGCCGCAAGCAGGCACAAGCCGTGGCGAAATGGCTGCGCGCACGGCTCGACGAAGACGCCGTGATCCTCGCGAGCCCGGCCGCGCGCACGATCCAGACCGTCGAAAGCCTCACCGATCAATACCGAGTGGTGCGCGAACTCGCACCCGGCGCCAGCGCGGCTGACGTGCTTGCTGCTGCCGGCTGGCCGGACGGCATTGCGCCGACCGTGGTGATTGTCGGCCACCAGCCCACCTTGGGCCATGTCGCGGCGCAACTGCTCGCCAACAGCGAATCGAGCTGGCCCCTCAAGAAAGCCGGGCTGTGGTGGCTCTCCAGCCGCGAACGCGACGGCGACGAACAGGTCGTCCTGCGCGCCGCCATCGGCCCCGATCTGGTGTAACCCAGCGTAACCGGATTACGCGCGTCGAACCGGTTTAGCTTACGGACTGTCATCTAAAGGTCATGGCATTGCCATGCGAACGTCACCGTGCATTACTACATTGGCGAAAAAGTGAAATTCTCATTTTTCGACTTGGAACGCCACATGCCAGATTTGCCGACGTCCTCCCTGCCGCTCGCTTCGACCCTCGAGACGCGCCGTCGTCTGCCGCATGCCGAAGAGACGGTCACAGCGCAACACAGGCTGCAGGTCGCCTGGGCGCGCACCGATGAGGAGCTTCGCGAAGCCCAGCGTCTGCGTTACCGAGTCTTCGCCGAGGAAATGGGCGCACGCCTGACCGGCCCGGCCGGCCTCGACGTCGATGCCTTCGATCACTACTGCGATCACGTGCTGGTGCGCGATCTCGACACGCTCAAGGTGGTCGGCACCTACCGCGCCCTGCCGCCGCACCAGGCGGCGCGGATCGGCCGCCTGTACGCCGAGAGCGAGTTCGACGTCTCGCGTCTCACCCATCTGCGCGCGAAGATGGTCGAAGTGGGCCGCTCCTGCGTGCACCCGGACTACCGCAACGGCGCCGTGATCATGTCGCTGTGGGGCGGCCTCGCTGCCTACATGTTGCATAACGGCTACGAAACGATGCTCGGTTGCGCGAGCGTGGCGATGGCCGATGGCGGCCACTATGCGGCGAACCTGTACTGCGCGCTGCGCGACAACGCGATGACGGCGCAGGAGTACCGTGCCTTCCCGCACACGCCGCTGCCCGTCGACGAACTGCAAACCGGTGCGAAGGTCGCGCCGCCGCCGCTGGTCAAAGGCTATCTGCGACTCGGTGCCAAGATTTGTGGCGCGCCGGCTTGGGATCCTGACTTCAATACGGCTGACTTCCTGACGCTGCTGCGCCTGTCGGAAATCAATGCGCGCTATGCACGCCACTTCCTTGGCGATACGCTGCCGGGTTGATTTGAACACTAGGCTGGACACTGAGCGTAGCGCTACGCTGTCACCGTAAACAACAACAGCCCGGCAAGGACCACTTGCCGGGCTGTTTGCTTCAGAGATTCAATGCTGCCAATGCGCCGGCATCAACGCCATTGTGGCGAGCATCGTCTCGTGCGGGTCGTCAGTCGTCCGTATAAACAACCCGATACGAGATGCCGACCTTTTCCCACTCTGCCGCTTCCTGAATCAGGCTGTAGTCGGTGAGCGGGTTGTTGGCGACCCATTCCTTCGGCAGGCGCACTTCGTAGCCATTGTTGACGCGGCTCACGGCGATCCCCGGCAAACCGACGTCGGCACGGCGCCGGCACAGCAACGCCGCGAGGCGCAGGCAGAACAGCAGCGGCCATTCCACCTCGCGTGTTTGCGAGAGCTTGCCGAGCTTGCCCGCGTGTCCCAGCACGAGCGCGGCAAGGCGCGCCTGGTCGGTACGCGAAAAGCCCGGCATGTCCGCGTTGCTGGCGATATAGGCCGAGTGCTTGTGATACGCGCTGTGCGAGATCGACAGGCCGATCTCATGGAGCGAAGCAGCCCAGCCCAGGAACATGCGGTTCTCGCTACGACGTTCGTCATCGGGCTCGTCGAACTGGTCGTAAAAGCTCACTGCCAGTTCGCCGATGCGCCCCGCCTGCGCGCGATCGACGCCATAGCGCCGCATAAAGCCTTCCACCGTGACCGTGCGCATGTCTTCGTGCTGCGAACGCCCCAGCAGGTCGTACAGCACGCCCAGACGCAAGGCGCCGTCGGTGGTGTCGACATAGTCGACGCCCAGTTCGTCGAACACCGCCAGCATGATCGACAGGCCGCCCGCCAGCACCGGAATCCGGTCGGCCTTCAGCGCCACGAGTTTCAGCCGGTTGACGTTCTCCGCCTTGATCAGCGCGCGCTTCAGGCGTTCGAGGCCGCCGCGCGAGATGCCGTGCGTGATACCGGGATCGTTGAAGCCGTTCGCTTCGACCAGTTCCGCGAGCGCGCGAGCCGTGCCCGACGAGCCGATGGCCTGCTCCCAGCCGGTCTTCTTGTACTCGTTGGAAATGATCTGGATTTCGCGGCCGGCCGCGAGTTCGGCCTGGCGCATCGTGTACTCGTCGACGTTGCCTGCCGGGAAGAAGGCGCGGCTATGGCTCACGCAGCCGATATACAGGCTTTCCATCTTGATCGGCGTGTAGTGCGAGCCGATGATGAACTCGGTCGAGCCGCCGCCGATATCGACCACCAGCCGCTTGCCGGGACTAGCGGGCACCGAGTGCGCAGCGCCGGCATAGATCAGACGAGCCTCTTCGCGTCCGGCAATCACTTCGATCGGAAAACCCAGTGCGGCCTGCGCCTCGCCAAGAAACTCGCCGGCGTTCTTGGCGATCCGCAGCGTGTTGGTGGCGACCGCACGCACGTGATCGGGATGAAAGTCGCGCAGCCGTTCACCGAAGCGTTTGAGCGCATCCCAGCCGCGCACCTGCGATGCGCGGTCGAGCATCTTTTCGCTCGACAGGCCGGCCGCGAGCCGCACGGGCTCGCGCAGTGCATCGACCTGGTAGATCTGGCTGCCGGCATCGGTTTCCTCGACCCGGCCCACGATCAGCCGAAAGCTGTTCGAGCCAAGATCGACGGCGGCGAGAAGTTGTGGAGTGTGAACCATCGATTGAGCGGACTCCATGCGCGCAAGCGCGGCCCGCTTGTTGCTAGCCGCGCTGTTCAAAGACGACATTTTAAGCGTACCCGACCTCACGATGTAACCTTCGCGCATGATTGCATGCGATATGGTCCCATTTGACTGCGTCATATTTAAGACACAGCACGGATACAGCGTAAAATTGATGACAATTCCAATGTCATAAGAGCGTCATCATACTGTGAGAATTTCCGAGCGTCTTTCGCCGTCCCTTCCTGACCTTACATTCTCACCATCGATGTCCACCCGCTACCCTCTTTTAAATCGCGAACTGGGCATCCTGGGTTTTAACGAGCGTGTATTGGCGCAAGCCGCCGATCCCGCCGTGCCCTTGCTCGAGCGCCTGCGCTTCATCTGCATCACCAGCAGCAACCTCGACGAGTTCTTCGAAGTCCGCATGGCCGGGCTGCAGGAGCAAATGCGCGACAATCCGGGCGCGCTCTCGCCGGACGGCATGTCGCTGCAACACGTCTATGACCTCGTGGTCGAGCGCGCGCAGAAACTCGTGCATCGCCAATACCGCATGTTGCACGACACCGTGCTTTCCGCACTCGAACAGGAAGGTATTTATTTTCACGGCACTGAAGTCTGGAATGAAGCGCAGACCGAATGGGCGCGCAATTACTTTTTCGACGAATTACTGCCGGTTCTGACACCGATCGGGCTCGATCCCGCGCATCCATTCCCGCGCGTACTCAATAAAAGTCTGAACTTTGTGGTCGAGCTCGAGGGCAAGGATGCGTTCGGCCGCCAGGCGCTGATGGGCATCGTGCAGGCGCCCCGCGCATTGCCGCGCCTCGTGCGCATGCCGCAGGAACTGTCGGGCTATACGCACGGCTTCGTGCTGCTCAGCTCGCTCCTGCAGCGCTTCGTGGGCGAGCTGTTCCCGAATCTGGTGGTGCGCAGTTGCAACCAGTTCCGCATTACCCGCAACAGCGAACTGTTCGTCGACGAAGACGAAATCACCAATCTGCGCGTCGCGCTGCAGGGCGAACTGCCGGCGCGGCACCTGGGCAACGCGGTGCGTCTCGAAGTGTCGGCGGACACCCCGGCGCATCTGGTGCGGCGCCTGCTCGACGAAAGCGGCCTGTCGGAGAAGGACTGCTACTTCGTCGACGGCCCGGTGAACCTGGTGCGGCTGATGCAATTGCCGGAGATGGTCGACCGGCCGGATCTGAAATTCGTCCCGCATATTCCGTCGATCCCGCCGCAGATCGCCAACAGCGCGAGCCTGTTCGATGTGATCGATAACGGCGACGTGCTGCTGCATCACCCGTACGAAAGCTTCCAGCCGGTGCTCGAACTGCTGCTGCAGGCCGCCAAAGACCCGAACGTGATGGCGATCAAGCAGACCATCTATCGGACGGGCACCGATTCGCCGCTGATGGACGCGTTGATGCAGGCCGCGCGCAACGGCAAGGAAGTCACAGTGGTCGTGGAACTGCTGGCGCGCTTCGACGAAGAAACCAATATCAACTGGGCCGCACAGCTCGAAGCGGTGGGCGCGCATGTGGTCTACGGCGTGGTGGGCCACAAGTGCCACGCGAAGATGATGCTGATCGTGCGGCGTGTATCGCACAACGGCAAGATGACGCTCAAGCGCTATGCCCACCTCGGCACCGGCAACTATCACCCGCGCACCGCCCGGCTCTATACCGACTTCGGCTTGATGACAGCCGACCAGAAGATCTGCGAAGACGTGCACCACGTGTTCCAGCAGCTCACCGGCATCGGCGGCGAACTGAAACTGCACGAGCTGTGGCAGTCGCCGTTCACGCTGCATCCGAAGCTCGTCGAGGCGATTCGCGCCGAGGCGGACCATGCGCGCGCCGGCAAGAAAGCGCGCATCGTCGCCAAGATGAACGCGCTGCTCGAGCCGACCGTGATCGCCGAGCTGTACGAAGCGTCGCAGGCCGGCGTGAAGATCGACCTGATCGTGCGTGGCGTATGCTCGTTGCAACCGGGCGTGCCGGGGCTGTCGGAGAACATCACGGTGCGCTCGATTGTCGGGCGCTTCCTCGAACATCACCGCATCTTCTACTTCTACGACGACGGCAAGGAACAGGTGTACCTGTCGAGCGCGGACTGGATGGACCGCAATTTCTTCCGCCGCGTCGAAGTCGCGTTTCCGATCAACAATCGCCGCCTCAAGCGCCGCGTGATCGCCGAGGGTCTCTCGGCGTTCCTCGGCGACAACCAGTCGGCCTGGCTCATGCAAAGCGACGGCCACTATCGCCGGCGCCGGCCGGGTAAGTCCTCGCGTAACGCGCAGATGAGTCTGCTTGGGAAATTCTGCTCCTGATCAAGCCTGTCGTGCAGCGTAGCCGCTGGTACCGCGGCTACGCTGCGCGGGTCGTAAAAAAACCGCCTGACAAGGCGGTTTTTTTATTCGACCACAGCAGACGGCCGTCAAGCCGGTGCGGGCTGCCGCCGCGCCGTGCGGAACACCGGGAAGCGCACGGTGAACGTGCTGCCGCGCCCTTCTTCGCTCTTCACTTCGAGCTGCGCATCGTGCCGTTGCAGCACGTGCTTGACGATCGCCAGACCCAGGCCGGTACCACCGGTGTCGCGCGAGCGGCTGCGGTCGACCCGGTAGAAGCGTTCGGTGAGCCTCGGAATATCCGCGGCGGGAATCCCGAGGCCACTATCGACCACCGCGAAGGTCGCGCAACCGCCGTTCGCCTGCCACGTCACATGAATCTTGCCGCCGTCCGGCGTATAGCGGATCGCATTGGTCACCAGATTGCCGAGTGCGCTCAGGATCTCCGTTTCGACGCCGGTGACGGTCAGCCCTTCGTCGGCATCGAAGGTGATCAGATGATGATCGCTCGAGAGGTTTTCCGCGTCGTCACGCAAATGTCGCAGGACCGCGCGCATATCGATCATCTGGTCGCTCGGCGGCTTGTTGTCGCCTTCGAGCTTGGCAAGCACCAGCAGGTCGTTGACGATATGCCGCATGCGCGCCGCCTGCTGCTCCATCAGCTCGAGGTAGCGCGCGCGTTCGGCTTCGCCTAGCGGCAGTTCGCGCATCGTCTCCAGAAAGCCCGACAGCACGGTGAGCGGCGTCTTCAGTTCATGCGAGACATTGGCGACGAAGTCGCGCCGCATCGCATCGGTGCGCTCGAGTTCGGTGATGTCCTGCGACAACACCAGCTTGCGGTTCTCGCCATAAGGAAACACCTGCACCGACAGCACGTTCTGGCGCTTCTCGCCCATCCCGCGCATGATCAGCATATCTTCGTAGTGGTGCGAATTCAGATAGCGGACGAAGTCGGGCTGGCGCACGAGATGGGTGATGTGCTGACGCAGATCGCGCTTCGCATCGAGGCCGAAATGCACCTCGGAGATGGCGTTGCACCATTCGATCTGGTCATGATCGTCGAGCATCGCCACGCCGTTCGGCGACGCCTGAATCGCCTGGATGAAGCGCGAGTGCTGCTGCTCGACCTGGCGCACCTGGGCATGCCAGCGCTTCGCGAGCTTGTGCAAACGGTAATAAATTTCGCCCCAGATACCCGGTGCGCTCGGCACTTCGCCGTAGACAGGCGCATCGAGCAGACGCCACAGACGCTGTTTATGGAAGGTGCTGAAGACGCTCTGCGCGAGCAGTACGACGATTGCGAAGATCAGTGCCGTCCTGACGTTGACGAACACGCCCAGCAACGCGCACAGAACAGCAAGCAGCACGACCGACACAATGGAACGCGCCCAGATGATGTTCATGTTCTAGCGATCGAAGAGAAAACCATGCGCCGCGATCGGTCCCGCGGCATTGTCATTCATGCGGCGATACGCCCGGCCAGGCGTGTCGCGCATGCCGGATCTTGCCGGTCGGCCGTTAAGCGCTTTTCGCGAGCCGGTAACCGCTGCCCCGGACCGTTTCAATCATAGCATCGCACCCCGCCGGTTTCAGCGCGGCGCGCAGGCGCTTGATATGGACGTCCACCGTGCGCTCTTCTACGAACACGTGGTCGCCCCACACCTGATCGAGCAGTTGCGTACGGCTATGCACGCGCTCCGGATGGGTCATGAAGAAGTGCAGCAGGCGGAACTCGGTCGGACCGAGATCGAGCTTGATCTCGCTGCCTTCCGCATGCGCCGCGACGCGATGCGTGGCCGGATCGAGCTTGAGCCCGTTGATCGCGACCACATCCTCGGTCAACTGCGGCGCCCGGCGGCGCAACACCGCCTTGATGCGCGCCATCAGTTCCTTCGGCGAGAACGGCTTGGTGACGTAATCGTCCGCGCCGATCTCGAGGCCGAGCACCTTGTCCTGTTCATCGCCACGTGCGGTCAGCATGATGATCGGAATGTGCTTGGTCCGTTCGTTGTTACGCAGATCGCGTGCGAATGCGATGCCCGATTTACCCGGCAGCATCCAGTCGAGCAGGACGAGGTCAGGCAACACGTCACTGATCAGGTTCTGTGCCTGTTCCGCGTTGTAAGCGCGGATCGGGCAATGGCCCGCGTGCTGAAGATTGACCGAAATCAGTTCGGAAATAGCGGGCTCATCTTCAATGACGAGAATGCTGCTGGGCATCGACACCTCTTGACCTTTTAAGCAGGGGTTAACTAAGCGCTTCGCGCTCGAGCGCGTCGCGCGACTTGTGCCGCACGTCGGTGCCCTTGACGATGTAGATGATGAATTCCGCGATGTTCTTCGCGTGGTCGCCGATCCGCTCGATCGCCTTGGCGATGAACAGGAAATCGAGGCCCACCGAAATCGAACGCGGATCTTCGGTCATGTACGAAATCAGCTTGCGCACGAAGGCACGGAATTCCTCGTCGATCGCCTTGTCGTCGCGCACGATCTGCGCGGCCGCGACCGTGTCGAGGCGCGCAAACGCGTCGAGCGCGCGGCGCAGGATCGACACCGCCATCTCGCCCGACAGCTTGATCTCGGCGATATTGATCTGGCGCGACGCACCGTCTTCCATCAGGCGCTTGGTGCGCTTGGCGATCTTTTCGGCCTCGTCGCCGGCGCGCTCGAGATTCGTGATGGTCTTCGAAATCGCGATCAGCAGGCGCAGGTCGCGCGCGGCCGGCTGGCGGCGCGCGATGATGTTGCTGCACTCTTCGTCGATCTCGACTTCCATCTGGTTCAGGCGATCTTCGGCAGCGATCACCTGCTCGCACATGTCGAGGTCGAAATTGTTGAGCGCGATCATCGCATTGACGA
This sequence comes from Paraburkholderia sp. SSBN10T, assembly GCF_056619545.1. NCBI lineage: Bacteria > Pseudomonadati > Pseudomonadota > Betaproteobacteria > Burkholderiales > Burkholderiaceae > Paraburkholderia > Paraburkholderia sp. SSBN10T. The sequence goes on from NZ_JBWQQI010000007.1 coordinate 67,151, forward strand.
TCTGCGACTCGACGAGTCCGCCCATTTCGAGAACCTTCGACGAAGCGAGATTCAGATCGGCGTCGAACTGACTGGAGAGGTGTTTGTCGGACATGTCATGCTCCCTAATGGTGCAGCTCGGGGTTAGCCGAAGCGGCCGGTAATGTAGTCCTCGGTTTCCTTGCGGACCGGCTTGATGAAGATCTTTTCGGTATCACCGAATTCGATCAGCTCGCCGAGGTACATGTAGGCAGTGTAGTCCGAACAACGCGCTGCCTGCTGCATGTTGTGGGTAACGATCACCACGGTGTAATCGCTCTTCAGTTCCGCGATCAGCTCTTCGATGCGGCCCGTCGAAATCGGGTCGAGCGCCGAGCACGGCTCGTCGAGCAACAGCACTTCCGGACGGATCGCGATGCCGCGCGCAATGCACAGGCGCTGCTGCTGGCCACCCGAGAGGCCGTAGCCGCTCTGCCCGAGCTTGTCCTTCACTTCGTTCCACAGCGCGGCCTTGGTCAACGCCCATTCGACCCGGTCGTCCATTTCCGAGCGCGGCAGCGTTTCGAACATCTTCACGCCGAATGCGATGTTGTCGTAGATCGACATCGGGAACGGCGTCGGCTTCTGGAACACCATGCCGATCCGCGCGCGCAGCAGCGAAATATCGCGCTTGGTGGTCAGCAGGTTTTCGCCGTCCATAAGGATTTCGCCTTCGGCGCGCTGCTCGGGATAGAGCGCGTACATCTTGTTGAAGGTGCGCAGCAGCGTGGACTTGCCGCAGCCCGACGGGCCGATGAACGCGGTCACCTTGCCTTCGGGAATCTGCAGATTGATGTTCTTCAGCGCATGGTACTTGCCGTAGAAGAAGTTGAGGTCGTTGACCTTGATCTTCGGCTGCGCCGACGCTTGGGCACTGGCGCCCTGGGCGGGGTCGAAACCGGCGGGCGCGGTGGGACGCGCGGTCGGATTGAGTTGAGTTTCTGCCATGTTCATCGGATTACTCCGCCCTTACTTTTTCGAAAAGATCGTACGCGCGAGGATGTTCAGGCCCAGCACCCCCAGCGTGATCAGGAAAACGCCGGCCCATGCAAGCGATTGCCACTGCGGGAAGGCGCTCATCGCAAACTGATAGATCGTGACCGGCAGGTTTGCGACCGGCTGATTCATGTTCCATGAGAAGAACTGATTCGACATCGCGGTGAACAGCAGCGGCGCGGTTTCACCGGCAATCCGGGCGACGCCGAGCAGCACGCCGGTGATGATGCCGGCAATCGACGCCTTCAAGGTAATCGACAGCACCATCTTCCACTTCGGCGTGCCGAGCGCAAAGGCCGCTTCACGCAGCGCGTTCGGCACCAGCTTCAGCATGTTTTCGGTCGTGCGGATCACGATCGGGATCTGCAGCAGCGCCAGCGCGAACACGCCGGCCCAGCCGCTGAAGTGACCGAGCTTCGCGACGACGAGAGCGTACACGAACAGGCCCACGACGATCGACGGCGCCGACAACAGGATGTCGTTGATAAAGCGCGTGACGCTGGCGAGCCAGCCCTTCTGGCCATACTCGGCCAGATAGACGCCGGCGAGAATGCCGATCGGCGTGCCGACGAAAGTGGCCAGCACGATCAGCATCAGGCTGCCGACGATCGCATTTTGCAGGCCGCCGCCATCGGTGTTCGGCGGCGGGGTCGACTGCGTGAACAGCTCGACCGACATGCCGCCGATGCCGAGGCGCAGGGTCGTGTAGAGAATCCAGATCAGCCAGATCAGGCCGAAGGCCATGGCGGCGAGCGAGAGCGTCAGCGCAATCGCGTTGGTGACGCGGCGGCGGCCTTGCAGCTTGACCCGCATGGCCTCCAGCGCGGCCGGATCCACCGAACCCGGCATCTTCATGGTGGGCTGGCTCATTTTGCGCCCTCCCCTTTCTCGAGGCGAAGCAGCATGATCTTCGAGATCGCCAGCACGATAAACGTAATCACAAACAGGATCAGGCCCAGTTCCATCAGCGCCGAAGTATGCAGGCCCGGCTCCGCTTCCGCGAATTCGTTGGCCAGCGCCGAGGTAATGCTGTTACCCGGTGAAAACAGCGAGACGTTGTCGAGCAGATTGGTGTTGCCGATCACGAACGTGACCGCCATCGTCTCGCCGAGCGCGCGGCCCAGACCCAGCATCACGCCGCCGATCACGCCGCTCTTGGTGAACGGCAGGACGATCTTCCACATGACTTCCCACGTCGTGCAGCCGATGCCGTACGCCGATTCCTTCAGCAGGACCGGCGTGACTTCGAACACGTCGCGCATCACCGAGGCGATGTACGGAATGATCATGATGGCGAGGATCACGCCCGCGCACAGAATGCCGATACCGATCGGCGGGCCCTGGAAGAACATGCCGACGAACGGCACGCCGCCGAGCACGACGCCAAGCGGCTTTTCAAACCAGGTGGCGAAGATCGGCGCGAACACCAGCAGACCCCACATGCCGTAAACGATCGACGGAATCGCGGCCAGCAGTTCAATGGCAATGCCGAGCGGCCGGCGCAACCATGCCGGCGACAGTTCAGTGAGGAACAGCGCGATGCCGAAGCTAACCGGCACGGCGATCACGAGTGCGATGATCGAGGTGGCGATCGTGCCGTAGATCGGCACGAGCGCGCCGAACTTCTGGCTGGGTGGATCCCAGTCGGCCGTCCAGAGGAAGCTCAGGCCGAATTGTCTGATCGAGGGCAGCGAAGCGACGATCAGCGAAACGATGATGCCGCCTAGCAGCAGGAGGGTGACGATCGCGGAGAGGCGCGTGAGACCGCCAAAAATGACATCGCCGGCGCGACTGGGCGCTTTCTGCTGCGCCGCGCTGCCGGGAGTGCTCGACACGAGAGGGATGTCGGACATGGGGACCTATGTACCTGTGACCAGATGCCGCGTGACACAACGCCACGCAACCAGCGCTACAGCCGCCCAGCCTCACATGAGGCTGGGCGGCTTGTTACTACGCGTTTGACGCTTACTCGGCGATTGCCTTGCCCGATGCGTCCTTCACCTTCTCTTTCCACTGCGTCTTGATTTCCGTCACGACCGATTCCGGCAGCGAGATGTAGTCAAGATCGTTTGCAGCCTGGCCGCCGTTCTTGAACGCCCAGTCGAAGAACTTCAGCGTTTCGGCGCCTTGCGGTGCCTTGTCTTGCGTCGTGTGCAGCAGCACGAACGTCGCGCCGACGATCGGCCATGCGTTCTTGCCCGGCTCGTTCGTCAGGATCTGGTAGAACGACTTCGACCAGTCAGCGCCGGCTGCCGCTGCCTTGAACGTGTCCGTTTCCGGCTCAACCACTGCGCCCGACGAGTTCTTCATCGCAACGTAGTTCATGTGGTTTTGCTTGGCGTACGCCCATTCGACGTAACCGATAGCGCCCGGCAGACGTTGCACGAAGGCTGCGACGCCGTCGTTGCCCTTGCCGCCCGTGCCCGTCGGCCAGCTAACCGTTGCGCCTTCGCCGACCTTCGACTTCCAGTCTGCGTTGACCTTCGACAGGTAGTTCGTCCAGATGAAGCTGGTGCCCGAACCGTCAGCACGGCGCACCACCGCGATGTCCGTATCCGGCAGCTTTGCCTTCGGGTTCAGTGCGGCGATCGCCGGATCGTTCCACTTCTTGATCTTGCCCAGGTAGATGTCGCCGAGCACTTCGCCCGACAGCGTCAGTTGGCCCGGGGTCACGCCCGGCAGGTTCACAACCGGCACCACGCCGCCGACCACCGTCGGGAACTGGAACAGGCCTTCCTTGGCCAGTTCGTCGTCCTTCAGCGGAGCGTCCGAGCCTGCGAAATCAACCGTCTTGGCGATGATCTGCTTGATGCCGCCCGACGAACCGATGCCCTGGTAGTTGACCTTGCCGCCGCCCGACTTCTGATAAGCGTCAGCCCACTTCGTATAGATGGGTGCTGCAAAGGTGCTGCCCGCGCCGGTAATGTCGGCGGCTTGCGCTGCGATCGCGAAGAGCGCGCCAGCCAGGCCAGCGAACGCGGTTTGCATCAATTTCATGAGACCTCCAGTGGTGTGAGCGGATTACACGACACCGCGAAGAATAGGGTCTCTTTGTGACAGTAACGTGACGAACCGTGAAAACCACGTGACAGTATGGTTACAGCAATGAAAGTAAGATTTGGCTGATGAAAGCTGCCGGAGCGGCGTTTTCGCCATGTTTGTAGAGATTAGGCGAAAAATGCGCGGCGAGAACGTTTGCGTGTCGATGAAGGGTTTCTGGAAGGGGGCTCGATCGAAACGGAAGCCGTCAGTAAGGGCGGGAACCCATGGCGCGATAGCCGGGCTCCCCTCGGCGAAAGGAAGGCGCGACGCCGCGACAATTGGCCGCGGCGACGCACACTCCCGCCCTGACGGGGCGGCTTCCCGATCAGGCGGTTGCCTGCTTGACCACGCTGGCAATGGCCTCGGCATGCTCAACCGCGTCGTCCACCCGCTGGGCTTCGACCATCACACGCAGCACCGGCTCGGTGCCGGAAGCGCGGATCAACACCCGGCCGTGCCCTTCCAGCGCTGCCTCGGCTGCGCTGATGGCGCGACGGATCGGATCGCTGCCCTTCCAGTCCGCCCCCGGTTGCATCCGCACATTGATCAGCTTCTGCGGGAACAGCGTCACGCCTTCGAGCAGTTGGCCGAGCGTCTTGCCGCTGCGCTTCATGGCCGCCAGCACCAGCAGCGATGACACGATTCCGTCACCGGTCGAATGGCGGTCGAGCGAGAGGATGTGGCCGGAACCCTCGGCCCCCAGTTGCCAGCCGTGTTCGCGCAGTTGTTCGAGCACGTAACGGTCGCCGACCGCCGCGCGCACGAACTGCACGCCGGCGCGCTGCAGCGCCACTTCGACCGCCATATTGGTCATCAGCGTGCCGACCGCGCCTTCCACCTTGCCGTCGGTTTCAATGCGATCCTTGACCAGCACATACAGCAGTTCATCGCCGTTGTAGAGGCGGCCGGCGGCGTCGACCACCTGCAGGCGGTCGGCGTCGCCATCCAGCGCGATGCCGAGGTCAGCGTGGTTGGCCCGCACCGCGCGCACCAGCGCGTCCGGCGCGGTCGCGCCGACGCCGTCGTTGATGTTGAAGCCGTTCGGCGCGACGCCGATCGGGATCACGTCTGCCCCGAGCTCATGGAATACGTGCGGCGCGATGTGATACGCCGCACCGTGCGCGCAATCGACCACCAGCTTCATGCCGCGCAGATCGAAGGCGGCCGGGAAGGTGCTCTTGCAGAACTCGATATAGCGGCCAGCGGCGTCATCCAGACGGCGCGCCTTGCCGAGCTGCTCGGAGGCGGCGCAGTCGAGCGGCTGCTCCAGTTGCTCCTCGATCTTCAGCTCGACTTCGTCGGGCAACTTGTCGCCGTGGGCGGAGAAGAACTTGATGCCGTTGTCGTAGTAGGGATTGTGCGACGCGCTGATCACCACCCCGGCCGCAAGGCGCAAGGCGCGCGTGAGATAGGCGATGCCCGGCGTGGGCATCGGACCGGCCAGCATGACGTCGACGCCTGCGGCCGAAAAACCCGCCTCCAGCGCGGCTTCGAGCATATAGCCCGAGACGCGCGTGTCCTTGCCGATCAGGACAGTCGGACGCTGGCCGCTGTTGACCCAGCGGTCCCCGCCCGCCAGCACCTTGCCGGCGGCGTAACCCAGCCGCAATACGAAATCCGGCGTGATCGGCGCCTCGCCAACCTTGCCGCGAATGCCATCGGTACCGAAAAAGCGACGTGCCATCTTGATGTTTTCCTTTCTCTTCGAAGGGTCAGTTGCGACGCGCTGCGTCGCGCATGGCTGCCCAAACTTTTAATGCATCGACTGTCTGCGCCACATCATGCACGCGCAATATCGCGGCGCCCCGCTCGGCGGCGCACACCGCCGCAGCGATGCTTGCGGCCAGCCGCTCGGACGCCGCCCGGCCCGTGACCGCGCCGAGCATCGACTTGCGCGATATGCCGACCAGAATGGGAAACGGTGCGGGAAACGGCGGCTCGCCGCGCGGCGCCGTGTCAGGCAAGCGGGCGAGCAACGCGTAGTTGTGTTCGATCACCGCCTTGCCGAAGCCGAAGCCGGGATCGACGCTGATGCGCCGTTTCGCAATACCCGCCTGCGTCAACGCAGCGACCCGTTGCTCCAGGAACGCCCGCACCTCGCCGACGACGTCCTGATAGGCGGGCTCGCCCAGTTGCATGGTCTGCGGCTCGCCCAGCATATGCATGACGCACAGGCCGCATTGGCTGTCGCGCACGGCCTCGAGCGCACCGGGCATGCGAAAGCCCCAGATGTCGTTGACGAGATCCGCGCCTGCGGCCAGCGCGTGGCGCATCACTTCGGGCTTATAGGTGTCGACGGACAGCGGCACCTGGGCGCCGCGCAACTGTTCGATGAGCGGAATCACCCGCTCCAGTTCCTCGTCGAGCGACACCGGCGGCGCACCGGGACGGGTCGATTCGCCGCCGATATCGATGATGTCGGCGCCGTCGAGCATCATCCGCTCGGCCTGGCGCAGCGCATCGCCGCGCATCGCGAACTTGCCGCCGTCGGAGAACGAATCGGGTGTGACGTTGAGAATGCCCATCACCAACGGGCGCTCGAAGCTCAGCGTGAAGCGGCCGCATTGCAACGGCTCGGGGGTGGGGAGAAACGATAATGCGGTGTTCGACACGTTACGGGCCATACCAGCAGGCAAATCAGATGAATGCAAAACGGGCCGGTGTGAAATCACACCGGCCCGTGCTTTGGACGTTGCTTCGATCAGGCCGGCGCAGTCGCGCTGCCCGGCTTCACCTCAGTGCCCGTGCTGCCGCCCGACGAAGCGTCGCTTGCCGACGGCGGCGAACTCTTCGGCGCGCGCGGCGGACGGCCAGCCATGATGTCGTTGATCTGATCGGCGTCGATCGTCTCCCACTCCATCAGGGCCGCAGTCATCGCTTCGACCTTGTCGCGGTTTTCGTCCAGCAGGCGCTTGGCGAGGCCGTACTGTTCGTCCAGCACACGGCGGATTTCCGCGTCGACCTTCTGCTGCGTCGCTTCCGAAATGGTGCGCGTGAAGCCGCGGCCGAACGGCGTAGCGTCATTCTCGTCGTCCACGTAGACCATCGGTCCGAGCGCATCGGTCATGCCGAAGCGGGCCACCATGGCGCGGGCCGTAGCCGTAGCCTTGTTGAAGTCGTCCGAGGCGCCCGTGCTGATCAGGTTCAGGAACAGCTCTTCCGCCACCCGGCCGCCGAACAGAATCGCCAGACGGTCCAGCAGGTAGTCCTTCGAGTACGTTTCGTTATCGTGCTCCGGCAACTGCCACGTCACACCCAGCGCACGACCGCGCGGGATGATGGTGACCTTGTGAACCGGATCGGCCTTCGGCAACAGCTTGGCGATCACCGCATGGCCCGACTCGTGGTACGCCGTGGCGCGCTTCGATTCTTCGCGGATCACGGCCGACTTGCGCTCCGGACCCATGAAGATCTTGTCCTTCGCGTCTTCGAAGTCGATCATTTCGACGATGCGCTTGCCGCGGCGTGCCGCGAACAGTGCCGCTTCGTTCACGAGATTCGCGAGGTCAGCACCCGAAAAGCCCGGTGTGCCGCGTGCGATCACCGCTGCGTCGACGTCGTTCGAGATCGGCACCTTGCGCAGGTGCACCTTCATGATGTGTTCGCGGCCGCGGATGTCCGGCAGACCGACATAGACCTGGCGGTCGAAACGGCCCGGACGCAGCAGCGCCTTGTCCAGCACGTCCGAACGGTTCGTGGCGGCGATCACGATCACGCCCGAGTTCGCTTCGAAGCCGTCCATCTCGACCAGCATCTGGTTCAGCGTCTGTTCGCGTTCGTCGTTACCACCGCCCATGCCGGCGCCGCGATGACGGCCGACCGCGTCGATTTCGTCGATGAACACGATACACGGAGCGTGCTTCTTGGCCTGTTCGAACATGTCGCGCACACGCGCCGCGCCGACACCGACGAACATTTCCACGAAGTCCGAACCGGAAATGCTGAAGAACGGTACTTTCGCTTCGCCGGCAATTGCGCGGGCGAGCAGCGTCTTGCCGGTTCCCGGCGGCCCGACCAGCAGCACGCCGCGCGGGATGCGCCCGCCGAGCTTCTGGAATTTTTGCGGATCGCGCAGGAAGTCGACCAGTTCCGAGACTTCTTCCTTGGCTTCGTCGCAACCGGCGACGTCAGTGAAATTGATGGCGTTGTTGTTCTCGTCGATCAGACGTGCGCGGGATTTGCCGAACGAGAACGCCCCGCCTTTCCCGCCCCCCTGCATCTGCCTCATCATGTAGAACCAGAACCCGATAATCAGGATTGTCGGTCCGAGGTAATACAGCGCGGACATCAGCGCGCTCGGTTCGTCATCGGCCTTGCCGCTCACCTGAACGCCGTACTTCATCAGGTCGCCGACCATCCAGATGTCGCCGGGCGACACGATCTGGTATTTCTGGCCGTCTGCTGGAGTGACCGTGAGGTTACGCCCCTGAACGATGACGTTCTTGACCTTGCCGTTCTTTGCGTCGTCCATGAACTGCGAATAGGAAACGCCTTCCTGGATACGGGGCTTGTCGAACTGCTTGAACACCGTAAACAGCACCAGTGCGATAACCAGCCACACTGCTGCCTTCGAAAACATATTGTTGTTCAAAGCACCACTCCTTCACTCATAGACGGGCGCCTACATTTGCCTTGCGGCACCACTAAAGCATTCTAATCCAGTCCGCAGACCCCTGCCATAACGTTTCGCTACCACAGAAATAGCGCAAGACGCTGTCCCAGTGCCGCTTTTCCGACAAATCTGGAACTCAAAAAGGTCGCGGGACGCTCACTGGGGTATCCACTTAAGCGGGCCGTTTCAGATGCTTACCCAAAATAAAAGTCTCGGACGATTTATCGCGCGACGCTTTCGGCTTGCGCGCGGCCACCGTCTTAAACTGCTGCTTGAACTTTTCGACAATCTGGCTGTAACCGCTGCCGTGAAAGCATTTGACTAAAAGGGCACCATCCGGCTTCAGATGATTCTGCGAGAATTCCAGCGCGAGATCGCATACATGCTCGATCCGCGCGGCGTCCGCGAGCGCCACACCCGACAGGTTGGGCGCCATATCCGAAATTACAAGATCGACCTGACGCTCTCCGACCAATTCTTCCAGTTGGTGCAGAACCGTGTCCTCGCGGAAGTCGCCCTGGATGAAGGTGACATCGGCAATCGGCTCCATCGGCAACAGGTCGAGCGCGATAATCGTGCCGTCGATGCCGCCTTCGCGCGCCGCATCGCGCTTCGCGCCCTGCGCCAGCTTGTTGCGGGCGTACTGGCTCCAGCTACCGGGCGCCGAGCCGAGGTCGACAATGACCTGGCCGGGACGGATCAGCTTGTCCTGTTCGTCTATTTCCTTCAGTTTGTAGGCTGCACGGGCACGGTAACCCTCCCGCTGCGCCAGTTTCACGTACGGATCGTTGATGTGATCGTGCAACCACGACGTGTTGAACTTGTTTTTTGCCATTAAACGTTGAACTCTTGCTGCGTGATGTCGCGCTTTTAGCGGATAATACGCGTTTAATTTGCGCGGCTGTCAGCGCATGGGTCATCAACCCGTGAGCCATCAACCGCGTTCTCTGTTGTTCTGACGCGCCGCCCTGCCTGATCGAGCCCAATAAGCGACCCAATCGCTCGAAAATGCAGGCGCCGCCATTTTAGTCGAGTCTCCCACTTTCCATGCCAGCCCTCAAAGTCTCTTCCGATCAACGCGCCGAGTTGCGCTCCCAGGCACATGCGCTCAAACCGGTCGTGCTCATCGGCGCCGAGGGCTTGACTGACGCCGTTCTGGCCGAAATCAAGGTCCACCTTGGCGCGCATCAGCTAATCAAGATTCGCGTGTTCGGCGACGAACGCGAAGAACGGATTGCCATCTACGAACAGATCTGCGACACGCTGAACGCCGCGCCGATCCAGCATATCGGCAAGCTGCTGGTGATCTGGAAGTCGGAAGCGGCGGCCCGGCCCGCTAGCCGCGCCAAACGTGGCGAACTGCCGAGCGCCCGCCAGGCGGCATCTGAAGAAACCAAGCCGGGTAAAGGCCGTGCCCCGCGCGTCGTCACGGTGGTCAAGCCCTCCGAAATCCCGATGCGCAAGCCGAAGCCCAAGAAAGTCGTGGTGCGCGGCAACGAACGCGTCACCGCGGGCGGCAATATCAAGCGCGCCAAGAAGCGCCAGACCAGCGCCAAGCGCCCGCATCAGGCAGTAAAGTAAGCGGCTCTGGAGGCTGAGGAGGCTGCGGGCGCCTTTTGCCCGCAGCGCAGTGAAGCGTTCGTCGTGTGACGTTCGCGGTACGTCACCTGCGGCATTTCACGCGCGGTGGTTCACCAGCGGTACTTCACCCGCAGTACTTCACCATTAGCCGGCGGCGCCCTTACCCGCTGCGCCTTGGACCCCTTTCCTGGGCTCCATTCCCGGAGCTCACCACGCTCGCTTCGACGGGCAGCTTCCACACCAGTGCAACCGCGAGCAAGCTCTCGATCAGATAAAACAGGCTCGACACGCCGTGCAGCACACCGAAGCGCGTCGCGTCCGGAGAATGAGCGACATCCGTGCCCGCCTCGAGCGCAGCCATGCGGATTGCATTCATGAAAGGCTGTAGCGCAAAGTATCCGAGCAGCACGCACACCAGCATCCCGGCAATCAGCCAGCGCAGACGGCGATAAGCGTTGTTGCCGCGGCGGATCAGCCCGTTGGCGAGCACCAGCAGCACGGCCCCGCACACTACGCCAAGCACGCCTTCGATGAGAAACAGTTGTGCCGCGACCGCGCCCGCCGAGATCCGGTCGAGCGAGTTGAACAGCACGGGCGCAACCGCATAGCCGATCGTGAGCAGACTGCCGACCCACACAACGGTAAGCAACCGGAACACCCGATGCGGCATGGGGGACACCTGAGTAGACACCTGGGCGGCCTTTAGACGTAGCTGACGGCGATGATTTCGTACTCGCGCACGCCGCCCGGCGCCTGCACCGAGGCCACGTCGCCTTCCGACTTGCCGATCAGAGCCCGTGCAATCGGCGAGCTGATCGAAATCAGACCGTGCTCGAGATCCGCTTCGTCGTCGCCGACGATCTGGTATTTGACCGACGCACCCGAATCGAGGTCTTCAAGCTCCACGGTCGCGCCGAACACGACGCGACCGTCGGCGTCTACCGCCGCGGGATCGATAATCTGCGCACCGGCCAGCTTCGACTCGATTTCCGCAATGCGGCCCTCGATAAAGCCTTGCTTCTCTTTCGCAGCGTCGTACTCGGCGTTTTCCGACAGGTCGCCTTGGGCACGTGCTTCGGCGATCGAGTTGATGACCGCCGGACGATCAACCGATTTCAGGCGCTGCAGTTCATCGCGCAACTTGTTGGCGCCGCGCGTCGTCAATGGAATAGTGCTCATAAACAGCTCTAGTGGCAAAAAACGGCCATAAAAAAAATCACCGCGGTTAAGTGCATCCCCGCTGGCGCCTTAGCCCGGGCAAAGCCCATGCCGGTACCTTGGGGGACGCCGCTTAACCGCGGCACTTACATCTCGGACAGGTATTCGAAGCCTTAGTTTAGGCGAGCGTGGAGTCCTTGTAAATCATAGACTTCCAGGTCCTTCAGATACCGCAAGCCTTCGACCGCAGCCCTTGCACCCGACATCGTCGTGTAGTACGTGACCTTGTTCGCCTGGGCGCTCATGCGGATTGAGCGCGAATCGGCAATCGCAGCGCGGGTTTCGTCGACGGTCGTGAAGACCAGCGCGATTTCGCCGTTCTTGATCATGTCGACGATGTGCGGACGGCCGTCCTTCACCTTGTTGACGACCTTGACCGGAACGCCGGCCGCTTCGATCGCGGCAGCCGTACCCTTGGTTGCAACGAGCGGGTAGCCCAGTTCGTGCAGCATGCGCGCGACTTCGACGGCCTTCGGCTTGTCGGCGTCCATCACGGTCAGAAGCACCGTGCCCGACTCCGGCAGACGCGAGCCTGCGGCGAGCTGCGACTTGAAGAGCGCCTCGCCGAAGGTCTGGCCCACGCCCATCACCTCGCCGGTCGAACGCATTTCCGGTCCGAGCACCGGGTCGACCGCCGGGAACTTGACGAACGGGAACACCGCTTCCTTCACGCTGAAGTACGGCGGATCGATTTCCTTCGTCACGCCCTGCTCGGCCAGCTTCTGGCCGACCATCGCACGTGCTGCGATCTTGGCGAGCGGCAGGCTGGTCGCCTTCGAGACATACGGCACCGTGCGCGAAGCGCGCGGGTTCACTTCGAGCACGTAGATCACGTCCTCTTTCGAGCCGTCCGCTTGCGGCACTTGCTGGATCGCGAACTGCACGTTCATCAGGCCGATCACGTTCAACGCCCTGGCCATCGCGCCGGTCTGGCGCTTCAGTTCAGCCACGGTTTCCTTCGACAGCGAGTACGGCGGCAGCGAGCAAGCCGAGTCGCCCGAGTGCACGCCCGCCTGTTCGATGTGCTCCATCACGCCGCCGATAAACACGGCGTCGCCATCGGAGATGCAATCCACGTCGCATTCGATCGCGTCGTTCAGGAAGCGGTCGAGCAGCACCGGCGAATCGTTCGACACCTTCACGGCCTCGCGCATATAGCGCTCGAGGTCGCGCGGCTCGTGGACGATTTCCATGGCACGGCCGCCCAGCACGTACGACGGACGCACCACCAGCGGATAGCCAATCTCGTCGGCGAGCTTGAGCGCTTCGTCTTCGGCGCGCGCAGTGCGGTTCGGCGGCTGGCGCAGGCCGAGGTCCTGCAGCAGCTTCTGGAAGCGTTCGCGGTCTTCGGCCGCGTCGATCATATCGGGCGAAGTGCCGATGATCGGCACGCCGTTCGCCTCGAGATCGAGCGCGAGCTTCAGCGGGGTCTGGCCGCCATACTGGACGATCACGCCGACCGGCTTTTCCTTGTCGACGATTTCGAGCACGTCTTCGAGTGTCAACGATTCGAAGTACAGACGGTCGGAGGTGTCGTAGTCGGTCGAAACGGTCTCGGGGTTGCAGTTGACCATGATCGTTTCATAGCCGTCTTCGCGCATGGCGAGCGCGGCGTGCACGCAGCAATAGTCGAACTCGATACCCTGGCCGATCCGGTTCGGGCCGCCGCCCAGCACCATGATCTTCTTGTTGCTGGTCGGGTTCGCTTCGCACTCTTCCTCGTAGGTCGAGTACATGTACGCCGTCTTGGTGGCGAACTCGGCCGCGCAGGTATCGACGCGCTTGTAGACCGGGCGTACGTTCAGTTCGATCCGGCGTTGCCGCACTTCAGCCGGCTTCGCGCCGAGCAGCCTGGCGAGGCGACGATCCGAAAAACCGCTTTGCTTCAGATACTTCAGTTCTTCCTTCGACAGGCTCGCCAGCGTGCGGCCACCCAGCGCCTTTTCCTTCAGGATGATCTGTTCGATCTGCGCGAGGAACCACGGATCGATGGCGGTCTCTTCGAAGATTTCCGCGGCGCTCATGCCGATACGGAACGCGTCGCCCACGTACCAGATCCGGTCCGGACCGGCTTCGCCGATCTCGCGGATGATCTCGTCGCGGCTGGTGGTTTTTTCGTCCAGGCCGTCCACGCCGACTTCGAGACCGCGCAGCGCCTTCTGGAACGACTCCTGGAAGGTACGGCCGATTGCCATCACTTCGCCGACCGACTTCATCTGCGTGGTCAGGCGCGGGTCGGCTTCGCGGAACTTCTCGAACGCGAAACGCGGAATCTTGGTGACGACGTAGTCGATCGTCGGTTCGAACGACGCCGGGGTCTGGCCGCCGGTGATTTCGTTCTTCAGTTCATCGAGCGTGTAGCCGCAGGCGAGCTTCGCCGCGACCTTGGCAATCGGAAAGCCGGTGGCCTTCGAAGCCAGCGCCGACGAACGCGACACGCGCGGATTCATTTCGATCACGATCATCCGGCCATCTTTCGGATTGATCGAAAACTGCACGTTCGAGCCACCGGTATCCACGCCGATCTCGCGCAGCACCGCGAGCGATGCGTTACGCAGGATCTGGTATTCCTTGTCGGTAAGCGTCTGCGCCGGCGCGACGGTGATCGAGTCGCCGGTGTGGATGCCCATCGGGTCCAGATTTTCGATCGAGCAGACGATGATGCAGTTGTCCTTCTTGTCGCGGACCACTTCCATCTCATACTCTTTCCAGCCGAGCAGCGATTCTTCGATCAGCAGTTCGCGCGTCGGCGACAGGTCCAGGCCGCGCTTGCAGATCTCTTCGAACTCGTCACGGTTGTAGGCGATGCCGCCGCCCGAACCGCCGAGCGTGAACGACGGACGGATCACCACCGGGTAGCCGCCGCTGCCGGTTTCGGCTGCGATCTGCGCCTGCACTTGCAGCGCTTCTTCCATGGAATGCGCGGTGCCCGACTTGGCCGAACCGAGACCGATCTTCGTCATCGCGTCCTTGAACTTCTGGCGGTCTTCCGCCTTGTCGATGGCTTCCGGCGACGCGCCGATCAGCTCGACCTTGTACTTTTCCAGCACGCCGTGCGCGTGCAGATCGAGCGCGCAGTTCAGCGCGGTCTGGCCGCCCATCGTCGGCAGGATCGCGTCCGGGCGCTCCTTGGCGATGATGCGCTCCACCACTTCCCAGGTGATCGGCTCGATGTAGGTCACGTCGGCCGTGTTCGGGTCGGTCATGATCGTCGCCGGATTGCTGTTGACGAGAATGACCTTGTAGCCTTCCTCACGCAGCGCCTTGCACGCCTGCGCGCCCGAGTAATCGAACTCGCACGCCTGGCCGATGATGATCGGACCCGCGCCGATGATGAGGATGCTCTTGATGTCTGTCCGCTTGGGCATAACGCTCTCGCTAATGTATTCCTGAATTCTTTCCGTTGGCGCGCTGCACCGCTGCTGCCGGAGCCGTTGTTTCCGTTGGCTTCCCGCTGCCGCGGCGGCGCGCTCTGTTCTGTGCGCTTGCGCAAGCGTCCGGCGCTGTTACCACCGGTGCTCCGCGTTGCGCGGGCGTCTTCTTATATACAGACGCCTGGACGCCTTATCTGGCCAGCTTATCTGGCCACACTCTAGGCAGCCGCAGCGGCCGCCGTCGTGCCGGCTTTCTTGTGGTCCATCAAGCCGGTGAAGCGATCGAACAGATAAGCAATGTCGTGCGGACCAGGCGACGCTTCCGGGTGACCCTGGAAGCAGAAAGCCGGCTTGTCGGTCAGCGCAAAGCCTTGCAGCGTGCCGTCGAACAGCGACACGTGGGTGACGCGCGCATTGGCCGGCAGCGTGGCGGCGTCGACTGCGAAACCATGGTTCTGCGACGTGATGACCACGCGGCCGTCGTCGAGATCCTTCACCGGATGGTTCGCGCCGTGGTGGCCGGTCTTCATCTTCATCGTCTTCGCGCCGACCGCGAGACCCATGATCTGGTGGCCGAGACAAATGCCGAAGGTCGGGATGCCGCGCTCGATCAGCTCTCTGGTAGCTGCGATCGCGTAGTCACACGGCTCCGGGTCGCCCGGGCCGTTGGAGAGGAACACGCCGTCCGGATTGAGCGCCAGCGCGTCCGCCGCGGTGGCTTGCGCCGGCAGCACGGTGACGTGGCAGCCGCGCTCGGCCAGAATGCGCAGGATGTTGTACTTGACGCCGTAGTCGAACGCGACCACCCGGTACTTCGGCGCACTCTGCGTGCCGTAGCCGCTGCCCAGTCGCCACTCGGTCTGGGTCCACTCGAACGATTCCTTCGTCGACACAACCTTGGCCAGATCCATGCCGGCAAGACCCGGGAACGAGCGTGCCAGTTCGATTGTCTTGGCTTCGTCATCCGACCCGCCCAGAATCGCGCCGTTCTGCGCACCCTTGTCGCGCAGCACGCGCGTCAGCTTGCGGGTGTCGAGGCCGGCGATGGCCACCACGCCTTCGTCCTGCAGGTATTGCGAGAGCGTGCGCTCCATGCGGAAATTCGAGGCGAGAACCGGCAGATCGCGGATGATGAGGCCGGCGGCATGGACTTTCGTGGCTTCGACATCTTCGGCGTTCACGCCGACGTTGCCGATATGCGGATACGTGAGGGTCACGATCTGACGCGCGTAGCTCGGGTCAGTCAGGATTTCCTGATAACCGGTGATAGCGGTGTTGAAAACGACTTCGCCAATCGTATGGCCGGGGGCGCCGATCGAGTAGCCACGAAAGACCGTGCCGTCGGCGAGCGCGAGCAGAGCGGGAGAAAAAGACGGCAACACGGGAGACTCCTTGGGGGAACACCCTGTGCCGACCTGTCTATCCGAGCCGTGCGAGCCGCAGCGAGGCGCATCGGCGTGATGCGCGCGCAGGCTCGCTCGCGTATCGCAGCAGACGTCGCAAGGGCGCGATGGATCCATTGTATGGATTGATCGGCTGGGTGCGGTGCGTCAGCCGCGCGCGGCGGATGAACGGTGTGGGAGAGGTAGGCGCTAGGGTGCGGGTTGATAAGCTCAAACCTTGGAATTATAGCTCTAAAGTGCCCCTCTCTCCAAATGTGAGATAGCTCCGGGACCGGGCGCAGAGCCCTCCCGGACACGCCAAGGCCTTTATCCATAAGGCTCTCAGGCCATCGCATCCTGATTTAGGCAGCGACGTCGGGATATCAAACAGCTCCGGCCTGAAAGCAGCCCGCAGGCCACCGGCGAAGCGGCTCGGGAACGCCTCCGGCGGACCTCATAGGCCGCAAAAAGCCCACCTCACGAATGATGCTCCGCCTGCAGATGAGCGTGCTGGGTCAGCACCCGGCTCGGCAATACGTACCAGATCGCACTGGCGATCTGCAGCACGACGAGGATGCCCCAGGCACTCAGGTGTGCTTCGGCTGGATAGTGGCCGGCGGTAGCCGGCCACAACGACAGCATCGCGCCGACGCCGATCTGGAAACCGAAGATCAGCAAAAAAATAATTAGCGTGAGCGTGGTATTGCCGCGGCCGATCAGATGCGGCGGGAAATGCCGCGCCAGCACGGCATAACTGAGAATGCCGGTGCCGCCGAAGATGCCGTAGGCGGCCCAGAGCAGCCCTGCCGGCAGCGGGGCGCCAAACATGATGAGCAACTGCGTCGCCACGAAGAGCGCCATGCCGATGCCGCAAAACGCATAGAGCGAGACGCCGAGCTTTTCCAGACTGCGCGCCGAGGCGCCGAAACCGATGCAGCCGGCCATCATCGCGAAACCGAGAATCGACACCTGGGCGGCGGCCTCACGAGGCGCGAGCCCCATCACGTCGCGCATCCACGCGCCGACCCACAGCGACTGCATCGCATAGAACACGCCTTGCGTGACGACCGAAAACGACGCAATTTTCCAGAACGCCGGACTTTTGAGGATGTGCCAGGTGCCCTTGAACTGCGTGCCGAGGCTCGCCTGGCGATGCCCGTCGCGCTTATCCGGCGCAAGCGTCCACAAGGCGAGCGCCACGACGACGGTCAGCACGCCCAGCGCGCCGCACACCGTACGCCAGCTCATGAAGGTCAGCGTCCAGGTCAGCGGCGAACCCACGGCCACGCCGCCCAGTCCGCCGACCGCCATCACCAGGCCGTTCATCAGCGGCAGCCGCGCGGGCTCGAAATGCTGCGCCAGCGCCTTGAACGCCGCGCCCAGACACACCGAAACGCCGACGCCGATCAGCAGGCGCCCGAGCATCATCATGCCCAGGCTGTGCGCCGCTCCGAATACCCAGATCCCCGCCGCCGCAAACAGCAGCGTGCCGGCCGTGACCCGGCGCGAGCCGTAGTGATCGAGCAGCACGCCCGCCGGCAGTTGCGCCCCCGCGAAGCCAAGGAAATACAGACTCGTCAGCAGACCGAGATTGGCGGCCGACAGGCCCAGATCGTGCGTGATGAGCGGCGCAAAGCCGAGATTGACACCGCGAAATACATAGGAAACGAAGTAGCCGGCTGAAAACAGCAGGAACACGCGGAGCTGGGTGGACGACATGAGTAATCGGCGGTTTCGGGTCAGACGAAAGCGCTCACGATAAAGGAAAAGGCAAGGAACGGGCGCAAAGACCCTGAAATGAAAACGCCGTCACCACAGGTGACGGCGTCGAAAAACGAGAAGTGATCGGAGCGCAATTCATGCGCTGCCCCCGCAACGCATGTGGCCACTTCCGTGAGAGCCGCTTTGGTCTAATTGCCCTTCTTCGCCTTGGCCGCGGTCTTCGGGCGGCTTGCTGCCGCAGCCTTCGACGCCTTGCTGGACGTGCCCGGGGCAGGCGCTTTCGACGTCTTGCCCTTGGCGGCGCTGGACGCGGAGGATTTGCTGGCCTTGCCCGCGGGATCCGACACCTTGACGACGGCGGTGCGGCCACGACCTGAGCGCTTATCGTAGCGCGAATCGCTCTTCGTGTCTGCGACCTGGGTGCCGATGCGCTCGACGCCACCGCCCTGCACGCTCGTTGCGATGCGCTCCGGGCCCGGCTCGCTCGGCATGGCCTTACCTACAGGAACGTGCAGCACGATAACCTGACCCGGGTTCACCTGATCGCGACGCGTACGGTTCCACGCCTTCAGTTGACCGACCGAAACGCCATAACGCACCGCCAATGCCGCCATGGTCTGCTTGCGCCGCACGCGGATCAGCATCTTGCGCGTGTCGGGGACATCCGGCTCCATGGCGAGGACGGCGCTTTCGGCGACGTCGGCACTGATGTCTTCGTCGGCATCGTCGTCGCTGCGTGGAACGACGATCGTCGAGCCCGGCTTCAGGCGCATGCCGACGGGAATCTTGTTGACTTCCATCAGCGTGTCCGCGTCCACGCCGATCTTCTGCGCGATCGCGGCCGGCGCCGCGCGCTCGGTCACCGTGTAGGTGGTCCACGACGACAGGTTGCCCGAGTACGTCTTCAGATTGTGCTCGAAAGCGCTGGCGTTATCGAACGGCAGCAGGATCTGCGGCTGCGTCGCGCCCAGGATGACCGGCTTCTTGAACGACGGGTTCAGCGAGCGGAACTCGTCAGGCGTCATGTTGGCGAGCTTGGCCGCCACGTCGACGTCGATATCGTGCGCGGTGGTGACCGTCACGAAATACGGGTGGTTCGGAATCGACGGCAGCGTCAGGCCGTAGACCTGCGGGTTCATCACGATGTTCTTCACCGCCTGCAGCTTCGGGACGTAGTTGCGCGTCTCGTTCGGCATGCGCAGGTTCTGATAGTCCGTCGGCAAGCCCGCCGCCTCGTTGCGCGCGATGGCGCGCTGCACGTTGCCCTCACCCCAGTTGTAGGCGGCGAGCGCAAGCTGCCAGTCGCCGAACATGTCGTGCAGGCGCGAAAGGTAGTCCAGCGCGGCACTGGTGGAGGCGAGCACGTCACGGCGCTCGTCCTGCCACATGTTCTGCTTGAGGTTGTAGGTACGACCAGTACCCGGCACGAACTGCCACATGCCGGCCGCCTTCGCAACCGACAGCGCCTGCGGGTTATAGGCGGACTCGATGAACGGCAGCAAGGCCAGCTCGGTCGGCATATGGCGCTGCTCGAGCTCTTCGACGATGTGATACAGATATTTCTGCGAGCGCTCGGTCATGCGCGCGACGTAATCCGGGCGCTGCGCATACCAGTTGGCCTGCATGTCGACGAGGTCGCTTTGCAGGTCAGGCATCTGAAAACCACGGCGAATCCGCGCCCACAGATCGGCATCGGGACTCGTCAACTGATCGACGGAACCCTGGTCGACATTGATCGTTTCTTTGGCAGAGGCTGTATTGCGAAGGGCGTCGGCTACGGCTTGCTGGCTGGCAGGATTGGAAGCGGTGCTATTGCTATTCGTCGTCGGCCCCTGGCTCGCGCACGCGGCGAGCATGAGGACCAACAACGCACTAAAGATAAATCTCATGAACGTCTCGGCTTCCACAGGACTGGAATTTGCTGCCGATAGTACGAAAGCGAAACGTTTACGTCAATCGGAAATATACGAAAAACCTAGGCAAATCTTAGGCTTGGCAGATTTTTCCGAAATTCAAGGTGAACATGCCCCCATAAACCTGGGGGTCAGCGGAACCTGTTCTTCCACTCACGCAACAATGTGAACGCGGTCAAACGATCCGGCACTGTTTCATGCAACTGTTCTGCGAGGGTGGCGTGGATAGCCAGACTATCGGCCCTTAAAAACGGGTTCACTGCCCGTTCGTGGGCGATGGTCGTGGGCAGCGTGGGAACGCCGCGCTCGCGCAGCGCGCTCGCTTCGTCGCGCCATGCCTGCAGTTGCGCATTGTCCGGTTCGCAGGCGAGCGCGAAGCGAATGTTCGACAGCGTGTACTCGTGTGCGCAGTGCACCTGGGTCGAGCCCGGCAGGGCCGCGAGTTCGTCCAGCGACGCCAGCATCTGTGCCGGAGTGCCTTCGAACAGCCGGCCGCAGCCACACGCGAACAGCGTGTCGCCGCAAAATACGTGCGGGGTACCGGCCGGATCGGCCGCCTGGAAGTAGGCAATATGGCCGCGTGTATGGCCCGGCACGTCGAGCACGCTCAGTTCGAGCGCCGGCTCGGCGATGCTCACGCGATCACCCCGCTTCAAACGGTAGGTCAGATGCTCGATCGCCTCGCCGGCCGGCCCATATACGGGCACGTCCTGGCCATT
The DNA here is from genome assembly GCF_056619545.1 of Paraburkholderia sp. SSBN10T. Lineage (NCBI taxonomy): Bacteria > Pseudomonadati > Pseudomonadota > Betaproteobacteria > Burkholderiales > Burkholderiaceae > Paraburkholderia > Paraburkholderia sp. SSBN10T. Next base: position 87,728 of record NZ_JBWQQI010000007.1, read on the forward strand.
CAGCAGATCGGCCACCCCGCCGACGTGGTCTTGGTGATGGTGCGTGAGTAAAATAGCGCTCAACCGCCAGCCCCGCTTCGCCAGATAGGCGCGAACCGGAGCGGCCTCACCCGGATCGACGGCCACCGCATGGTGACCGTCCGACACGAGCCAGATGTAATTGTCTTCAAACGCCGGGACGGGGACGTACTCGAGCGCATTCATAGGCGACGCAATCTTCAATATGTCTGACCGAACGATTATAGACTGGCCCGCCTGGACCGATTCGCCACCCGGACGTTACGTGCTGGAATGGGAACAGGCGCAGCTCGACCGAGTGGTGTCGGACGTGTTCGGCTACCACGCGCTGCAGCTCGGTCTGCCGCAGCTCGATGCGCTGCGCGAGAACCGCATGCCGTGCCGGGGCCTCGTGCTGGACGCCGCCAGCGGTGCGAGCGCGCCTTATGAATTCCCGCGTGCGGCGGGCGCCGCCGCGCCCGAAAAACATGCGCCACCCGGCCGCAGCGTCGTCTGGTGCGACCTGCTGGACCTGCCGTTCGAGGCGCAGAGCGTCGACCTGATCGTGATGCCGCATACGCTCGAATTCACCAGCGATCCGCACCGGCTGCTGCGTGAGGCCGAACGTGTGCTGATGCCGGAAGGCCAGTTGATCATTCTCGGCTTCAATTCGTTGTCGCTGTGGGGCGCCCGGCAATCGGTCGGCAAGGTGACGGGGCGGCCGTTCGTGCCCGCTGCGCACGACCTGATTGCGTTCACCCGTTTGAAGGACTGGATTAAACTGCTCGGCTTCGACCTTGAACGCGGACGCTTCGGCTGCTATCGTCCGCCCCTCGTCAGCGATCAGTGGCTCGCGCGCTACAGCTTCATGGAAGCTGCCGGCGACCGCTGGTGGCCGATCTTCGGCGCCACCTATATGGTGAAGGCGATCAAGCGCGTGCGCGGCATGCGTCTGATCGGCCCAGTAAAGGTGAAAAAGCCCGTGCTTGCCGCGGGCCTCGCCCCCGCCGCCACCCCGAACACACGCAATCAGAGAAAATGACTTCCGACCTCATCGACATTTATACAGACGGCGCCTGCAAAGGCAATCCGGGCCCCGGCGGCTGGGGCGCGCTGCTGCGCTTCGGCGCGCAGGAAAAGGAAATGTTCGGCGGCGAAGCGAACACCACCAACAACCGCATGGAGCTGATGGCGGTGATCGCCGCGCTCGAAGCATTGAAGCGGCCTTGCAAGGCCGTGGTGCATACCGACTCGCAATATGTCCAGAAAGGCATCAGCGAGTGGATCCACGGCTGGAAGAAGAAAAACTGGATGACCGCGGCCAAGACGCCCGTGAAGAATGCCGATCTGTGGAAGCGGCTCGATACGGCCGTTCAGCAGCACGAGATCGAGTGGCGCTGGGTGAAGGGTCACGCGGGGCATCCGGAGAATGAACGTGCGGATGCGCTGGCCAATCGTGGAGTTGCCTCGCTGGCGGAGATTTGAGACGCGGGCCGGATGCTTGTGCGTGCGCCTTGCACACTTGCTTGCGTCCCGGCTCGCTTCGATCTTCTGCCGTCACCTTTTTCTCAGCCAATTTTTAGAGCAGGCTAATCCGACATGCGTCAACTCATCCTCGATACCGAAACCACCGGCCTGAATGCGCGTACCGGCGACCGCATTATCGAAATCGGCTGCGTCGAGCTGGTGAACCGCCGGCTCACGGGCAGCAACCTGCACTTCTATATCAACCCGGAACGCGACAGCGATCCGGGCGCACTGGCAGTCCACGGCCTGACTACCGAATTTTTGAGCGACAAGCCGAAGTTCGCGGAGATCGCCAACGAGTTGCGCGACTTCGTCCAGGGCGCGGATCTGATCATCCATAACGCACCGTTCGATATTGGATTTCTCGACGCCGAGTTTGCGTTGCTCGGCTTGCCGTCGTTTAGCTCGCAGTGCGGCGAGGTGATCGATACGCTGGTGCGCGCCAAGGCGATGTTCCCCGGCAAGCGCAATTCGCTGGATGCGTTGTGCGACCGCTTCGGCATCAGCAATGCGCACCGTACGCTGCACGGCGCCTTGCTCGACTCGGAGTTGCTTGCGGAAGTCTATCTGGCGATGACGCGTGGCCAGGAGAGCCTTGTTATCGACATGCTCGGCGAAGCATCAACGGGCGGTAGCGAGCATGCGCCGCGGGTGGTGCTTAGCTCGGTCGAGCTGCCGGTGATCGTCGCCAGCGAAGAGGAAATCGCCGCGCATCAGGCCGTGCTCGATGGGCTCGACAAGGCGGTCAAGGGGACCAGTGTGTGGCGTCTTCAACCTGTCGCGGCCGCGGATGAGCAAAGTGCTTAAAAAGTACTTTACGAGCCCTAGATCCTCTGACATAATCTCAATCTCTTCGGGTGGTTAGCTCAGCGGTAGAGCACTGCCTTCACACGGCAGGGGTCACAGGTTCAATCCCTGTACCACCCACCAATATTCAGCCGAAGACTCTGGAAGCACATACAGCGTTGGTTTGGCCGACACCGTTCCAGCAAACAGAGCGCTTCTGCTAAAGCGACACAAAAAAGCCCCGCACTAGCGGGGCTTTTTTTCGCCTACATCCTCCTCCAGCAGAACCCCGCCCCAGTCAGGTCGACCGGCACTGATGAACCCTGATCTGTCCTACGTGCGGTGCGCCACCAAAAGCGGGCGCTCAGCGTTTGACATGAGGGGCGGCCACAAGTGGCCGAAGCCTGCTTGCGGACGTCTCCTCAATGGAAGTGTTTAGTTAGGCCCCAGGTTCGTGGCAAACCACTTCGATGTTGTGCCCGTCCGGACCAATCACGAAAGCTGCATAGTAGTTCGCGTGGTACTGCGGACGCAGACCAGGCGCGCCATTGTCTTTACCACCCGCCTCCAGAGCCGCGCGATAGAAAGCTTCGACTTGCTGGCGATTCTCGGCCGTGAACGCCAAATGAAGATGCGCCGGCTTCTCCTCGGTTTGGCACATGCACAATGAAGCCTTACCCTTTGGGCTAAGCTCGACACCGAGCGGTCCCTCCATGACAACAGCTACGCCGAGCGGTTCGAGTGCCTTGAGGAAGAACGCTTTGCTCGCTGCATAGTCGCTGACTCCGAATCCGACATGGTCAAACATGAGTTCTCCTGAAGTGTGTGGGCCTGCGCAAGGCCTAACCTGGTTTTAGGGCGACAGCCGGTACCGCGTAAGGAGACTGCTACCCGCTGGTGGTCAGGGCGTCCAGAATCCCGCTCGACGCAATATTTTAGCGATCTCGCAAGCCGACGTTTGCGATAGGCCGCTTCTCGCCGAACGAAGCCCAACGCTGCTTTCAAGCGGCATGAGTCACGGGTTCAATCCCTGCACCACCCACCAGCTTCGAGTGACCCGCAAGAGTAAAAGCCCTCAGACGAAAATCTTGGGGCCTTTTTCATTGGCACCCAAGGCTCCAGGCTCATCCGCGGCTATGCCTCTTTTTCTCATCCGCAATATCCTCGAGCATTCTCCGAAGCTTCGGCAGAACATCAGTTGCCACTTCCATTTTCCGGAGTGCAGCGATCGCTTCCTTTTCTTTCTCGTTCCGCCCCGTCACGTCGACGTGCTGCAGCAACAGCACCAGCACATCCTCGATTCGGCCGAGCTGTTTGCCGTAGCTCGCCACATCGAGCGCTGCTTTCTCGACATCAGGATTGGACGAGTTGCCCAGATTGACCGTGTAGGAGCCAACCTGGCTGCCGAACATCGGGAAGTAAGGCATGAACGGACTGATTGCCTGGGTGACAGGCCCGGACAGGGGCAGGTTGACGGCGGCCATCGGATACCTCCATCTACATGTTCGATGAAGGACATTATCAAATATAAAAAACCTTCAACACATTGCGCTTGCCGATATCCGCCAGATGCATTGCGTCGCCCCAACGCCCTCCTCCATTCTTCGTATCAATTCAACCACATCCCCACATCATCCTCTTGCCACCGCAATAAAGCCGCTATATGCTTCAATTTCGGACATCGGCTCCGATCAGCATCTTCTTCACTTCACTCAACACTAAAGGGAGGCATCACATGTTGTTCAGCGTGCACATTGCCACCCTAAACGTGGCCCCGCGACCTTAACTAGTCGCCAACGCAGCGTCGCCATTTCGGCAAGCCTGCGCATTTTCCAGACGGTCTAACATTAGCTCGCCAGGTCATTCTGGCCCGCTTCGGCTGTCTATTCCTATTGCTCCTGAATGGAATCCCGGGGTCTCTACGTCCCCAGGCCGTGACTAATGACTACAAAAAAACTCGACTTTCGCGGACAAGCCTTTAAGGACGTCCTCGGCTTCACCGTTCGCCACTGGCGCGAACAACCCTGGCGTATCTTCGCCGTTACCGGCCTCGTGTTGCTCACGGCATTGGCCGACGTGCTCACCCCGATGTTTGCGGGGCATCTCGTCGACGCCATCGCTTCGGGCGCCGCAAGCAACCCGGCGGCGCGGCATGCCGCCGTGACCGCGTTCGCGATCCTGGTCGGACTCGGTTTTGGCGCCACGCTGCTGAATCAGGGTGTCTACATGAACATCATCGTGCTGACGCTCAAGATGATGAGCAAGGTCTCCAGCCATGCCTTTCATCGGGTACAGCGTTTTTCGACCGACTGGCATGCCAACAGCTTTGCCGGCTCGACGGTGCGCAAAATCACGCGCGGCATGTGGGCGCTCGACATACTCAACGACACGCTGTTGATTGCGCTGTTTCCGTCGTTCGTCATGCTGGTGGGTTCCACCGTGCTGCTCGGCGTGCGCTGGCCGTTGATGGGAGCGGTCGTGGGCCTCGGCTCCGTGCTCTATATCACGGTGACGGCCATGCTGTCGCTCGGCTTCGTCGCGCCTGCCGCGCGTCTCGCCAACGCGTGGGATACAAAAATGGGCGGCGCGCTGGCCGATGCGGTGAGCTGCAATGCCGTCGTCAAGGCATTCGGCGCCGAAGCACGCGAAGAAGTCTTGCTCGCCCGCATCATCGAGAAGTGGCGCCGTCGCACTAAACGCACCTGGGTGCGCGGCACGCTCAATGGCGGCGCGCAGGGTGGCATGCTGATCCTGATCCAGGCGTCGATCCTCGGCTCGGCGCTGTTCCTGTGGACACGTGGCGAAGCCAGCGTCGGCGACATCACGTTCGCGTTGACGATGTTCTTCATGTTGCAAGGCTACCTGCGTGAAGTCGGTATGCACATCCGCAACCTGCAGCGCTCGGTCAACGATATGGAAGAACTGGTGGCGCTCGAAAAGCAGTCGCTCGGCATCGAGGACAAGCCCGGCGCCCGGCCGATCGTGATCGAAAAGGGCGAAATCCGTTTTGAGCACGTCACGTTCCACTATGGCTCGCTCGCGACACCGCTGTACGACAACTTTTCGGTACGCATCGCGCCGGGTGAGCGCGTGGGGCTGGTGGGGCATTCGGGTTCGGGCAAGACGACGTTCATCAAGATGATCCAGCGGCTTTACGACGTAACGGGCGGCCGCATCACGATCGATGGGCAAGACATCGCTCTGGTCAGTCAGGCGTCATTGCGCAGCCAGATTGCGATTGTCCAGCAGGAGCCGGTGCTGTTTCACCGCACGCTGGCCGAGAACATCGCCTACGCCCGTCCTGGCGCGACTCGCGCCGAAGTCGAGCAGGCCGCGAAACTCGCCAGCGCCCACGACTTCATCGTCACGCTGCCGAACGGCTATGACACGCTGGTGGGCGAGCGTGGCGTGAAGCTCTCGGGCGGCGAGCGCCAGCGCGTGGCGATTGCGCGGGCGTTCCTTGCAGACGCGCCGATCCTGATCCTGGACGAGGCCACCTCGAGCCTCGACAGCGAAAGTGAGGTGCTGATCCAGCAAGCGATGGAACGGCTGATGGAAGGACGCACGACGCTCGTCGTCGCGCACCGGCTGTCGACCGTGCGGGCGCTGGACCGCCTGCTGGTGCTCGATAAGGGCAAGATCATCGAGGAAGGCAGCCACGAAGCACTGATCCAGCTCGAGAAAGGCTTGTACCGGAGACTCTTCGAGCGCCAGGCGCTGGAGTTGATCAAGGGTTTGTCCGAGCCCGACATGCGACGCGCAGCGCCTGGCGCCGGCGCGAAGCAGGTCGACGACTCGGAAATGCTGGTGGACGAATAAACGGCCGGAAGATGCGGGTTGCATGACATCCGCATCTAAAGTCTCAGGAAACCGGCGGATGGTTGCCCGGCTCCATCGCGACCACAAGCACTAGCAATGACTCAGGCCGGCGTATGCCAGTACGCCGGCCTTTTTTATCCCGCCAGACCGGCCTCACCCCTTCACAAAAATTTTTTCATCTCATGCTTGACAGTCTATCTATCAGTAGATAAAGTTCAGTCCATGGAAACGACAACGACAGTTCGCGAACAGATCCTGGACCACGCAGTCACGCTCATCATGCTGCGCGGCTACAACGGTTTTAGTTACCGTGATCTGTCAGATCTGGTCGGCGTAAAGACCTCGAGCATCCACTACTACTTCCCGTCGAAAGACGATCTGGTGCTGGAAGCGGTCAACGAGTACAGCAACGAGGTACTGAACGCCCTCCATGCCATCGACGCTTCGTTGCCGGCCGATGCAAAACTCAGCAAGTACGCGAGGCTGTTCGGCAGGACCCTTGGCGACGGCAACCAGATCTGCCTGTGCGGCATGCTGGCTGCGGACATCGAGTCACTGCCCGACAACATCCGACAAGCGGTGCAGGCGTTTTTCAAGGCCAACGAGAACTGGCTGGCGAAGGTTCTGACGCAAGGCGCACAGGAAAAAACGCTGGCGGTAAACGGCAAGCCGGAAAACGCGGCACGCGCGCTCTACGCGGCCTTTCAGGGCAGCGTCCTGGCGAGCAGGCTGTTTCACACCAAGGCTCGGCTCGAAGATGTCGAAGCTTCGGTGAGAATCGCGCGGTAACGCAGTCGCATGAGAGGTGGTACGCCACCTTTTTGTTTGGTCCGTTAATCTATCTTTGAGTAGATAGATTAACGGTAGATGTGAAGCAGAAGCACTCATTGTTATGCCGGCAAATCTATCTAGTAGTAGATAGCAAAACCTAAGCAATCCAACCTCTTTAAAGGAGTCTCACCATGTCCCTCGAAAAAGTTCTCTACCGCGCTCATGCCCACGCCACCGGCGGCCGCGATGGCCGTGCCGTGGTACCCGCAGGCAATCTCGACTTCAAACTGACCACGCCCAGGGAACTGGGCGGCGCGGGTGGCGAAGGCGCCAACCCGGAACAACTGTTCGCCGCCGGCTACAGCGCGTGTTTCCTCGGCGCGATGAAGTTCGTCGCCGCACGCGACAAGATCGCGATCCCGGCGGACGTCTCGATTGACAGCAGCGTCGGCATCGGCGCGATTCCGAACGGCTTCGGCATTGAAGTCGAACTGAAGATTTCGCTGCCCGGCATGGCGCGTGAAGCAGCGCAGACGCTGGTCGACAAGGCCCATATCGTCTGCCCGTACTCGAACGCGACGCGCGGCAACATCGACGTCACGCTGACGATCGTCTAACCCACAGCAGCCAATTACACAAACCGGAAACCATCATGAAGACCTTCAAGCCCATGCTGCTCGCCGCTGCCCTTGCCGTCAGCACAAGTTTTGCCGCCGCTGCTACTCCGGCAGCCCCCGCCACGCCCGACCAGGTGACGAGCCAATTCCTTCACGCGCTCAACAGCGGCACTGGACCGGCCATCAACACGCTGACTCCGGCGCAAGCGCGCCAGGTGCTGGTCGGTGCGCAGAACAGCGTCAAGGTCGATCTGTCGGGTATCGACGTGTCGAACAAGACCATCGAGCAGGACGGCATCACCGTGCCGATCACGATCGTACGGCCGCAGGGTGTCACGGGTACGCCGCCGGTCTTCATGTTCTTCCATGGCGGCGGGTGGATCCTCGGCGACTTCCCGACCCACGAGCGTCTGGTGCGCGACCTCGTCGTGCAATCCGGCGCGGTGGCGGTGTTCGTCAACTACACACCTTCGCCCGAAGCGCGCTATCCGGTGGCGATCAACCAGGCCTATGCGGCAACTAAATGGGTTGCGGCACATGGCAATGAAATCGGTGTCGACGGCAGCCGTCTCGCGGTGGTCGGCAATAGCGTGGGCGGCAATATGGCGGCGGTCGTGTCGCTGATGGCGAAAGACAAGAAAGGTCCCGCGATCCGTTTTCAAGGTCTGATGTGGCCGGTCACGGACAACAATTTCAGCGACGGCTCGTACAACGCCTATCCGGAAGGTCACTTCCTGACTCGTCCGATGATGAAGTGGTTCTGGGATGCGTACACCAAGGATCCGAAACAGCGTAACGAGATTTACGCGTCGCCGCTGCGGGCTTCGCAGGATCAGTTGAAGGGTCTGCCGCCGGCGCTGATTCAGGTTGCCCAGTTCGATGTGCTGCGCGACGAAGGCGAGGCCTACGGCCGCAAGCTCGACGCAGCAGGCGATGAAGCGACCACGGTGCGCTACAACGGCACGATCCACGACTTCGGTCTGCTCAACGCACTCGCCGAAGACGCGCCGACCAAGGCGGCGATCAAACAGCTCGCCAACGAGTTGCAGTCGCGCCTGAAGTAAGCATCAGGCCTGGCGCAACGAGGTATCGAGGGCTCGCGCGGCAACCCGGTCGCCCTCTGTGGCGAGTGCCGCGCGAAACACCGTTTGACGGTTATGTCCGGCTGCCGCCGGGGAATCCCATAGCAACTCGACCTTGGGACGCCGGTGCAGCCAGCCGGTCTGCGCTGCGGCCCGCGGCGCTGCCGAAGCGGAGGCCGTCGACGCGGTGGCCGGCGCCCCGCCCGCGTCGAGCACCGCAGCCGGCGCTGCTAGCGGCGTGGCAACCGCATCGCCCTGACCGTCCGGCCAGCGCACCGACAGTTCACGCGCGTCGTACTGGCCGAGCTTGCGGCTTTCCACCCAGACGACCACCGTACGCGTCACCGGATCGACGGCAATCGCATAGCGGCCTATCGCAAAGCGGCGCGCCGCGACATTGGTGCGCCACAGCGCCCGCGGCCGACAGATCCACAACACTGCGGCATACAAAGCCGGCGCCGCCACCAGCCAGCCGTTGGTTGCCGCCACCGCGTGCAGTGCACGCCGCCCGCCGGCGCTCCAGACGAAGGCGCCCACCGAGAAAACCGCGAACAGGAACCCAAGGAAAGCGAACAGACGCAGCGCCTGACGCAGCCATTGCGGCAGCGGATGAAACGGCCGCTCGGCCTGGGCGCGTGCGCCCGGCAGAAAGATCAGCAGAAACAGGAAGACGAGGTTGATACAGGCCCACGGCGACGAAGCCATCGCGGCCAGCGACGACACGATGGCCATCTGCGACATCGAAAACAGCCACCGAGTCAGAATCACGAGACCGATGGCCCGCAGCGCGAAAATCGTTCCGGCGCCAGGCGCCGTGTTCGCACGCGTCTCTTTCGTTCTCGCCAAGGCATCCTCCTGTCGGTGACGACGCCGCAGCCAAATTTGCGGCAGGGCCATTATAGGGATATTACCGAGGCGGCTCACGGTTCCTCCCCCCAAAACGCCACTTTCAGAGGATTCCCGGCCAAATGCGCGGCGCGCATGCAACAACGCCCTGCGTGCTTGACACACGCAGGGCGTTGTTGGAGCTCGCAGTGCCGCCTGGCGGGCGGTGCAGGAGCGGTATGGCTTCGAGCCGTTAGCTCGCGTTGACTTCGCGCAGCACCGTGCGGCGCTTCTGGCGCAGCAGTTCTTCGTACGAGGCGACGTAGTTCTGCGCCATCACCTTCGACGAGAAACGCGCTTCGAACGCCTTGCGCACCGTTTCGCGCGGCAGCGTGTTCAGACGCTTGACGGCGGCAACGGCGCTGATTTCGTCTTCGACGACGAAGCCCGACACGCCGTGCTCGATCACTTCCGGCACCGAACCGCGCTTGAAGGCGATGACCGGCGTACCGCAAGCCATGGCTTCGATCATCACCAGACCAAAGGGCTCAGGCCAGTCGATCGGGAACAGCAGCGCGTGGGCGTTGCCGAGGAATTCGGTCTTCTCCGCTTCGCTGATTTCGCCGATGTACTCGACGTGCGGCAGCGACATCAGCGGCTTGATGACTTCTTCGTAGTATGCGCGGTCAGCCTTGTCGAGCTTGGCGGCAATCTTGATCTTCATGCCAGCCTGCTCGGCGATGCGGATGGCCGTGTCGAGACGCTTTTCCGGCGAGATACGGCCGAGGAACGCGAGATAGCTCGGCTTGACGTCGGGGATCGGCTTCAGCAGGTTTTCCGGCAGGCCGTGATACACGGTGGACAGCCAGTTGGCCTGTTGCAGCGGCAGACGCTGATTGTCCGAGATGGACACCACCGGCACGTCGCTGAACGCGTTGAAAACGGGTTGCAGTTCCGGCAGGTCGAGACGGCCGTGCATCGTGGTCAGGAACGGCACCGGCTGGCGTGCAAACAGCGAGAACGGGTAGTAATCGATGTGGAAGTGCAGCACATCGAATTCGTCCGCGCGGCGGCGCACTTCTTCCAGCAGGAGCATGTGCGGGGCCATCACGTCGCGAATCGTCGGGTCGAGGCGCAGTGCCTGCGGCCAGAATGCTTCGAGCTTCGCCGAGGTGATCGAATCGCCGCTCGCGAAGAGCGTCACATCGTGTCCCTGTTCGACCAGTGCCTCGGTCAGGTAGGACACTACCCGTTCCGTTCCACCATACAGCTTAGGGGGAACCGCCTCGTGCAACGGAGCGATTTGAGCGATTCGCATAGAGAGAACTCCTCGTAAAAAATCAGGCAAAAGTACTGCGGTTTGTTAAAAGCGACTCGCTTTGCTCGCCTGGCCAGTCGGGCCGGCTGATGCCGGCTCAGGCCTGTTTCGTTCGAGAAATCCTGCGATGGATCGCTTGGTAAGGATGCCCAGACTGATCATCGTCACCAGGCTGTACATGTGCCATAAACGCACATGCGTCAGACTCGTTGACAAACTGTCAGATATTTCGTGGGACGACCGAGCACGCATTATGGATGCCGGGAATCCCGCGCGGCGCACAACATTTCAAACACTTTACGTTGTTACAAAGCGGAAACACTTTGCAAACCCTTGTTTTATAAGACAGTTCTACAGTAAGGGCTGGCCTTGGCGCGCGGTCTGCAAGCTGAATTTTTGCAAATTCTTCCGTCCATGTTTCCAGCGTGCCGCTCTTTGGCGCGCCGTCGCGCGCTGAATGGCTTTTGTAATTATATCTCGAAATTATTCCGCAATCTGTATGAACCACGGCCACGAGACGCGGTCGAGCAAACAGGTGTTGCGGATGCCCATCGCGAAATCAGTCGCGTCCCGTTGCCGTTCGAACACGGCGGAATGCCTTTTGCGTGTTTACAATGCGAGCATCTGCCTTTTGTGGCGATGCGTCCCGTGGCCCATGCCGTTGCATGACATAACCTGAAACACACCGACCACACGATCAATTGGAACATCTCACCATCGCCCAGCGTAATGCCCACAACGCAAAGCTCGCGAGCTATGCGCACAGGCCGCTTGCGTTTCTTTTTCGCTATATCCGCCGCCACCCGCTCGCCCATGCGACCGTCCTGTGCAGCGTGTTCGCGGCAGTGGGTTGTGCGCTCGCCTCTCAATACGCCATCAAGCATCTGATCGACGTGCTCGGCGAAGGCCGGCACCATCCCGGCCCGCTGTGGGGAGCGTTCGCCATCCTTGTCGGCCTGATCGCCGCCGACAACCTGCTGTGGCGGGTCGGCGGCTGGGTCGCCGCGCACACCTTCGTCGCCGTCACCGGCGACCTGCGCCGCGATCTGTTCCAGTACCTGAGCGGCCACTCGCCCACGTATTACTCGGAAAAGCAGCCCGGCATGCTGGCGAGCCGCATCACGGCCACCTCGAATGCGGTCTACACGGCTGAGAACACCACGGCCTGGAACGTGCTGCCGCCGTGCATCGCCGTGCTCGGCGCGATTGTCATGATCATTGCCGTCAACCCGCTGATGGCGGCTGGCCTGATGCTCTGCTCGGCGATCCTCTCGGTGGTGCTCTACAAACTGGCCGGGCGTGGTTCAGCGCGTCACCATCACTTCGCCACCAAGGCGGCGTCGGTCGACGGCGAACTGGTCGACGTGATCAGCAACATGGGCCTCGTGCGCGCCTTCGGCATGACCCTTCGCGAGCAGGCGCGCTTCGGCTCGACCGTCAAGGCCGAAATGGACGCGCGCCAGCAAAGCCTGCTCTACCTGGAAAAGCTGCGCCTGCTGCACGCGGTCATCACGGCCATGCTGTCGGCCGGCCTGCTTGGCTGGGCGTTGTGGTTGTGGGACCAGGGCCGGGCGACCTCGGGCGACATCGTGCTGGTCAGCTCGCTCGGCTTCACGATCCTGCACGGCACCCGCGACCTGGCTGTCGCGCTCGTCGACGTCACCCAGCACGTCGCGCGGCTCGCTGAAGCGGTGCGCACGCTGCTCGAGCCGCACGGCATGCCGGACCGCTCGGACGCTGTGGAACTGGTGCCGCAAGGCGGACGCATCGACTTCGAAAGCGTCACGTTTGCATACCCGCGCCGCCGGCCGATTCTCGATCACTTCGAGCTGCACATCCCGGCCGGCCAGCGAGTCGGGCTGATCGGCAAGTCGGGCGCGGGCAAGTCGACCGTGCTGTCGTTGCTGCAGCGTTTCTATGAAACGCAAGGCGGTCAGATCAAGATCGACGGGCAAGACGTCGCCGCGATCACGCAAGACAGCCTGCGCCACGCGATTGCCGTCGTGCCGCAGGACATCGCCCTGTTCCATCGCACCGTCTACGAGAACATCGCCTACGGCCGTCCTGAGGCGAGCCGCGACGAAGTGCTGGCAGCGGCTCGCGAAGCGCGCTGCTCGGACTTTATCGAAGCGATGCCGGAAGGCTACGACACGATCGTGGGCGACCGCGGCGTGAAACTCTCAGGCGGCCAGCGCCAGCGCATTGCGATTGCACGCGCCATCCTCAAGAACGCGCCAATCCTGCTGCTCGACGAAGCCACCTCGGCGCTCGACAGCGCCTCCGAAGAAGCGATCCAGAAAGCGCTCGACCGGCTGATGGTGGGCCGTACGGTGGTCGCTATTGCGCACCGTCTGTCGACGCTGAACACTTTCGACCGCATCATCGTGATGAGCTCAGGCAAGGTGGTCGACGACGGCTCGCCCGAAGAACTGCGCAACCGGCCGGGGCTGTATCGAGACCTGCTGGCGAAGCAGCACGGTAAGGGCACCACGCTGCACGCCGGCGGCAAGAAGGTCGACGAACAGCACGTGGTTTGAGAGCGAGCGGCGGCCTCCAGAGCGCTGTGAGCTGTGGGGCGTGAGCCACGAGCCGCAAGGGCCAGCCTCAATGAAAAAAGCCGCTTCATGGAAGCGGCTTTTTTGTCTTCAGGGAAATGGCTGCGAATGAACCCGGCCGCCCCTGTCTTAAGTCTGCACCCTCAGCCTGCCAGCGGCTCGCGCGCCGTGTGCCCCGCGCCACCGCCGTCGACGAGCACACCGGCCGCCTGCAGATCGCGCATGAAGTTATCGCGCCACACCGACACGTTGTTCTCGCGCAGCCTCGCCATCATGTCCCGATAGCGCGACTGACGCTCGGCGAGCGGCATCGATAAACCCTTTGCCAGCGCCTCGGCCATCCCGTCGATATCCACCGGGTTGACGATCAGCGCGCCGTCCAGCTCCTGCGCCGCGCCCGCAAAGCGCGACAGCACCAGCACGCCCGGATCCTCGGGATCCTGTGCCGACACGTACTCCTTGGCAACGAGGTTCATGCCGTCGCGCAACGGCGTCACGAAGCCAACGTGCGCGGTGCGAAACAGCGCCGCCAGCACCGGCCGCTCATACTGACGATGAATGTAGAGAATCGGCGCCCAGTCGAGTTCGGCAAAACGGCCGTTGATGCGTCCCGACTCGCCTTCGAGTTGCAAGCGGATGTCCTGATAGGCGTTCAGATCGGCGCGCGTCGGCGGAGCGATCTGCAGGAACGATACCTTGTTGCGCTGCGCGGGCGCATGTTCGAGCAGCCGCTCAAAAGCACGAAACCGCTCCACCAGTCCTTTCGAATAGTCGAGCCGGTCGACGCTCATGATCAGCTTGCGCGAATGCAGCGTGGCCTTCATCGTGCGCACCGGCTTGCCGCGCTCGCCGGCCTTTGCGAGTTCGGCGATCTCATCCGGATAGACGCCGATCGGATACGCCGACGCCTTCAAGGTCCGGCCGAAAGCCTGCACGACACTCGGCCCTTCGGCCGGCACGTCGACCGTGCCGTTCGCCTCGTTGACGATGTAATCGCAAAACGCCCGCAGGTCGGGGGCGGTCTGGAAACCGAGCAGGTCGAACGAGCAGAGCGCTTCGACCAGTTCGCGGTGCGGCGGCACCGCCAGCAGCACCTGGGAGGCCGGAAACGGGATATGCAGAAAGAAGCCGATGCGGTTCTTCACGCCGGCCGCGCGCAAGGCCTGCGCGAACGGAATCAGGTGGTAGTCGTGCACCCAGATGACATCGTCCGCGCGCAGCAACGGCACAAGCTGCTGGGCAAGCCAGGTATTGACGCGGCAATAGCCGCCGAAGTCGTGCCGGTCGTACTGCAACAGATCCGCGCGGTAGTGGAACGCCGGCCACAAGGTGGCGTTCGAAAAGCCGCGGTAGTACTGATCGTAGTCGCGCCGCATCAGCGGGATGGTGGCGAAGGTCACCGGGCCGCGCTCTTCCACGCTGATCTGCGGCTGCCCGGAGGCGAGCACCTCGCCGCTCCAGCCGAACCACATGCCGCCGGTTTCCTTCAGCGCATCGTAGACGCCGACCGCCAGACCGCCGGCCGCCGGCCCCCCTTCCGAGATCGGCGCGACCCGGTTCGATACGATAATCAGTCGACTCATGAAGCGCGGTTTCCGTGCAGAAGAACGTTCGGAACGAAGCGGGACGCAGCGCGCATCATGCGCGGCGCGCGGCGGTGACGATGCCGTCGAGCCACGCGAGCAAGGCGCCGACCGAGTCGAGCCGCGAGCGCGCGATGGTGTCTCCAGGGCCGACCTTGATCGACACGCCACCACGCTCGTTGACGACCGCAAAGCCCTTTTCGTCGGTCAGGTCGTCGCCGGCGAACACCGGCCGGCGGCCGGTGAACGGCGGCTCGTCCAGAAAGGCCCGCACGGCGCGTCCCTTGTCGACATCTTTCGGTTTGATCTCGTAGACCATCTTGCCGGGCTGCAGCACATAGGCGCCCGGATAGTCGGCCACCAGCCGCCCGGTGACCGTGCGCGCCAGCGGCTCGCGATCCGGCGCGTTGCGGTAGTGCAGCGCGAGCGCCGCACCCTTGATTTCGAGCAGCATGCCGGGGTTCGCATTGACGACCTCGGCCAGCACCTGCTCCATGCGCAACAGGCGCTCGTCGTGAAAGCCGATCCTTTGCGTGTCGCCGTTCGCATCGCGCCGCTCCGCGCCGTGCAGCCCGGCGATGGGCAGATCGGGCATGCCGAGGAACGCATCGATACTGTCGATGCCGCGGCCCGACACGACCGCCACCGCACCGTTGGTCAGGCGGCGCAGCTCGGTCAGCAGCGTGATGACCTCGGGTTGCACCAGCACACCGTCCGGTGTGGGGGCCAGTTCGACGAGAGTGCCGTCGAAATCGAAGAAAAATGCCGTCTCGCTCGGAGACAGAACAGCCGGAAGTGCTTGCATCGGTTTATCTTGCCTTTCAGCCGCTCGCAGCCGCAAAAGTGTGCGCATCTTACCGCGCATCCCGCTATTTTTCGGGAAAGTAAGCCTGAGTGCAACGCCAGCATGGGAATCCGCCCGCGCCGCACAGGAATTCCGTGCAAAAACCGCACGATGCGTCTTCAGACGCCTTTCACGCCACTGCGTCAAATCGCCCTGTCATGCCGGCCTTCAGCGGTGGCATATGACGGTGCGCGCCAATTTGCGATAAAGTCCCAGCCACGCTGACGGGTCCGCACGCGTGCCGGCACAACAAGGTGTCAAACGCCATTGCGAGCCAGCACGCGGTATTGGCGACATCGCTACGCCGCCAAACGCGACGTCTTAAATCGAGTCATGGATGCCCGCTTTGTTCCCCAGAATTTCACCTCAGAGAGTGCAACGGGATCCCGCGTCGCGCGGCACGCGTGGCCCAATGCGGCTCGCGCGGCGCCTGCAGCGGGCTGCGCTGCCGGGGCTGTTCGCGCTCGCCAGCGCATTGGTGCTGGGCCTGTTCGCCGGGTGTACGCATAAGGAAGAGCCCTGGCACCTGACAAACGTGACCGGCCACTTGCCCGATCTCGACTTCTCGCTCACCGGCGACGACGGCAAGCCAATGACCGGCGAAGCATTCAGGGGCGACACCGCGCTCGTTTACTTCGGCTACACGCACTGCCCGGACGTCTGCCCCGAAACCATGGCGCGCCTGATGCAGGTGCTCGCCAGGCTTGGCCCGCAGGCGCAAAAGGTGCGCATCCTGTTCATCACCGTCGACCCCGCGCGCGACACGCCCAAGGCGCTGCACGACTACGTCGGCGCCTTCGACGCAGAGCACGCCATGGGACTGACCGGCAGCGACCGGCAGATCGAGACGCTCGCGCGCCACTATCGCGTCGCCTATCAGATGGAGAAGCGCGACCCGAACGGCAGCTACGAAGTGACGCACAGCTCGGCCGTCTACGTCTTCGATGCGCAAGGCCACGCGCGGCTGCTCGCCACCGATCACGATTCGCCCGACGCGATCGCTGCCGATCTGCGTCGTATCATTGAAGACCATTCCTGACGATTCGCGAGTTCGGGCCACGCTTCGTGCCGGCTTCCCCTCCTCCTGACCTCTCCCTGACTTTGCGTTCATGAACCTCAAGATCAAATCGCTCGCTGCACTGGGCTGTGCGCTCACCCTCTCCTTCGGCGGCGCCGCCAGCGCCCAGGCGGCCGGCACGGCGGCCGTCAGCGCCCAGCATGCATGGATCCGCTGGCTACCGAACAACCTGCCCGCCGCCGGGTACGTGACGCTCGTCAACTCAAGCGACAAACCGATCGACCTTACCGACATTTCGAGCGACGACTACCAGGGTGCGATGCTGCACCAGACGGTATCGAACGGCTCGACGCAACAGATGGTGATGGCCGACAGGCTGACCGTGCCGGCGCACGGCCAGGTCTCGATCGCACCCGGCGGCTACCACATCATGCTGGAGCATGCGCAACACAAGGTTGCGCCCGGCGACACCGTGCATCTGAAGCTGCAATTCTCGGACGGCGAAACGCTGGACACGCCGTTCGCCGTCAAATCGCCCGCGCAGACCAACTGACGCCGCACGATGAACCTGCTTTACTGGCTCGACCCTTGGGAGCCGTCGCCGAGCGTCGTGATCGCCGTGCTGGTCACGGCGATCCTCTTTGCGCGTGGTGCGCACAAGGCGAAGGTCTCGCTGCGCCGGCACATTTCCTTCTGGTTCGGGCTGGGCGCGCTGTATGTCGCACTGCATACGAGGCTCGACTATTTTTTCGAGCATGAGTTTTTCATGCACCGCGCGCAGCATCTGGTGCTGCATCATCTCGGGCCGTTCTTCATTGCGCTGTCGTATCCGGGCGCCGCGCTGCGCGCCGGCGTGCCGTTCGCGTGGCGTCAGCGCTTCGTGCGGCCGGCGTTAGAGGCGGCGCCCGTGCGCAAGGTGATGGACGTGCTGCTGCATCCGGTGGTGGCCGTCGGCCTGTTCGTCGGCCTGATCTATTTCTGGCTGCTCTCGCCGATTCATTTCGTCGCGATGCTCGATGCACGGCTGTATCGCGTGATGAACTGGAGCATGGTGATCGACGGCCTGATGTTCTGGTGGCTCGTGCTCGACTCGCGCCCGGCGCCGCCCGCCCGGCTCTCGCCCGGCCGCCGGGTGCTGATCGTGATCGCTGCGATTCCGCCGCAGATCGTGCTCGGCGCTTTCATCTTCTTTACGCCGCGCGAGTTGTATCCGATCTACTCGATCTGCGGACGCGCGTTCACCTGGTTGAGCCCGATGCGCGACCAGCAGATTGGCGGCTTGTTGCTGTGGATTCCGGGTTCGATGATGAGCGTCGTCGGCGCGCTGATCGCCATGCGCCACTGGATGCGGCTTTCCGCGCGCGGACGCTTGCGTGACAAGCGTCAGGCCGCGCGCATCCAGACGTGCGGAATGCCGTCTTCATCGTGCACGTCCGAGATCGGCAGGAAACCGAACGCGCCATAGAAGCCCTGCAAATGGGCCTGAGCATGCAGGCGCATCGGGACGCCGGGCCACTGCTGCGCGATGTGCGTCACGGCGCGCTCCAGCATCTTGTTGCCGAGCCCCATGCCGCGGAAAGCCGCGGTGGTCAACACGCGGCCGATGCGGATGTCGGGATCGGTGTCGTCAGGCAGCAGCACGCGCAGGTAACCCGCCAGCTTCGGGCCGCCGTCGCCCGGGCCGAACGCGAACAGATGCCAGGCTTGTGTATCGAGGCCGTCGATATCGCCGTAGACGCAATTCTGCTCGACCACGAATACCTGGCTGCGTGCGGCCAGCATCGCGTAGACCTCGGCGGTCGTCAGGTCATCGAAGAATTTCCAGCGCCAGTCAAACGACGGCTCTTGCCTGCTGGTGGCGTGCTGCGGCTCGTTCATGAGAAAACGCGTCAATAGAAGGACGCCCATGCGGGTGACGGTTGCAGAATTATGCCGCGAATGCTGCGCGTGAGCATAGCGCGCCCGGGTCGCCAACACGATCTGGTCTATGACGACCCCAAAGTACCGAACGGTCTGCCGATAGGCTACACGGCGGGCTCCACGGCGTGCCGCAGCCGTTCGATCAGATTGCCCGCGCCGTGCAAATGCAGCGCGCCGACCACCACCAACGTGCGCGCCGGCGTATCGAGCATTTCCCGCACGCGCGGCGCCCAGGCGGCGTTGCGCGCATCGAGGATCGCGTTGCGCATGCCGGGCAAGCTGAACATCGGCGCTTCGGCTGCCACGGTATAGACCGCCTGAAGATCGCGCTGCAGCCACGCCGACTGCATGCGTTCGAGCGTGCGTTGGGGCCCGCTCAGATCGGCGAGCAGCATTTCCAGCCCGCTGCAGATCGTCGGCAACGGAATCGATTCGAGCGAGGCCACCACCTCCTGCGCGGTCTCCAGAAAACGGTAGGGTTTCGCTTGCGCATCGCACGCCCTGAGCAACCGCGGCTCGACGCCCTCCACTACCCGCTGGCACAGCGTCGGCGCCGCCATCATGACAGCCCATGGCCGCAGTTCACCGAGCGGCGCCAACGCGCCAGCGGAAGGCCAGGACGCGTCGAGCCGGCTCCATACCTCGGGCGCGAGGGCGTGCTCGATCGATTGACCACCGTCGAGCTTCAGGAACGGCAAGATAGCCTGAGCATCGGATTCGAAGACGAGCGTCTGCGCCCACTCGAACGCTTGCGATACCCAGCCGGGCATGCGCGGACTGGTAGCGGAGAACAGATGCATTGAGCCAAGCACCCTGACCTGGGTGCCGGTGAGCTGAAAGTACATGGAGAGAGAATCGCTGGCTCGGGGGACGACTGACAGTATTTCATAGGCAAGGCAAGACGGGCGAGCGTTGCTGCCGGTTCGCTTGCGCCCGCTCTGGCGCGCTGGCCAGGTCCCTGTGTTCGAGATGGCCAAACGCCCCGCGCAGTGCCGGTTGCGACAACAACGGGACGCGTGAGAACGCCTGTGGCGGACAAAACGAATGCACTATGGCGCCAGTAGCGCGAGCGATAGACGCCCACCGGCTACGAAAGCATCTTGCAAGGAAACGGGCGTCAAGCTACGCGTCGAAATGCCGATATCAGGTTTATACGTAGGCGCGCTTCGCAGCCCTACTTGCAAAACGCACTCGGTCGCGCGTCGCCGCGAGGCTACCCCCGGAGACCAGTTTGAGTTTGAATCGACCGCCCATCATCTGGCGCGCGATAGCTTTCGTGACGATCGTCTGCTTGTCGCTGGTTGTGCTCGACGGCTGGCGGAGCTGGAACGCGCGCGCGGTACAGCTTGGCGAGATGAACGTTGCTACCGCGAATCTCGCCCGCGCGATGGCGCAGCAAGCCGATGACACCTTCAGGGAAGCGGACACGGCACTGCTCGGTCTGGTCGAGCGCGTGGAAGTCGACGGAACCAGCCCCGCCGCCCTGCGGCGGCTGCGCGGCATCCTGTTGATGCGCCGGCAGCAGTTGCCGCAGCTCGACGGCCTGTTCATCTACGACGCGAACGGCAACTGGCTCACCAACACCACCTCGACCCCGCTGAACCAGTTCAATAATGCGGATCGCGAATACTTCATCTTTCATAAACAGCACCGCGACGCGGGTCCGCACATCGGCATGCCGATCATCAGCCGGTCGAGCGGTAACTGGGTGATTCCGGTTTCGCGACGCATCGACAATGCCGACGGCAGTTTTGGCGGCGTGGTGCTGGCCACCGTCAATATCGCGTTTTTCAAGCGCTTCTACGATACGCTGCAGATCGGCAAGGCGGGAGCGGTCGCGCTCGTACTGAATAACGGCACCATGCTGGTACGGCGACCCTTCGATACGAAACTGGTTGGCGCCAGCATGCTAAAAACCCAGTTATACCGGTCCTACATGACGCGTGGGCCGGTCGGCACGGCCTTCATCAAATCCGCGCAGGACGGCGTCACCCGGCTCAACAGCTACCGCAATCTGCAGGACTACCCGGTCTTCGTGGCCGCGGCGTTGTCGAAGGACGAGATCCTGCACGAATGGTGGCGCGACACCATCTGGCATTCGGCGGGCGTGCTGTGCCTGGTCGTTGTAGTGGCATTGTCCGGCTGGCATCTGGTCCGGCAAATCGGGCTACGCACCCTGGCCGAGGCGGAACTGATCAAGGCGCGCGACTCGCTCGAGAAGCTCAACCGGACCCTCGAAATGCTGGCGATGCAAGATGACTTGACGGGCCTTGCGAACCGCCGCCAGTTCGGCGTCACCTTGCACAACGAATTCAGCCACGCCATGCGTCACGGAAACGAGCTGGCGTTGATCATGATCGACGTCGATTGCTTCAAGCAATACAACGATACCTACGGACATGCCGCCGGAGATGAGTGCCTGCGGACGATCAGCCGGCTGATCCGCAACCTCGCCGCACGCCGTCCGCGCGACCTCGCCGCACGCTATGGCGGCGAAGAGATTGCCGTGCTGCTGCCGGATACAGGCATCAAGGATGCGGTTGCTGTCGCGGAGACGATTCGCGATGCCATCCGTGAGCTGGGCATCGAGCATCGGGGCAGCCCGGCAGGCGTCGTCACGATCAGCGCCGGAGTCGAGGCGCGCGTGCCGATCAGAGGCGCAGACGATCCGACCAGACTGATCCAGGCCGCCGACAAGGCATTGTACGAGGCGAAACGCGAAGGACGGAATCGGGTGGTAGCGGCAAGCAAGGGCATGGTTCATTAGCCAGCTTCTGCGGCGGCGTTTCTGATGAGCGTGCGGCATGCGGTTCCCGGCGGCCTCCCAGCTCTGCAGCTATCCTCAGCCGTCCGTCGAAACCGTCACAGTCTCCCACGCAAGGATCTCGTCCTCCAATGCCGACAACTTGCCTCGCACGAGCCCGAGTGCATCGCTGCCGAGCAAAAGATGCGCGGGCGGGCAGTCGGCGGCAATCGCCGCGAGCATCGCGCGCGCAGCTTTCCTGGGATCCCCCAGTTGCTGGCCGCTTTTCTCCTCGCGAGCTTTGCGGATGGGGTCGAAGATCTGGTCGTAATCCGGGATCGAGCGGGGCGTGCGCGTCATCGAGCGGCCAGCCCAGTCGGTGCGGAATGAACCCGGCGCCACGGCTGTCACGGCAATACCGAAAGGCTTGACCTCTTTGCCGAGAGATTCGGAGATGCCTTCAAGCGCGAATTTGCTCCCGCAGTAATAAGCGATTCCCGGCATCGTGATGTGACCGCCCATCGAGGTGATATTCAGAATGTGGCCGCGTCGGCGCCCACGCATGAAGGGCAAGACGGCCTTCATCATGGCGACCGCGCCAAATACATTCACATCGAACTGTCGACGCATCTCCGACAAAGGCGATTCTTCCATGATGCCTTCGTGGCCATAGCCGGCATTGTTGACCAGGACATCGATGGGTCCCACGCTCGCCTCGATTTCCGACACGACGCCGTCGATGGCGTCGAAGTCGGTCACGTCAAGGACACGTCCAAAAGCGGCATGCTCAGACAGAGACTCGAAATCACGCTGTCCCTGCACACTTCTCACGGTACCGACAACCTTGTGACCCACCGCAAGCGCCTCTTGTGCGAGCGCGCGGCCAAAGCCGCTGCTGACGCCAGTGATGAGCAGAGTTTTGCTGGATGCCATTGAAGCACTCTCCCGAATGTTGTTTGGAAAGTGCATACTAGTCTGACGAGTGAGGCCAATGAAGGCCAGTTTAGCTATTTTTCTTGCATAAAACTATGAGAACGAAGCATGCCGTTATTCAGCATCCGGACCTGTCCTCTCGAAGCCAGCAACGCATGGTTGCCCTGCTGCGCGCATTGGCTCCCGATGAGGGCTACAACCTGACGGCACTGCCGAGCGTCCGCATCCTGCGTTCGAACCGGGCGCTGTCGCGCACACCGGTTCTGTACGATCCCGGCATCGTGATCGTTTGCCAAGGCCGTAAGCGAGGTTACTTCGGCGACCAGCTCTATCTGTACGATGAACATCACTACCTCGCCGTATCCGTGCCCGTACCGTTCAGCATGGAAACCGACGCAACGCCGGAGCGCCCGCTGCTCGCACTGTATCTGCACCTCGATTTCACCATGGCCGCCGAGCTGGCCGCGCAAATCGACCGCGAAGGCGTAACGGAACGCGTACAAGCGCCTCAGAGCATGATGTCGACGCCGATGGACGACGCAATGCAAGCGTCCGTGTTGCGCTTCCTCGAGGCAATGCACCGGCCGCTCGAAGCCGCTGTGTTGGGCACGGGCCTGCTGCGCGAACTGTATTTCCGTGTGCTCACAGGAGCCCAAGGTAGCTCGATGCGTGAAGCTTTGGCAATGCGAGGACAGTTCGGCCGGATAGGCAAATCGCTCCGCCTTATCCATGCCAGCTACGCGCAGCCCCTCGACGTCACGCAACTGGCCGAAGAAGCGGGCATGAGCATTCCGAGTTTCCACAGTCACTTCAAGGCGATCACACAGGTGTCGCCGATGCAGTACGTGAAGTCGACGCGTCTGCATCAGGCTCGCCTGTTGATGGTGCGCCAGGAGCTGACCGCGGAAGCAGCGGGCCACGCCGTGGGTTACACGAGCCCGTCGCAGTTCAGCAGGGAATTCAAGCGTCTATTTGGCTTGACGCCGGCAGCGGAGACGAAGCGTATGCGCGAGAGCTTCGCCGTCCCGGCAGCATTCGCCGATGCGACTTATGTTTCGTCGCACTGAGTTTGGTGCGTTTCGTTTTGACTGTAACGTTATGGCATCGCGAAGGTGCGGCCACGTGAGCGACAACCGAGCGCTGGCACTGAAGCAAACGGCGGATTCGGAATCGGGAGCGGACATGATTCGGCGAATTGATGCCCGTGCATGCTTGATATCTAGGCGAACGGTAGCGGGCCGCCGAAGTCGCCTATATAGCAGAGGTGCGATACCGCACTGCCTGCATCATCGCCCCAGCAATGCAGCATGAAGGCAGGCGGTTCGAGATATGAGGCTGGATCCGCGTCTGGTTTGAGGCGTAGCGCAATCTGCGTGGTCGTACTGGGACATGTCAATACCGGTACCGCTCCGAGGCGCGTCTGCATCGAACGATGAACGTGTCCCGCAATGATGCGGTCGATATTGGAGAAGCGGGACAGCAGATCGCTCAAGCGGCCGACCTCTCGCATCCCATATAAGTCGAGATAGGGTATGCCTGTGCTGAAGGGTGGATGATGCATTGCGACGACCACGCGTCTGCCTGCATTTGCGACGAGTTCGCGTTCGAGCCAGCTTAGCGACGCGTCACTCAGCTCCCCGTGGTGAAGGCCGGGCACCGTTGTGTCGAGAGCAATGACCCGAACCGCACCGACGTCGATGCCAAAGTTCAGTTCGCCTTTCTGAGGTAGCCACTGCTGATCGCCGAAGGCTTTGCAAAGGTGAACCCGATCGTCGTGATTACCAGGCATCACCGCATATGGATGCCTTAACGGTGCCAGCAAATGACGCAGCATCTCATATTCTTCGGGCGATCCCTCGTCAGTAAGATCGCCGGTGATCAGGACGAGGTGGGGCTCAGGGTCCAGACGGTTGAGCGTTTCGACCGCTCTCGCGAACATCGTGTTGGAGTCGACCAGATCCTGATAGAGCTGGCCTCGAGGCCGAACATGAATATCTGAAACCTGTGCGATTACCGTCACGGCTCATCCCGGTTGATTGATCAGTTCTTCTATAACCCCATCGACGTCACAGCAAGATTAAGTGATCAAAAATCGCTTACGGGAGTGGGATATCCTTGTGCAGCGCAGATCGGACATTCGTCGCCTTCTTAGTGCAACCGGCAACGACAAGCGCGCTTGAGCGGCGACAAAATTTGCACTTCCTCCTTGCCGGCCTGTCACAGTGGTCGCCCTTGTCGATCGGCGAGGCAGGAATGGAATGCGGACAACTTCATGCTGTCCGCACGGAATGGCGCGAAAAAAAGAAAAGCCCCGACAAGTCGGGGCTTTTCTTTAACTTCTGGAGGCGCGAGCCGGAGTCGAACCGGCCTACACGGCTTTGCAGGCCGCTGCATAACCGCTTTGCTATCGCGCCGTAAGCGGACTGCTGAAACCGTGGCAACAAGTTGCTTGTACAACGGATTCGCAGATTTGTTCGATGGCCGGTCGGTCCACCAAACAAAAAGGGAAGCTTTGCTTCCCCGAATGTCTGGAGCGGGAGACGAGTCTCGAACTCGCGACCTCAACCTTGGCAAGGTTGCGCTCTACCAACTGAGCTACTCCCGCATGGTCCTGCTAACAACGTTCTGCCAGTGCTCTACTAGCCGACTTCTACATCACGCAAAACGCTGCTTCAAAAATCTGGAGCGGGAGACGAGTCTCGAACTCGCGACCTCAACCTTGGCAAGGTTGCGCTCTACCAACTGAGCTACTCCCGCGTTTTGCTGCTTACTTCTCAGCTACTTACCTGTACTGCGCTCCGGCAGTTCAGAACTGCGTGCATCGGAGAAACGAGATTATGTATAAACCGCTGAAACGTGTCAACCCCTTTCACGCAGGTCTTTTACGGAACAGTTTTCGCTCACAAGATCCCGCCTCGTTCACGAATCTGCGGCCACGCGAGCTTCATATAGTAGAGCATCGACCAGATCGTCAGGAACGCGGCCAGCAAGATCAGCCACATGCCCCACACGCGCGTGTCCATAGCGACGCCCGGTGCGAGCGGCAGCGGGCCGTAGAACAGCAGCATCGGAATCGCGACCATCTGGCACGCGGTCTTGAACTTGCCCAACGAATTCACAGCGACGCTCTTCGAGGCGCCGATCTGCGCCATCCATTCGCGCAGCGCCGAGATCGCGATCTCGCGGCCCACGATCACCAGCGCGATCGCCGAATCGAGCCGCGTCAGTTGAACCAGCACCAGCAGCGCGGCCGTCACCATCAGCTTGTCGGCTACCGGATCGAGAAACGCGCCAAACGCAGAGGTCTGGTTCCACCTGCGGGCCAGGTAGCCATCGAACCAGTCCGTCAGGGCAGCCAGGATGAAAATTGTCGCGGCTGCCAGATTGCGATGCGCGGGGCTCATCATCATGTCGGGCAAGTAGAACACGCCGACGACGAGCGGAATCAGAACAATCCGCAGCCACGTCAGGAAAATCGGGAAATTAAACGGCATGGGCAGGCGCAGCGTCTGACAAGGGAGTTGCAATTGTGCCGTGTCATAAGGCCTGCCACAAGCAAACAGGCGGCAAACCGCCCGTAAACAGGCGTCAAACGGGCATCCGGGGGGGCAGGAACATGCGGCGCGCCCGACATGGGTCGCGCCGCGTTTTGCGCAATCAGTGCAACTGCCGATAGATCTGCTCGGCAAGCGACTGGGAAATCCCTTCGACGCTGGCCAGATCGTCGATGCTCGCCGCCACCACCCCGCGCAACCCGCCAAAGCGTGCGAGCAGGCGCTGGCGGCGCTTCGCGCCGACGCCTTCGAGTTCTTCGAGGCGCGAAGTCTGGCGCGTCTTGCCGCGCTTCGCGCGCATGCCGGTAATCGCGAAGCGGTGCGCCTCGTCGCGGATCTGCGCAACGAGCATCAAGGCCGCGCTCTCCTTGCCGAGCTCGAGCGGCGCGCGGCCATCGGCGAAAACCAGCGTTTCGAGCCCGACCTTGCGTCCTTCGCCCTTCGCAACCCCGACCAGCATCCCGCAATCGAGACCCACTTCGGTGAACACCTGGCGCGCAATCTCCACCTGACCCTTGCCGCCGTCGATCAACACGATGTTCGGCAAGATGCCGCCGGCGGCCGGCTCGGCGGTGTCGGCCCCGAGTGCCGGATCGGCCGCCGGGTCGGTGGACTGCGAGAGCGCTTCGTCGGCGACATTCGCGGCAGCCTGCGCCACCATCTTCTCGTAGCGGCGCGTGAGCACCTGTCGCATGGCGGCGTAATCGTCGCCCGGCGTGATGCCGGTAATGTTGTAGCGCCGGTACTCCGAGGACTGCATTTTGTGATGGTGATACACGACGCACGACGCCTGGGTCGCCTCGCCCATCGTATGGCTGATGTCGAAGCATTCGATCCGCAGGTGCGCGAGATCGTCGCATTCGAGACCAAGCGTATCGGCGAGCGCACGCGTGCGCGATTGCTGCGAGCCCTGCTCGGACAGCAGGCGCGCTAGCGCGAGCCGTGCGTTCTGCTCGGCCATCGCCAGCCACGCGCGTTTTTGGCCTTGCGGCTGGCGCAGCAGGGTGACCTTGTGGCCCACCTGTTCGATCAGCAAATCGACCAGTTCGCGGTTCGACGGCGCATGGCTAACCACCAGCACCGGCGGGACGCGGTTGCCCAGATAATGCTGTGCGATGAACGCTTCGAGCACCTCGGATTCGATGCCTGTCACACGGCGGCGCGGCGGCTTGCCGGAGGGTTTTGCGGCGGCTTCACCGGCGCTCCCGGAAGCGTCATCGGACTCACCGTCGGACTCATCGGACACGGCATCATCGGCATCCTCAGCGGCTTGGTCACCGGAGGCGTAATCAGCCTCGCCCTGCGCGAGAGCCGCCTTCAGTGCGCTCTGCGCATCGGCATCGCCGTCGTCCAGACCGCCCTCGTCGATCGTCAGCGCGCTTTCCACATGAGCTGGGAAATACGCCTTGTCCCCGAGGTGCCGGCCGCCGCGCACCATCGCCAGATTCACGCACACGCGCCCGCCGAGGGCGACCACCGCGAGAATGTCGACGTCGCTATCGCTCCCCACCTCGATCGCCTGCTGATGCAGCACCGTGGAAAGCGAGCTCATCTGGTTGCGCACGGCCGCGGCCTGCTCGAACTTCAGTTCGGCGGCGAACGCGTGCATCTTCTCCTCGAGCTCCTTCATCACTTCGGTCTGCCGTCCAAGCAGGAAACGCGACGCGTTGGCGACATCGCGCGCGTAGTCTTCCTCGCTGATCGCCCCTACGCACGGCGCCGAGCAGCGTCCGATCTGATGCAGCAGGCAAGGCCGCGTGCGGTTGTTGAACACCGAGTCTTCGCAGGTGCGCAACTGAAACACGCGCTGCAGGATCTGGATGCTCTCGCGCACCGCCCACGCACTCGGGAACGGCCCGAAGTACTGGTTCTTGCGGTCCACCGAACCGCGGTAGTACGCCATGCGCGCAAACTGATGGCCGGTCAGCTTCAGGTACGGGTACGACTTGTCGTCGCGAAACAGGATGTTGTAGCGCGGCGTGAGCGCCTTGATCAGGTTGTTTTCGAGCAGCAGCGCCTCAGCCTCGGAACGCGTGACCGTGGTCTCGATGCGGGCGATCCGCGTCACCATCATCGCGATGCGCGGCGACAGCAGCGTCTTGGTGAAGTAGCTCGAAACGCGCTTTTTCAGGTCGCGCGCCTTGCCGACGTACAGCACGGTGCCCTGCGCGTCGTAATAGCGATAGACGCCGGGCAGATGCGGCAATTGCGCGAGCACCTTCTTGGGCTCGAATGCCTCGGGGGTTTCGGAAGCTTCGGGAGCGTCTGGATAGGTCATGCAGAATCGGGCTGAGCACCGCGCCAGGATTCACGCGGAGAGTGGGGTAAGTGCTTTAGAATCGCCAGTTTAGAACATTCCGCACGTGTCCGAGACCCGGATGCCGGCCACCATGTCCTCCGCGCGCCCTCCCGCACCATCCGGCCGTCCCTCGCAAGCCAGCCAGTCAGTCGCCACGCTCGCCCGGACGCCGGTAGGCAACGCCATCGCCTGCGACCTCTTTTGCGCCGTGATCGACAATTTCGGCGATATCGGCGTGTGCTGGCGCCTCGCGCGCCAATTGACCAGCGAACACGGCTGGCAAGTGCGCATTTTCGTCGACGATCTGCATGCGTTCAAAAAGCTCTGCCCCGCGCTGGAGGTCGAGCGCAGCCGCCAGGCGGTGAGCGGCATCGTCATCGAGCACTGGCGCGAACCTACCCACGCGGGCGACATGCTGGAAGTGGCCGACGTGGTCATCGAGGCGTTCGGCTGCGAACTGCCGCATGTCTACGTGGCCGCAATGGCGCGCCGCGAGCGCGCGCCGGTCTGGCTGAACCTGGAATACCTGAGCGCCGAAGACTGGGTGGCGGACTTCCATCTGCGCCAATCGCCACACCCGCGCTATCCGCTGACCAAGACGTTCTTTTTCCCGGGACTCGGCACCGGCACCGGCGGCGTGCTCAAGGAACACCATCTGGACGCCGCGCGCGCAGCCTTCGAGGCATCGCCGCCAACGCGCGAGGCATGGTGGCGGCATGTCACCGGCCTGCCCGCGCCCGGCCCGAACGCCACGGTAATTTCGCTGTTTGCCTACGAAAATCCCGCCCTCGACAGCCTGCTCGAACAGTGGCGCGACAGTCCGGCGCCCATCGAATTGCTGGTGCCGGAAGGCCGTATTTCAGGCGCGATCGCGCACTTTTTCGGTCTGCCGTCGTTTGTGGCCGGTACGCACGCCGAGCGCGGCAGCCTGCGCGCCCACGCGCTCGCCTTCACCGACCAGCCCGGGTACGACGCGCTGCTGTGGGCGAGCCACCTCAACTTCGTGCGCGGCGAAGACTCGTTCGTGCGCGCCCAGTGGGCGGCGCGTCCATTTGTCTGGCATATCTATCCGCAAGCCGATGACGCCCATCTGCCCAAGCTGGATGCCGCCCTCGCCCACTACGCCGGCCCCCTGCCGGCCGCCGCGCGCACGGCGCTGGCGCGCTTCTGGCACGCCTGGAACGGCGCCGGCCAGCCGGACTGGGCAGATTTCCAGCGCCACCGCGCGGCTTTCGAGCAGCGCGCGGCCACATGGGCCCAGGAACTGGCGGCGCTCGGCGACCTCGCCGGAAATCTGGCCGAATTTGCAAAAAGTCAGTTAAAATAAGCGGTTATCCAACGGCCGACGACGCAAGCGCGGCACGATGGCGGCGGCGAACCTCGCACGAACGGTGTCCCACTTCACTGTGCACCTTCCTTCAGTCAAAGCGAATCGTCTTCGCGCATCGGCGCCACTCGTGTACGCGCCCGCTCCGGGTAAAACGCAGAGTCATCGGAAGGTAACGGGCTGCGGGCACCCAGGCGCCGAGGTGTGATAAGCGCCGAGCCCGCTTGCGCCGTATGCCGTTGAGCACAGTTGAAGCTACTTATTTCGTACAGGACAGTTTTATGAAGACCGCACAGGAACTCCGCACCGGCAACGTCGTGATGATCGGCAGCGACGCGATGGTCGTGCAAAAGGCCGAATACAACAAATCGGGCCGTAACTCCGCCGTCGTCAAGATGAAGTTCAAGAATCTGCTGACCGGCGCAGGCATGGAAACGGTGTACAAGGCCGACGACAAGTTCGACGTCGTTCTGTTGGACCGCAAGGAAGTGACCTACTCGTACTTCGCTGACCCGATGTACGTGTTCATGGACGCCGACTACAACCAGTTCGAAGTCGAAGCCGAAATGATGGGCGACGCCCTGCACTACCTCGAAGACGGCATGGCTTGCGAAGTCGTGTTCTACAACGAGAAGGCTATCTCGGTCGAACTGCCCACCACGCTGGTCCGCGAAATCATCTATACGGAACCGGCTGTCAAGGGCGACACGTCGTCGGGCAAGGTGCTGAAGAACGCCAAGCTGAACACCGGTTTCGAACTGCAAGTGCCGCTCTTCTGCAACATCGGCGACAAGATCGAAATCGACACCCGTACCCACGAATACCGCAGCCGCGCTTAAAAACAAGCGCCGAAGCTGCCCGGCCCCATCCCGCGGCATCGCGGGAAAGGCGGCCAGATTAAAAAGCGCCCTTTTGGGCGCTTTTTCTTTTTTCGATGACCGTGTATGGTTGAGGAAAACTTTACCGGTAGGGTTTTCGATTTTGCTAATCAACGTGCAAAGCGAGACCCACCACGCGCCATAAACCATTGATAAGCTTAAGTACTTACTAATGGCACGCTCCCTGCTTCAAGAAGCACAAGCTGTTGCGGCTTGATCTTCTTTCTGACTTCGGAGATGCGCCATGAATAATGACATTGCGGAAGGCAAGTGGAAGCAAATCATCGGCAAGGCAAAAACCGCGTGGGGCAAACTGACAGACGACGAGTTGACGAAGGCCGAAGGCCGCGCCGACAGACTCGCCGGGCTGATTCAGGAACGCTACGGTAAAACTCGTGAAGAAGCAGTGCATGAAGTGCGCCGTTTCTTCGATACGAACCGCGACTGACCGCGCGCCGCGCTGTATTGCGCGGAGCATAGCGGCCGGTCATCGCACCCCTGTCTGTCGCCGTCAACCGGCCCCGGCGCCGGGGCTCCTTCAACCTGGAAAATAGCGCTAGCCATGCCACATGCCCTGATTGTCGAAGATGATCCCAATAGCCTGTCTGGCCTGTCCGCGATCCTCGCCGCCGACGGCTTTTCCGTCGACACCGCGACCACGCTCGCCGAGGCGCGGGCTGCGCTGACGCGCTTCATCCCCGACGTCGTGCTGGTCGACCTGAACCTGCCCGACGGCAGCGGACTCGACCTGCTTCAGCATCTGCCCGCCCAACCGCCGGGCGGCGCACTACCCGTGATCGTGATGACCGGCAACGCCACGGTCGAAAGCGCGATCGAAGGCCTGCGCCACGGCATCTGGGATTACCTGCTCAAGCCCGTCAACATCCCACGCCTGCGCAGCCTGCTCGCGCGTATTCCGCGCCCCTACGAGCTGACCGAAGAAGTCCAGACGCTGCGCGCTACGTTGCGCCAGCTCGGCCGGTTCGGCCCCATGCTCGGCAGGAGCGGTGCAATCCAGCATGTGTACGACATGATCGAACACACCGCGCCAACCGAAGCGGCCGTGCTGATCGCCGGCGAAGCCGGCACCGGCAAGGAGGTCACCGCTCGCACGTTGCATGAGATGAGCCGGCGCCGCAAAGGCCCCTTCGTCACGTTCGATTGCCGCACGGCGGCGAACCTCGCAGCGCAACGCTCGCTCGATAGCATGCTGTTCGGCCACGAGCGCGGCGCCTTCGCGGGCGCCGAGCAGCGCGAACAAGGTCTGTTCGAACAGGCGAGCGGCGGCACGCTGTTTATCGACGAGATCGCTGAACTGCCGCGCCCCCAGCAGGAGGCGCTGTTACGAGCGCTCGATTCCCAGACCTTCATGCGCGTCGGCGGCACCCATCAGGTGGTCACCGATTTCCGGCTGATCGCCTCGACCCGCAAGTCGCCACGCACGGCGGTGGCGGACGGCAGCCTGCATGAAGATCTCGCGCTGCGCCTCGAAGCGGCGGCGGTCACCCTGCCGCCGCTGCGCGAGCGCGGTGACGATGCCGCGCTCTTCGCGCAAGCCATGGTCGACGAGTTGAATCGGGAGGCCAGCGCTCGCGGCGTAGCCGATATGACCAAGCAGATCGGGCCGAATTTCCTGCGCGAATGTCTCGCGTATGAATGGCCCGGCAACGTGCGCGAACTGCAGGACCGCGTCAAGCGGGCCTATCAGGCATCGGGCGACGTGCTCGAAACGCTGCGCGCCGACGAAACCGGTTCAGCAGGCGTACGCGATCTGAATGGCAGCCGGGTGCAGGTCACCGTCGGCACACCGCTCGCGGATGTGGAGGAAATGCTGATCCGCGCGACGCTCGATGCGGTCGGCGGGACGCGGCACCGCGCCGCGTCGTTGCTGGGCATCAGCCCGAAGACGCTCTACAACAAGTTGCAGCGGATGCGTCTGAACTGAGCGGCTGCACTCAGGCAAAGGCGCTGCGCAACAGGGCCTGGGCCTGCAGATATTCCGGCTCGGCGATCAGCTTGCTCCACTTGAGCGCCTTGCCGCGCGGGCGCATCCGCTTGATGCGCGCCTGCGATTCCGGCGACGGCGTGAAGCGCAGCGCGTCGAGCACCTTCTCCGCTTCCGCGGGCTGATTGCAGATCAGCACCATGTCGCATCCTGCCTGCAAGGCCGCGTTGGCGGCTTCGGTGAGCGTGCCGCCTTGGCGCGCGGCTTCCATCGAGAGGTCGTCGCTGAAGATCGCGCCCGTGAAGCGCAGCTTGCCGCGCAACACCTCTTGTAGCCAGACGCGCGAAAAACCCGCCGGCTTCGAATCGACCTGCGGATAAATCACGTGCGCCGGAATCACCGAGGCGAGCGTCAAGCCGAGCCAGTCATACGGCGCCACGTCGTCATGCAGAATCGCCTCGAGCGGACGGTCGTCCACCGGCACCGCAACGTGCGAGTCCGCCTGCGCAAAACCGTGTCCTGGGAAATGCTTGCCGCAGTTCGCCATGCCCGCCAGCGCGAGGCCGTGATTCAGACTCTTCGCCAGCATGGCGACGACACGCGGATCGCGATGAAATGCGCGATCGCCGATCACCTGCGACTGGCCATAGTTCAGGTCGAGCACCGGTGTGAAGCTCATGTCGACGCCGCACGCCCGCAATTCGGCGGCGAGGATATAACCCACCGCCGTGGTGAGCTTGGTCGCATGCAGCACGTCGGAATCCCACAACGCACCCAGCTTGCCCATCGCCGGCAGCAGCGTGAAGCCGTCGGTGCGAAAGCGTTGTACGCGGCCGCCTTCGTGATCGACGGCGATCAGCAGATCCTCGCGCTCGGCGCGGATCGCATCGGTCAGCGCGACCAGTTGGGCGCGGCTCTCGTAGTGGCGCGCAAACAGGATCACGCCACCGGTCATCGGATGCGCGAGACGGCGCTTGTCGTCGTCGGTCAGCGTCTTGCCGACCACGTCGAGCATCACCGGTCCGGGATTGGTTTTCATCGAATTCCGCAAGAAAAAGAAAGAACGCGCGGCTTGTCGACGCCGCGTCGGGATAAATCAGGGGGTTACAGAAGGGATAGCAGGCGCAGCCGAAGCAACGGGGTCCGCCGTCTCCGCGATCACGAACGAAACCGCATAGTCGTGCTCGTCGCTAATCGTCACGCGGGCCGTGATGCCGCGCGCGTCGAGCCACTCGGCGAGTTCGCCGGAAGCGACCACCATCGGCTTGCCGCTCGCCTCGTTGAGCGTTTGCAACGCGCGCCAGGTCATCGGCCAGTGCATGCCGAGGCCAATCGCTTTCGAGAAGGCCTCTTTCGCCGAAAAACGGGTGGCAAGAAACGCGAGACCGCGCACCGCCGAGCGGGCGTGGCGCGCGTGATAGACCCGCAGTTCATCGGGGCCGAGCACTTTCTCCGCGAAGCGTCCGTTGGTGCGCTCCATCACTGCCGCAACGCGGCTCACCTGAACGATGTCGGTGCCGATGCCGTAGATTGCCATGCGTGGAAAGGATCCTCGTCGCTCAGTGCGGTTGTGTTTTGCCGGGCATTGCTGCGGATTGCCGCGGATTGTTGCGCACGCGTATTGCCGGGTGCTGCCGCTTATCGCCGCAAGCCGTCAAGCGCGTGCCGCGAGACGCGCGGCGACCATGATCGCCTTCATCTCGCGCACGGCGTTGTCCCAGCCGGCGAAAATCGCATGCGCGACGATCGCGTGGCCGATATTCAATTCGACGATGCCCTCGATCGCCGCAATCTGCTGGACGTTGGTGTAGTGCAGACCATGACCGGCATTGACCTTGATGCCGAGCGAGCGGCCGAATTCGACACTGCGCACGACGCGCTCGTATTCGCGCTGCTGCTCCGCCGGATCGTGCGCTTCGGCATAACGGCCGGTATGCAGTTCGATCACCGGCGCACCTGCTTCGTGGGCAGCGCGGATCTGGGTTTCGTCCGGATCGATGAAGAGCGAGACGCGCGAGTTCGCTTGCGCCAGTTGCTGGCAGGCGGCGTGCACGGCTTCGAACTGGCCGGCCACGTCGAGCCCGCCTTCCGTAGTCAGCTCCGCACGCTTTTCCGGCACGAGGCAGACATCATGCGGCTGCACCTCACAGGCGATGTCGAGCATCTCCTGCGTCACCGCGCATTCGAGATTCATGCGCGTCTTCAGCAACGGACGCAGCTTGCGCACGTCGGCGTCGACGATATGCCGGCGGTCCTCGCGCAGGTGCAGCGTGATCGCATCGGCGCCGGCCGCTTCGGCGTCGAGCGCCGCGCGGATCGGATCCGGGTAGGAGGTGCCGCGCGCATTGCGCAGCGTAGCGACGTGATCGATATTCACGCCCAGGTCGATGACAGTCGGCGACGTAAGAAAGAAGCTCATAAGTTCTGCAGGTCGATCAGGATCTGGCGCGTCGCGAGCGGCGTGCCGCCAAGATAAGTATTGAGCAAAAAGCGCATCAGCGTCTTGCTTTGCGCCACGGTCTGCGCACGATGGTAATCGTCCGCTTCCATATCGAGCAAGGTCTGGCCGGCAATCACCGGCCATTGCGCGGGCAGGTCGTCGGAGGCTTCGCGCACGCCGCGCTCCGGATCGAACACGTAGCGCCCCTCAGCCACCACCGTCTTGCGCGCCACCGTGCGGCTGAGCGCCATGGCATAGCCGGTTTCGCGCAGCAGCACGCGCTCGAACGAGCGCAGCACCTGCACGGCGGGTTCGTCGTGCGCGAGGCGCGCGAGCGTGACCACATAGTGCTGGAATAGTTGCGGATGCGGATCTTCGCGCCCGCAGAATTTGACCAGCAATTCGTTGACGTAGAAGCCGCACAGCAACGCGTCGCCAGCCAGCGGCAACATGCCGCCTACCCATTCGGCGCCGGTCAGCGTTCGCACTTCGGATTTTCCGGACCACGACAGCGCGAGCGGCTGGAAGGTCTGCAGCACGCCGCGCAAGGCGGAATGCGGGCGCTTGGCGCCTTTTGCCACGAGAGCGAGGCGCCCGTGATCGCGCGTCAGCACGTCGATGATCAGACTGGTTTCGCGATGCGGGTAGCTATGCAGGACGAACGCCGGCTGCTCGGTGACCTTGTACTCGGAGCCGGTGCTGCGCGGCGACCGGCGTGCCGGCGCCTTGCGCGGTTCGGCGCCGGCTGAAGTGGCCGAGGTGTCCGAACCTTCGCCGGCAGATTGGCGTGAGGCGTTGCGGGTGGAGGACCCGGATGAGGGAGAACTCGACTTCTTCGATGCACGGGCCTTCGACGGCTCGCGCGTCGGCGCGTCCGGCTCGACGTCGTCCGGTTCAGCGTCCGGTTGCAGCGTCATCCATGCGTCATTCGTACCCATACGCGCGGAGTCCGGCTTCGTTGTCGGCCCAGCCACTCTTCACCTTGATAAAGGTCTCCAGATACACCGGGCCGTCGAACAGCTTTTCCATGTCGAGACGCGCTTCGGTGCTGATCTGCTTCAGCTTGGCGCCCTTCTGGCCGATGATCATCGCCTTGTGCGTGTCGCGGTCCACCATGATGGTGGCGAAAATGCGGCGCAGGCGTCCTTCGGTTTCGAACTTGTCGATCAGCACGGTGCTCGTGTACGGCAGTTCGTCGCCAGTCCAGCGGAAGACTTTCTCGCGCAGGATTTCGGCGGCTAGGAAGCGCTCGCTGCGATCGGTCAGGTCGTCTTCGCCGTAGATCGGCGCGCCTTCCGGCAGGAACGGCTTGACGGTCGCCATCAGGCGTTTGATGTCGTCCGGATTCTTGGCGGACAGCGGCACGATCTCGTTGAACTGGCGCAGCGCGCTCACCTGCTGCATGAACGGAAACAGCGAATCCTTATCCGAAACGCGGTCGAGCTTGTTGGCGATCAGCAGCGTCGGCACCGACGGCGGAATCAGGTCGAGCACCTTCTGGTCGTCCGGACCGAAACGGCCTGCTTCGATCACGAACAGGATCGCGTCGACCGAGGTGAGCGTCGAAGTCACCGCGCGGTTGAGCGAGCGGTTCAGCGCGCCACTGTGCTTGGTCTGGAAGCCCGGCGTGTCGACGAAGATGTACTGCGCGTCTTCCAGCGTGTGAATGCCGGTGATGCGGTGGCGCGTGGTCTGCGCCTTGCGCGACGTGATACTGACTTTCTGGCCGACCAGCGCATTCATCAGCGTGGACTTGCCGACGTTGGGGCGGCCGACGATCGCGACCATGCCGCAGCGAAAACCAGTGGGAGTAGAAGCGTTCATATTCAGGCTACGGCAAGTTCGTGTGGACGCGCGACAAGGCGCGCGTCCATTCAATCAATGGCCCGCATCGGCGACGCGCGTTTGTACCGCGTCGGCAACGCCGGGTTCGAGTTCGGCAGGCGCCGCTACGCCGGGCGCAAGTTCGCGGGCGCGGGCTACGGCGGGTTTTTCGGTGCTGCGTGAAGGAGCGTCGGATCTGTCGTGCTTGTCGGCGCGCTCGGTCTTCTCCGCCCGTTCCGCCTTTTCTTTGTCCGCTTTGTCCGGTCCAGCCGGGTTGCTATATTCCACGTGGGCGGCACGAATCACCGCGAGCGGCGCGGCGGCGAGCGCAGACGCCGGCGCTGCACTAGGCGCCGCGCGTTCGGCAACGGCTTCGGCTGTCGCGGCCGCCCTGGATTCGCCGCGCACATGACGTTCGGTCTTGCGCTCAGGCGCGCGCAGGTCCAGCGCGGCCTGCACGCCGGTCACGCCAGGAACGATCTCCGGCTCCGTGTTTTTCGCCGCCCGCGCACCCTTCGAGCGCTTCGGCTTGGCCACCACGGCGGGCGCCGCGGCCATCACCTCGTCAAGCGCCTTCTTGGCCGCAGCCTGTTCGGCGGCGCGGCGGCTAGCGCCCGAGCCGGACACCTTCACTTCCAGCTTCGGAACCGTGCACTCGACTTCAAACTGCTGATTGTGCGCCGCACCATGAGTCGCGACGACAGTGTAGGTCGGCAACGCGATCTTGTGCCCCTGCAGATATTCCTGCAGCAGCGTCTTCGAGTCCTTGCCGAGGGTGCGCGGATCGATATGATCCAGAATCGGCACGTAGAGCCGCTTGATGACCGTCTGGGCGGCTTCGAAGCCGCCGTCCAGGAAGATAGCGCCCAGAATCGCTTCGAGCGTGTCAGCGAGGATCGACGGGCGGCGGAAGCCGCCGCTGCGCAGTTCGCCCTCGCCCAGCCGCAGACCGTCGGAAATATTCAGGGCCTGAGCAATTTCATACAGCGACTGCTGTTTGACCAGATTGGCGCGGACGCGCGACAGGTCGCCCTCGTCCAGCTTGCCGAAACGTTGGAACAATAGCGCAGCCACCGCGCAATTCAGAACGGAGTCGCCGAGAAATTCCAGCCGCTCGTTATGCGTGGCACTGTGACTGCGGTGAGTTAAAGCCTGGCGCAACAATTCCGCATTGCGAAATTCGTAGCGCAAACGGCTTTCCAACGGAGATAGGGGCATGTGCAGAGTATAACGCGGGCGCCTGCCCCGGCGAAAACGCGGGGAGGCCAACGGAAAAAGCGTAGTGAAGCGACCTTACCGCACGTTCTTAAAGTAGCGTGATAACACGCCGCGCTCGATGAGCGACATCTGCGCGGCGTGTTGTGTGGTCAGCGTGCGGCGAACGCTGTGACGATCAGTTGAACGTCCCAATGCGTTTCAGATTGCTGAAATTCATCCAGATAAAGAACGCGCGGCCGACGATATTCTTGTCCGGCGCAAAGCCCCAGTAACGGCTATCGGCGCTGTTATCGCGGTTATCGCCCATCATGAAATAATTGCCGGGCGGCACCTTGCAGATCACACCCCGTGCGTTGTACGTACAGTTGTCGCGATACGGGTAATCTTCCGCGCCGACGATGAACGGTGGCACCGCCGGATTGTTCAGAATCGCATTCTTGCGGCCGTCGATGTCTTCTTCGAACTGCTTCGCGTAACCGATGCGCTCTTCGTCGAAGTAGTCAGGCAGCGGCGTCTCCGGCACAGGCTTGCCGTTGATCGTCAGTTGCTTGTCCTGATAAGCGACTACGTCGCCCGGCAGGCCAATCACGCGCTTGATGTAGTCGACCGATTCGTCTTTCGGGTAACGGAATACCACCACGTCGCCGCGCTCGAGCGGACGGCCTTCGGTAATCTTGGTGTTGGTGATCGGCAGACGAATGCCGTATTCGTATTTGTTGACGAGGATGAAGTCGCCCACCAGCAGCGTCGGCACCATCGAACCCGAGGGAATCTTGAACGGCTCGACCACGAACGAGCGCACCACGAACACCACCAGAATCACCGGGAAAAAGCTCGCCGAGTACTCGAGCCACCACGGTTGCCGCAGCTTGTCATCACGCAGACGCGCCCGCGTTTGCGGAGCGTTTTCGTCGGCAAAGCGCTCGCCGACGCGTGCCTGCTGGCGATCGAACTCGGCTACTGCCTCGTCCGCCGCGCGCCGCCTTTGCGGCATGAAAACCAGTTTATCTGCGACCCATGCGACGCCCGTAATGATCACGAGCACAAAAAGAATCAGCGCAAAATTCATAGAGTTCCGTTCTTCGTCTTATTTGTCTTCGACACGCAGAATCGCGAGGAAAGCCTCTTGCGGAATCTCGACGGACCCGACCTGCTTCATTCGCTTCTTACCTGCCTTCTGCTTTTCCAACAGCTTTTTCTTACGCGAAATGTCGCCGCCGTAGCATTTTGCCAGCACATTCTTACGCAAAGCCTTGATGTTTTCGCGGGCGATAATATTCGAGCCGATGGTCGCCTGAACCGCCACGTCGTACATCTGGCGCGGAATCAGTTCGCGCATCTTCGCCGCCACTTCGCGGCCGCGGTACTGGCTCTGCGAGCGGTGCACGATCACCGAGAGCGCATCGACCTTGTCGCCGTTGATGAGCATATCGACCTTGACGACGTCCGCCGCCCGGTATTCCTTGAACTCGTAGTCCATCGAGGCATAACCGCGGGAGATCGACTTCAGACGATCGAAGAAGTCGAGCACGACTTCGCCCATCGGAATTTCATAGGTGAGCTGCACCTGGCGGCCGTGGTACTGCATGTTGATCTGCGTACCGCGCTTTTGCGTGCACAGCGTGATCACCGCGCCCACATAGTCTTGCGGCATGTACAGGTTCACGGTGACAATCGGCTCGCGCACTTCTTCGATCCTCGACGGATCAGGCATCTTTGCCGGGTTCTCGACCATGATGGTCGTGCCGTCGCGTTGCAGGACCTCATACACCACGGTCGGCGCCGTGGTGATCAGGTCCATGTCGAACTCGCGCTCGAGACGCTCCTGCACGATCTCCATATGCAGGAGACCGAGGAAGCCGCAACGGAAGCCGAAGCCAAGCGCCTGCGAGACTTCCGGCTCGTAATGCAGCGAGGCGTCGTTGAGCTTCAACTTTTCCAGCGAGTCACGCAGCGCGTCGTACTGGTTCGCCTCGACCGGATAGAGACCGGCGAACACCTGCGGCTTCACTTCCTTGAAGCCCGGCAGCGGTTCGCTGGCCGGACGGTTCACGAGCGTGACCGTGTCGCCGACCTTCGCAGCGGCCAACTCCTTGATGCCGGCGATGATGAAGCCCACCTGTCCGGCGGACAGCACCTCGAGATTCTTCGACTTCGGCGTGAACACGCCGATGTGTTCGACCGGGTACTGCGCGTCGGTCGCCATCATCCGGATCCGGTCCTTCGGACGCAGCGTGCCGTTGACGATACGCACCAGCATCACCACGCCGACGTAGTTGTCGAACCACGAATCGATAATCAACGCCTGCAGCGGCGCTTGCGGATCGCCCTTGGGCGGCGGCACCTTCGCGATCAGCGCTTCCAGGACGTCTTCCACACCGAGGCCCGTTTTCGCGCTGCAATGCGTCGCGTCGGTCGCGTCGATGCCGATCACGTCTTCGATTTCGGTAATCGCGTTTTCCGGGTTCGCCGCCGGCAAATCGATCTTGTTGAGCACCGGAACCACTTCGACACCGAGTTCGATGGCCGTGTAGCAGTTCGCCACCGTCTGGGCTTCGACGCCCTGGCTCGCGTCGACCACCAGCAGCGCGCCTTCGCACGCCGACAGCGAGCGGCT
The DNA here is from genome assembly GCF_056619545.1 of Paraburkholderia sp. SSBN10T. Classification (NCBI taxonomy): domain Bacteria; kingdom Pseudomonadati; phylum Pseudomonadota; class Betaproteobacteria; order Burkholderiales; family Burkholderiaceae; genus Paraburkholderia; species Paraburkholderia sp. SSBN10T. Next base: position 128,168 of record NZ_JBWQQI010000007.1, read on the forward strand.
GACTTCGTACGAGAAGTCGACGTGCCCCGGCGTGTCGATCATGTTGAGGTTGTAGATCTGCCCATCGCGGGCGCGATAGGACAATGCAGCCGTCTGTGCCTTGATGGTAATGCCGCGCTCGCGCTCGAGATCCATCGAGTCGAGCACCTGGGCTTCCATTTCGCGGTCGGACAGGCCGCCGCAAATCTGGATGATGCGATCGGCGAGCGTCGACTTGCCATGGTCGATGTGCGCAATGATCGAGAAATTACGAATATGATCCATTCAGTACCGATCAAGCGAAAAAGGCGCGCTCGGACGATTGCGGAGCACGCCTTGTAAGTAGGTGAAAAACCTGTCTATTTTAGCCGAAAAAGGCTTCCGCCCCGGCATATCTTGCAGGAGAGCACGGAAAGTGGGCTCAGACGCGTGTCGGGCCCCGAGACTTTCGATGCGCTAGCGGGTCTGCCCGGCACGTGCGCTCAGCGCCGCCCGGACCCGCCCTTCGTCGAGGTGATAGTGGCACAACTCGACACCCTCACACACCAAAACCGGCACTAGCTCGTTATAACGTGTTTCGAGTGCAGGATCGGCGTCGATGTCGACGACTTCGACCTTCGCGCCGAACTCAGCCAGCAACGGCACGAGTGCGGCGCGCATCTCTTCGCAGAGGTGGCACCACGCGCGCCCATACAGCGTGAGCGGTGCCGCCATCGTCACTTCTGCGCCGAACCGCCGCGCGGCCGCAGCGGCACGAACTGGGTGTTGTCGCCGCGACGCACGAGCAGCGCGACCATCTTTTGCGGATCGAGATGCGCGGCCACTTCGTCGAACTGCTTCGCGTTGACGATATCCGTGTCGCCGACGCGCAGGATGATGTCACCCTTTTGCAAGCCAACCCGGGCGGCGGGCCCGTCCACCTGATCGACCTGCACGCCGCCCTTCACCTTAAGCGTCTTCTGCTGGTCGGCCGGGATGTCGCTGACCGCAATGCCCAGCGAGTTGGTGGCGCGCTGCTTGGGCGGCGGCGCCTGCTTCTCGTCCGTCTTGGCGGTCTTGTCCGGTTGCATTTCGGCAATCGTGACCGGCAGGTCGCGCGTTTGCCCCTTGCGCCAGACGGTGATGCTCGCCTTGGTGCCCGGCTTCGTATCGCCGACCATGCGCGGCAAATCGGTTGCCGTATCGACGGAATGACCGTTGAACTTCAGGATGATGTCGCCCGGCTGCACGCCTGCCTTGTCGGCCGGACCGCCCGGTTCGACGCTGCTGACGAGCGCGCCTTCAGCGGTCGGCAGGCCGAGCGAATCGGCCACGTCCTTGGTCACTTCGCCGATGGCCACCGCAATCCGGCCGCGCGTGACTTTACCCGTGCTCTTCAACTGATCGGCCACACGCATCGCTTCGTCGATCGGGATCGCGAACGAAATGCCCATAAAACCGCCGGTGCGGCTATAGATCTGCGAGTTGATGCCGATCACCTCACCCTGCATGTTGATCAGCGGGCCGCCTGAGTTGCCTGGGTTCACCGGCACGTCGGTCTGAATAAACGGCAGGTAGTCGCCGGTATCGCGCCCCTTGGCGCTGACAATGCCCGCGGTGACGGTGTTTTCCAGGCCGAACGGCGAGCCGATCGCGACAACCCATTCGCCCACGCGCACCTTGGTCGAATCGCCGATCGTGACTGCCGGCAGATTCGATGCGTTGATCTTCACGACCGCGACGTCGGTGCGATCGTCGACGCCGATCAGCTTGGCCTTGAATTCGCGCTTGTCGGTCAGCGTAACGTAGATGTTGTCGGCATCGTCGACCACGTGGGCATTGGTCATCACGTAGCCATCCTGCGACAGGATGAAGCCGGAGCCCACACCGCTGCTCTGCTCGGAATCGGCGTTGTCCGGCGTGTCCTGACTGCCGCCGCTGCCACCACTTCCGCCACTGCTGCTGCCGTTATCGCCGTTGTCACCGCCGCCGCCGCGCGGCGAACCGGGCTGCTGCGGCAACGGAATGCCGAAAAAGCGCCGGAAAAACTCGGACATATCGCCATCGTCGAGCCCCGGCGGCAAGCCACGGGTGCTGCCGCCGCTCGACACGCGAGTGGTAGTGCGAATGTTGACGACCGCCGGGCCGACTTTGTCGACGAGATCGGTGAAGTCGGGGAGATTGGCTGCGGGAGCCGCCGACGCCGCATGCGGCACAAGCGGCAGACAAACCGCCACCAGCGCGGCTGCGAGGAATTTGCGCACCGTGAAAATCGTCATATCGTAGCCAACCGAGGGATTCGAGGGATTACTTGGGAGCCTTATATTCTATGGCAGACGCAAATTGCTGCAATGTGGCTTGGGGCACTTCCCCTAGCAGAGTAATCCAGAAGTCACCTTGACGCTTAACCAGCACGTGCGTCGCCCCGCTACTGCCCGCGCCTTCCTTGCGCGTGTTGTTTTCAACCGGCTCGACAAATACCGAAATCGCCGCCAGACCGTCCGAAAACACGGCCTGATCGACCGGGATGGCGGGCTCGCCGGGGTCGCGTGCCGCCATTGGGCGACGCAACTCGCGAATCTTATGGAAGCCCGGCACGCTGGGCGCGATCTGCCATCCTTGCGCTTCCATGTCCACGGCCTCGACCGGCGGCCGTACGAGCGTCCAGCCAGCCGTATTGTGGATACCGTTGACGATCGCGGTCTTATCCACCGGGACACCGATGCTGATCTGCGAGAACGATAACTGCTCGAGCACCTGGCCGCTCGGGTCGAGCGTCTGGGCTCGCAGCAGCAAGCCGGTCTTTTTGTCCGCCCAAAGCTTGTAGGCAAAGCGGAACGCGTCTTTCGGATCGAGCTCGACGACCTCACTGTCGACACCGGCCACGCGGTCGGCGCCCAGCAGCTTCGGCTCATACACCGATAACACCTGGTCGCTGCTAGCGGCTAGCAGTGCCGGAAACGAATCTTTGTTTTGGCGCTTTTCGACGACGCAAAGATGCCGCTCAGGGATGAACGTGTACATTTCGTCGTTATGGCGCAACATCTTGCGCGGCTTGCCGTCCAGGCTTTCGAGCTGTTCGAACTCGCCGTCGTTACGGGTGGCGTAGTGCACGATCCGCGACGTCTGGACGAAATTGCCCCGTTGATAGACGAACGCACCCTCGTAATTCTGCTGCTGGGCAGCCTGGTGAATCCGGTTGAGCAAGTCCACCGCAGTGCGGCGGACGACGAGCGGATCGTCGGATTGCGCAAAGACACGCGGCGTGGCGGACAACAATACGGCTGCACAGAACAGGAATGCCGGCAGCCGCCCCCAGATAGTCGTTTTATTCAACCGCAGTGTCTGCATCAGACTATTGGCCTTGCGTGGTCATGGCGGAGGTACGAATCAGCGGCATGGAACCGGGCATGACCGGTTGCTGCGCGAACTGCTGATGAGCTTCCAGATACTGGTCGAGGCTGGCGTCGCGGATGATGTTGCCGTCCTGAACCGGCTGGGCCGTCACCGCCGGCACGGAGGCCATCGCCACACGCTGCACGACATCGCCATGGGACTGGACAGACGCGAGCTGGGCCACGCCCGTTCCACCCGGTACGCCCTGCAGTTGCGGCACAACGATCCACGTCAGCGTGGCGGCGGCAGCGGCAACCGCAAATGCGGGCACCACACGGCGGCGCAGAGCCAGCAAACGGCGCGCAACCGGCATCGCAGCGGGCGCCAGCACGTGCGGCTCCTGCTCGAAACGGCTGGCAAAGCCGGCGAGGAACGCACTGCTGGTCGCCGGGCTGACCGCCAGATCGTCCGAACGCAGCGCGTCGCCGATCAGGTGGTAGTGCGACCAGGATGCACGATCTTCGTGATCCAGCTCGGAAATAAACGTGTTCAGATGCTCTTCGCCGAACAGCTCACCGTCGACAAAAGCGGACAGACGCTCGCCTCGCGAGCTTGCTTGCGATTGCATCGAGACCGACCCCATGATGCTCCCCATCTTACAGACACCCCTAGTGACACCACCTAACCCAGATATTGCCTCATTGCCCCGCCGGGCTGGCTGGCCGACTACCAGCGTTTGCCTTCGGGTGTGTCAAGCAATGGACGCAATTTTGCCGCAATGGCTTCGCGAGCGCGAAAAATTCGTGATCTGACCGTGCCGATTGGGCACCCCATCATCTCAGCGATTTCTTCGTAGCTCAAACCTTCAATTTCACGAAGAGTAATGGCGGTGCGCAACTCTTCCGGTAAAACCGCCATCGCAGCATTGACCGTCTCGGCGATCTGCTTGCTCATCAACATCGACTCAGGCGTGTTGATATCCCTTAGTTGGTCGGCATCCGAGAAAGTTTCAGCTTCTTCAGCATCTGCTTCGGTCGAAGTGGGTGCGCGCCGACCCTGGGTGGCAAGGTAGTTCTTTGCCGTGTTGACTGCAATCCGGTACAACCACGTATAAAAGGCCGATTCGCCGCGGAATTGGGGCAGCGCCCGGTATGCCTTGATAAAGGCATCCTGAGCCACGTCCTCAACTTCAGCGGGATCTCGCACGAGGCGCGAGATCAGCCGGAGTATCTTGCGGTGGTATTTGGAGACCAGAAGCTCGAACGCGGCCTTGTCGCCCTTCTGGACGCGTTCGACCAGCACCTGATCAATTTCTTTTTCGCTCACCTGATAAATCCGTTAACTATAGGGTGCATCGCGGGGCACCATTGTAGCGTCCCCATCATCGCGTCAGGTTGCCAAGGTAACACCGGTTACAGTCGTTACAGTCAGACGCGTGAGGCACGCCGGCCCAGCACGGCCAGTTCCCGGAACGCTTCGCCGCAAAGCGTGTCGGCCATGAGCAGGAAGATCCGTGAACGTCCATCCGCGCCGGCGAGCGCCAGAATGAGAAGCCACCCGCTCCACTGCGAACAGCCGGCAATACGGCCCTGCGCGAGCATCTGCCCCGTGCGGTTCCAGACGGTGAGGCCATCGGACCCGATTTTGATCGCAGCGGGTTCGGCACGCCAATACCGCCACGCGCCCAGCAGCAGCGCGGCCAACACAGCCAGCGAAGCAGGCGCTGCCTGGATATCGCCAAGCCAGCCTGCGAGGCTCGCCTTAACTGCGGTCACGGCAATCAGGATAAACACGATTGTTGCCCCGCGAAGCGCAACGGAGCGCCGCAGGATAATCTGCGGCGCTCCGTTGGGCGACGCCGGTCCGGGCTGATGCGCCGGACCGGCTAGCAAGGGCTGTGAGGTCAAACGGTCAGGCCCGGATCAGGCGCGCTTGAAGACCAGCGTGCCGTTCGTGCCGCCGAACCCAAACGAGTTCTTCAGCGCGATGTCGATCTTCATCTCCCGCGCGGTGTTGGCGCAGTAATCCAGATCGCATTCCGGATCCTGGTTGAAGATGTTGATGGTCGGCGGCGAGATCTGATGATGCACGGCCAGCACGGTGAACACGGACTCGAGACCGCCCGCGCCACCCAACAGGTGGCCCGTCATCGACTTGGTCGAATTCACCACCATGCTCTTCGCATGGTCGCCGAAGGCGCGCTTGATGCCGGTGGTTTCCGCGAGGTCGCCGAGCGGCGTGGAGGTGCCGTGCGCGTTCAGATAGTTCACCTCGTCGACGTTCACGCCCGCGTTCTTCAGTGCCGCCAGCATGCAACGGCGCGCGCCGTCGCCGTTTTCCAACGGGGCAGTCATGTGATAGGCGTCGCCGCTCATCCCATAGCCGCTCACTTCGGCGTAAATCTTGGCGCCGCGCGCCTTCGCGTGTTCGTACTCTTCGAGCACCATCACGCCGGCGCCCTCGCCCAGCACGAAGCCGTCGCGATCCTTATCCCAGGGACGGCTCGCCGTGGCGGGATCGTCATTGCGTTGCGACAGCGCGCGCGCCGCCGCGAAACCGCCGATGCCGAGCGGCGACACAGTCGATTCCGCTCCGCCCGCGATCATCACGTCCGCGTCGCCGTATTCGATCAGGCGCGAAGCCTCGCCGATGCAATGCAGGCCGGTGGTACACGCCGTGACGATGGCGAGGTTCGGGCCCTTGATGCCGAACTTGATCGACAGGTGGCCGGAGATCATGTTGATGATCGAGGCCGGCACGAAGAACGGCGAAATCCGGCGCGGGCCGCGATTCAGCAATTCCGTCTGCGTCACTTCGATCATCGGCAGACCGCCGATGCCCGAGCCGACCACGACACCGACGCGCTCGGCGTTTTCTTCAGTGATTTCGAGACCGCTATCCTGCATCGCCTGGATGCCGGCAGCGACGCCGTAATGGATAAACGTATCCATATGGCGCGCTTCCTTACCGGGGACGTAGTCCTCGATATTGAAGCCCTTCACCTCACCGGCGAAGCGGGTCGAGAAGTTCGACGCGTCGAACTTCGTGATGTCGGCAATACCTGACTTGCCGGCGACCAGATTGGCCCAGCCGTCGGCAACATTATTGCCAACAGGCGAAATCAGCCCCAGGCCTGTAACAACAACACGACGACGGCTCACGGTAACCTCTTTTTCATGGGTGACAAAAGCAAAAGCCACAGTGGACACAGGAATCGGACCTGTGAGCCCTGTGGCTGTTAACCTGGAAACTGCGCGGGTAAATTCGCTGGCATATGCACCAGCCAACTCACCGCCCGCTGCGCTGGAGACGTCATCGCCAACTCCGTCGGCAATAGCACCAGCCCTGCGGATGCCGGAAACCGGCCCGACAGGGCGTCACACGCCGCCAACCCGGCAACGCGGGCGCGAATGACCTTAGGCCTTGACGTTTGCGCGAGCGTAGTCGATCGCTTGCTGAACGGTCGTGATCTTTTCAGCTTCTTCATCCGGAATTTCCATGCCGAATTCGTCTTCGAGGGCCATCACGAGTTCGACGGTGTCGAGCGAGTCAGCGCCGAGGTCGTTCACGAACGATGCTTCGTTCTTGATCTCCGCTTCGGCAACGCCCAGTTGTTCTGCGACGATCTTCTTGACGCGCTGTTCGATATTGTCCATTAACCCCTCCAAGGGAAAAGAAGTTCAAAAATACAGGTGCGCGCATTTTATCAGGTTTGCCCCTCAAAAAAGCGGCGCGCACGGTTCCTGTCAAGGCATCCGCCCCACGCGTCGAGAAACGCGTCACGGCGCGGATGGTAACCGAATTCCGTTACGACATGTACATGCCGCCGTTCACATGCAGCGTCGTGCCGGTGATATATCCAGCCTGCGGCGAAGCAAGAAACGCGACGGCATGCGCGATGTCTTCCGGGCTGCCCAGACGGCCCAGCGGAATCTGGGTCTTCAGCGCGGCCTGCTGCTCTTCCGGCAAGGTCTTCGTCATGTCGGTGTCGATGAAGCCTGGCGCCACGCAGTTCACGGTGATGCCGCGACTGCCGATCTCACGCGCGAGCGCCCGCGTCATGCCCGCTACGCCGGCCTTCGCCGCCGCGTAGTTGACCTGCCCCGGGTTGCCGGCCGAGCCGACCACCGACGTGATGTTGATGATGCGGCCGCCGCGCGCCTTCATCATCGGGCGCAGCACGGCGCGCGACAAGCGGAACACGGACTTGAGATTGGTGTCGATCACCGCATCCCAGTCGTCGTCCTTCATGCGCATTGCCAGTTGATCCTGGGTGATGCCCGCGTTGTTCACCAGCACATGCAACGCGCCGAATTCCTTTACGGTGCCGTCGATCAGCGCTTCCGCTGCAGCCGCATCGTTCACGTTCAGTACTGCACCACGGCCGTTCACACCTTCGGCCTTGAATGCTTCGGTAATGGCGCTTGCGCCGCTTTCGCTGGTTGCCGTGCCGATCACGGTTGCGCCCTGACGCGCCAGTTCGAGCGCAATGGCGCGGCCAATGCCGCGCGACGCGCCGGTTACGATCGCGATCTGCTTATCGAGAGTCTTTTCCATCTGTCAGTCCGGAGTGCCCTTACGGGCTAATTGCAATCTTGAGGCTGGCTGGTGTTGTTGGCTGCTGCTGACGCAGCGCTCAGGCCGTCACGAGCTTAAGCGTTTCTTCGAGCGAAGCCGGATCGAACACCGAAGCGCCGACCAGATTGCCGTCGATGCGTTTGGTCAAACCCGCCAGCACCTTACCCGGGCCGCATTCGATCACGTGCGTCACGCCCTGGCCCGCCATGACCTGCACGCATTCGACCCAACGCACCGCACCGGCTGCCTGGCGCACGAGGGCATCCTTGATAGCGGCAGGTTCGTTGACGATGGTCACGTCGACGTTGTTGACGACGGGAATCTTCGGCACCTGCACCTCGACGCTCGCCAGATACTCGCGCAACTGGTCCGAAGCGGGCTTGAGCAGCGACGAATGGAACGGCGCGGACACCGGCAGCGGCAGCGCGCGCTTCGCACCCGCCGCCTTGGCGAGTTCGCAAGCCTTCTCGACTGCAGCCTTATGGCCGGCGATCACGACTTGTGCCGGCGCATTGAAATTCACGGCTTCCACGACACCCACGGACGCCGCTTCGGCACACACCGCGCGCACCGTGTCGTCGTCGAGACCGAGGATCGCCGCCATGCCGCCCACGCCCACCGGCACAGCCGTTTGCATGGCTTGCGCGCGGAAGCGCACGAGCGGCACCGCATCACGGAACGCCAGCGCGCCGGCGGCGACCAGCGCCGTATACTCGCCGAGGCTGTGGCCAGCGACGATCGCCGGCGCCGGACCGCCCGCAGCCTGCCATGCGCGGTAGATCGCGTAAGCGGCAATCAGCATGACGGGTTGGGTATTGGTGGTGAGGTTCAGATCGTCGGCCGGACCTTCGGCGATCAGCTTGCCCAGATCCTGACCAAGCGCGTCGGAGGCTTCCTGAACCGTCTCGCGCACGATGGCGTGATCGGCAAATGCGTTGAGCATGCCGACCGACTGCGAGCCCTGACCAGGAAAAACGAACGCAAATTTCATGGGATACTCAAAATTCGATGTTTCAGATGCGTACGGCACGCGGCCCTAGCGACGCGATTCATCGCTGCGGGCGGCGCAACCGACGCGCCGCCTCATGCAGCCGCTCCCGCAGCCGGTCAATAGCGGATAACCGACGCGCCCCACGTGAAGCCGCCGCCCACGCCTTCGATCAGAACGTTCTGGCCGCGCTTGATGCGGCCGTCGCGCACGGCGACGTCGAATGCGAGCGGGATGGAGGCAGCCGACGTATTGCCGTGCTCGCCCACGGTGACGACCATTCGTTCCTGCGGCAGGCCGAGCTTGCGGCACGTGCTTTGCATGATACGGATATTGGCCTGATGCGGAATCAGCCAATCGACCTGTTCCGGTGCGAGCCCAGCTTTGGTAAGCGCTTCGACCGCGACCTTCTCCAGCACGTTGACCGCGAGCTTGAACACCGCCTGGCCATCCATATACAGGAACGCGCTGCCGGCGATCACGCCACCGTTCACGTTGCCCGGCGTGCAGAGGATGTTGGAGTGGCTGCCGTCGGCATGCAGGGCGCTCGAGAGCACGCCCGGCTCATCGGAGGCCGACAGGATGATTGCGCCGGCGCCGTCGCCGAACAGCACGCAGGTGGTGCGGTCGTTGAAATCGAGCAGGCGCGAAAAAGTCTCCGCGCCGATCACCAGCGCGGTGCGATGCTGACCGCTGCGGATGAAACTGTCGGCCGTTGCCACTGCATAGGCGAAGCCGGAACAGACGGCCTGCACGTCGAACGCCGCGCCGTTGTTCTTGATGCCGAGCTTGTTTTGCAGCAGGCACGCCGTGCTGGGGAACACATAGTCCGGCGTGGACGTGGCAACAATGATCAGATCGATCGATTGCGGGTCGATATCGGCCGCTTCGATCGCACGTTGGGCGGCGACCAGCGCGAGATCGCTGGTGGTGACATCAGGTTCTGCGAAGTGGCGCGCGTGGATGCCCGTGCGGGCCACGATCCACTCGTCGCTCGTCTCGACGCCCTGCCTGGCGAGACGTTCAGCCAGTTCCTGATTGGTGACGCGTCCGGGAGGCAGATAGCTGCCGGTTCCCAGCACGCGGGAATAAATTGTCGATTGAGCCATTATGCCTTCGAGGATAGCGCAGCGTAGGGCTCGGCTGGCTGGCCTGCGGCCGGGCTTGCGTAACCCGCACCGCTTGCGTCGCGCGTTGCCTGTTCCAGAGAACCCGCGTTCTCTTCCATGGCCCGCGCAAGGCGTTCCAGCACGCCGTTTTTGACGGCATCATACCCGCGTTTGATTGCCCACTCAAACGCGTAGGCGTCTGCCGAGCCGTGGCTCTTGATCACAAGACTGCGCAGGCCGAGCAGTGCAGCACCATTGTATTGCCGATGGTCCACACGCTTCTTGAAGCGCATTAACACCGGCCATGCAAGGACCGCCATCACCTTGGTCAGCCACGAACGGCCGAACTCTTCCTTGATGATGTTGTTCAGCATTTGCGCGAGCCCTTCCGACGTCTTCAGCGCGACATTGCCGACGAAACCGTCGCAGACGATCACGTCGGTCGTGCCCTTATAGATGTCGTCGCCTTCGACGTTACCGTGAAAATTCAGTGTACTCGCTCGCAGCAGTTCACCGGCACGCTTGATGGTCTCGTTGCCCTTGATGACCTCTTCGCCGATGTTGAGCAGGCCGATCGTAGGACGGTCTTTGCCCTCCAGCGCGGACACAAGCGCATGCCCCATCTCCGCGAACTGCAGCAGATGCTGCGGCTCGCAATCGACGTTGGCGCCCAGGTCGAGCATCATCGTATAGCCGGTGGGATTGGGCAGCGCGAACGCAATCGCCGGGCGCTCGATGCCCGGGAGCGTTTTCAGAACATAGCGGGACACTGCCATCAGCGCGCCGGTGTTGCCGGCGGAGATGCAGGCCTGAGCCTCGCCTTCCTTGACGCGGTTCAACGCGACGCGCATCGACGAGTCTTTCTTCTTGCGCAGCGCGACCTCAACCGGATCGTCCATGGCGACGATCTCGGAAGCGGGCACAACGACCAGAGCAGGCTCGCCCTCAGCCTTTAACTTCTTGAGCTGGGCGCGAATGGCGCTTTCGATGCCAACCAGCATCAGTTGCGCATCAGGATGCGAACGAACGAAATTGACAGCCGCGGGAACGGTCACGGACGGGCCGTGGTCGCCCCCCATGCAATCTATTGTGAGCTTTACTGTCATGGAGTGCGACGAATTTCAGGCGTAAAAAAGCGGCAGTAGAATGCCGCCTTTTTGTCGAGCCGGGAAAATGTCAAGCGAGCCGATCGCCACGCGAAACGCCAAGGGGCGCAACGCTGTGGAACGATTAGTCGTTCTTCGTCTTGACGACTTTCTTGCCGCGATAGTAGCCGTTCGGGCTAACGTGGTGACGCAGATGCACCTCACCCGTGCTCGGTTCGACAGCCAGCGGCGCTGCGGTGAGGAAATCGTGCGAGCGGTGCATGCCGCGCTTCGACGGCGACTTCTTGTTTTGTTGGACTGCCATGATAACTCCTAAAAATTTTCCGAATTCTAACACAGCCCGATACTGCAATCGCCACTGGCCGGATGGCCGGCGCGCCGCATCGTGCTCCTATGCAACTGTTCAGTGCTTTTCGCCGCCGGGACCGCCCTTTTTAAGGGCTTCGAGCGCCGCAAACGGATTGGGCCGAGCGGGCTCATCGCCCTCTTCAGCCTCACCCTGCGCGGCTTCGTCGCCCTCTTCACCCGCCACCCCTGACACGAGAGACTCGTGCACTTCAGGGCAGACATCATGCTTGGGCACCAGCGGCAAACTCAGCAGCAACTCTTCTTCGATCAAGTCGATAAGATCGAACTGGGTTGAACCCACGATCACATCGACTTCATCCTCGTCGAGCGGAAACTCTTCGGCTTCCGCCTCAGTGTTGACGATCCGATATGTCGCATCGACGTTGAACGCCTGCTCATACGGCGCGAGACACCGCTGACATTCGAGCCATGCAACCCCGTGAATCGCGAGCCTGAGATAAGGCTGCGGACCCTCGGTGCCGTCGTCCTGCAATTCCGGCTGCGTCGCCCCTTCGGCCTGCCAGGTGAACGCGCTTGCGCGCTCTGGCGCTTCCGCCGGAACTTCGTTTAACATGCGCGGCAGTTGCGAGACGCGCACGACACCCGCGGCCTGGCGCCCACTGCGCGCGAATTCGAACAGATCGAGCTCATGCGGGTCGGTAAGACCAGCAGGTTTGCCAGGATGTTGAGTCATGTGCGCTCCTGCGTCGGCACGGATTTAGCCGGGGTAATCGGTAGGTGCCTTGTATGTTGCCCGTTAAGGCGCTGCTTCCACTACGAGACAAACCCTAGTTGCAGCAAGGCTGCGGCGGGTATGGAGCTCACTTGCAACATGGAGGCAACATGCACATACCGATGAAAAGCCCAAAATCATATCCGTTTTGTCTTTTCGAGTCAAACACTTAAGCCCGCACGCGCCAAGGCCCGTGTGGCCTGCCCTCTCTAGCCGTTGGTTCACCATGCCGGATACCCCTTCCCGCCCGCCGCGCCTGATTCTGGCGTCGAGTTCGCGCTATCGCCGCGAGCTTCTGGAACGCCTGCGCGTATCGTTCGACGTCATTGTGCCGGCTGTCGACGAAACGCCCCTGCCGGGCGAAACGCCCGAAACGACCGCACTGCGGCTCGCCGAAGTCAAAGCGCGCGCCGTTGCCGCCCAACTGAACGCCGGCGAGCACGCCCTGGTGATCGGCTCGGATCAGGTCGCCACCTACGACGGCCTGCAAATCGGCAAGCCGGGCTCGCACGACAAGGCGCTCGCCCAGTTGCAGGCCATGCGCGGCCGCGAAGTGCTGTTTCATAGCGCGCTGTGCCTGTTCAATAGTCGCAACCGCAGCGCGCAGACGCTCGACGTCATCACCACGGTCCGCTTCAGGAATCTTTCCGACGCCGAGCTGGACGCCTATCTGCGCGCCGAAACACCTTACGACGTGGCCGGCAGCGCCAAATCCGAAGGGCTCGGCATTGCGCTGCTGGATGCGATCAGGTCGGACGATCCGACGGCGCTCGTCGGACTGCCGCTGATTGCGCTGTCGCAGATGCTGCTGGCGGCAGGCTTTCCTTTGCTGGGGGCGCAATGAGCGGCACACTGTATTTGATCCCGAACACGCTCGGCGAAGGCGACGCCGCGGCGCTCGACGCAGTCCTGCCCGCACCGGTACGGGCTCGCGCGGCGGCCCTGCACTACTACATTGGCGAAAACGCGAAAACCACCCGCGCTTTCCTGAAGAAGGTCGGTACCGAGCGCCCGATCCAGGAAATTGAAATTCGCGAACTGAATGTGAACACACCGGCGGGTGAGATCGACAAGCTGCTGGCGCCGCTTCTGGCCGGTACTGACGCCGGCCTTGTCTCCGAGGCCGGCTGTCCGGCCGTAGCCGATCCGGGTGCTTTGCTGGTGCGGCGGGCGCACGAACGCGGCGTCAAGGTCGTGCCGTTCGTCGGCCCGAGTTCGATCCTGCTGGCATTGATGGCTTCCGGACTGAACGGCCAGAGCTTTGCATTTCACGGCTACTTGCCTGTGGATGCGGCCGAACGGGCCAAGCGGTTGCGCGAGCTGGAACAGCAATCGCGCAAGGGGAAGCAGACCCAGATCTTCATTGAGACGCCTTATCGCAACAAGGCGCTGCTCGACACGCTGCTGGCAAGCTGCGCGCCGTCGACGCTGGTTTGTGTGGCGGTCGACCTGACGCTGGAAACGGAGACCATCGCCAGCCGCACGGCGGCGGACTGGAAAAAGGCGCCGGCGCCTGATTTGCACAAGCGCCCGGCGATTTTCCTGCTGCTTGCCGTTTGACAGGCTGACGGCATGCCCGCCGCCGATGCCGCCCCCTGCGGTACCCGGCGGCGCTCAGCCGCCACGCCTCTCACCGCAAGCTCATCTTCCCGCCCAGCACCAGCGCATGAACCGCGGCGCTGCCGACCGCCGCGCCAAACTTGCGCGCAACGCGGTCGGTGATGCTTTCCTTGACGGTGTAGTCGACGATATCCGGCGCCTTGATGATCTCGCGCGCCACATAGTCGGCGTCGCCGAAGCCATCCGCCAGCCCCAGGTCGACGCTCTGCTGGCCGGTCCAGAACAGGCCCGAGAAGATATCCGGCGTCTCATGCAGCCGCTTGCCGCGGCCTTCGCGCACCGCGTCGATGAACTGCTGGTGGATCTGATCGAGCATTTCCTGTGCGTGCGCGTCCATCTTCGGCGTTTCCGGCGAGAACGGGTCGAAAAAGCCCTTGTTCTCACCCGAAGTATGCAGACGCCGCTGGACGCCCAGCTTGTCCATCAGGCCGGTAAAGCCGAAACCGTCCATCAGCACGCCGATGGAACCGACGATGCTCGCCTTGTCCACGTAAATCTTGTCCGCCGCTGCCGCCGCGTAGTAGCCGCCCGAAGCGCACATGTCGCCCACCACCACGTACAGCGGAATAGACGGATATTTGGTGCGCAACCGGCGAATATCGCGATTGATGATGCCCGCCTGCACCGGACTACCGCCCGGACTGTTGCAGCTCAGGATCACGCCCGCGGTGCCGGCATCGTCGAAGGCGCTTTCCAGCGCGGAGTCGACGTCGTCGGCATTGGCATTGGTGTCCGCGGCAATTTCGCCGTCGAGTGTGATCAGCGCCGTGTGACGCCCGGTCGTGGCAACCTTCTCACCGGAAAAGTCGAAGACACCCCAGACAACCAGCAGCAGCACGGCAATGAACACAAAACGGAAAAAGATTTTCCAGCGGCGCGCCGCACGCTGCTCGCTGATCGCAGCCAGCGCAATGCGCTCGAGCGCGGCGCGTTCCCAGCCCGGTTCATCGGCGGGGGGCGGCTTGCGACCCGCGGAGGACGGTTGGTTCGGATCGGGAGTGAGATTGTCGGACATGCGTCGCAGATCGAAGAGTCAGGGGGTGACCGGACGCAGGTCGTCGTCCGGCAGCCAGAATACCGCGCGGCCATCCGGCGTATCCCGTTCGTCGACCTGAACGGGACGCAGCCTGCCGCCACGGCACGGACCGCCGACACATTTACCTGTGTCCGGCGCGTAAATTGCGCCGTGCGTGGCGCACATCAAGTATAAACTCGAAGATTCGAAGAACTGACCCTCAACCCAATCGAGCTCCATCGGCACGTGCGCGCAACGGTTCAGATAACCATAAGCGTGGCCACCATACCGGACAAAAAAGACAATTGCCTCGCCGCCGGCATATTTCGCCGCGCGCCGCAGCCCTGCTCCGCCGTCGATCAGTTCATCGGAGGCGCATACCCGGACCGGCTCCATGGCAGCCGCGCTCATGCGTTCTCGCGCAGCCAGGCGGACAATGCGCTCACGCTCGGGGCGACAAACCTTGGCTCGAGCGCCGACAACGAAGCAGCCGGATGCGCGCCGTAGGTGACGCCAATGCCCGCCACGCCCGCATTGATCGCCATCTGCAGATCATGAGTCGTATCCCCGACCATCACCGTGCGCGCCAGATCCTGGCCCAGTTCGCGGGTCAGTTCGTGCAGCATCGCCGGATGGGGCTTCGAGAAGGTTTCGTCGGCGCAGCGCGTGCCGTCGAACAGGCTGGTGAGGCGCGACTGGTCGAGCGCGCGGTTCAGGCCCACCCGGCTCTTGCCGGTG
Organism: Paraburkholderia sp. SSBN10T; assembly: GCF_056619545.1. Taxonomy (NCBI): domain Bacteria; kingdom Pseudomonadati; phylum Pseudomonadota; class Betaproteobacteria; order Burkholderiales; family Burkholderiaceae; genus Paraburkholderia; species Paraburkholderia sp. SSBN10T. The sequence goes on from NZ_JBWQQI010000007.1 coordinate 143,697, forward strand.
GCGACACCGAGCAGATAGCCCTGATCGCGCAACTCCTGCAGCATCTCGCGCACACCGGCAAAAAGTTCGGTGGTCTGGTCTTTCACCAGGTAATGGAAGCGGTAGCGCTCGGCAAGACGCGGATACTCCGATGGATCGAGCGTGGGCGCGGCGATCTGCAGCGCGTCGCGCAGGCCGAGGCCGATCACATAGCTGGCCGCCTCGTCCGCCGGCACCGGCAAACCGAGATCGCGGCACGCCGACTGGATACTGCGCGTGATATGCGCGGTCGAATCCATCAAGGTGCCGTCCCAATCGAAGACGATCAGATCAAATTGCTCTCTAGCCATGCGTATCCGTCTCCGGGTTTGACCCTTGGTTAATCTCATTGAGCTGGTCGATAAAGCGGCGGCATTCGGCCGGCAGCGGCGCCTCGAACTGCAGCACTGCTCCCGTAGCGGGGTGCGTCAGCTTGAGCCGGTATGCATGCAGAAACATCCGCTTTAGCCCTGGACGCGCATTGGTGCGCGCCAGCTCTTTATTCAGCGCGAAGTCGCCGTATTTAGCGTCACCGACGATCGGCAACGCCAGATGCGCCAGGTGAACCCGGATCTGATGCGTGCGGCCGGTCTTCAGTTCCGCTTCGAGCAATGCGTAGTCCGGCCAGCGGTTCACCAGGTTGAAGACCGTGTGAGACGCGAGGCCGTCCGCCTGAACCCGCACGCGGCGCTCGCCGTCCGCCGTCAGATATTTGTGCAGCGGCTCCTTGACCGCCCGGCGGCGGCCCCAGTCGCTCGCCCACTCGCCGTGCACGCAGGCGTAGTAGCGCTTGTCCATCTTGTTCTCGCGGATCTGCTCGTGCAGGCCGACTAGCGCCGCGCGCTTCTTGGCCAGCATCAGCACGCCGGAGGTCTCGCGGTCCAGCCGATGCACCAGTTCGAGGAATTTTGCCTGCGGACGCGCCTCGCGCATCTGCTCGATCACCCCGAACGCCACTCCGCTGCCGCCGTGCACGGCGACGCCGGCCGGTTTGTCGATGACCAGCATGTGGTCATCTTCAAAAAGAATATCGAAATGGCCGGCCGGCACCTGATTGTGAGTGCTCGCTTCGGTTCCCTGGGCAATTCGGATGGGCGGGACACGCACCAGATCGCCATGCTCGAGGCGGTACTGGGCGTCGACCCGGCCCTTGTTTACACGCACTTCCCCGCTACGCAGAATGCGGTAAATGTGGCTCTTCGGCACACCTTTACAAACGCGCAACAGGAAGTTGTCGATGCGCTGTCCGGCCGCGCCGTCGTCGATCTCGATCATCGAGACCTGGTCGCTTGCGACCGATTTCTGGGATATTTTGCCTAACTCTTTCATTCTGAATATAATTTGCCCAGCAGTCTGCGGCGGCCGGCGCATTGTCCGGTATTCTGGCGGTCTGCGCAGGTGCAAGCGATAAACAGTCATTTTACTTGCGCCCGGGTCTGGTTGCTCACCCGCATAACGAGATGCAACAAGTTGTACGCACGGAGTCAGCACCCGGCAGGGACGGCGCCCACAGGCGCGTTCGGTCACGGTCGGCTCCGCGGTAACGGAATTTTGGTAAAAAAGAATTTAACTGCGAGCCTCTGGTATCGGGCGGTTTGACGCCCTGCAGGACGAGGCTTCCGGTTGCGAAAATACGGCGTGCGCCCAAGGCGTCTTGTAGAAAGTACAAGACATGGCGACGTCAAAATGAGGCGAGACACCCCCGGCGAGAAAAGACGCGCCTATTGCGCGAACTTCCCGCTGCGGCTCGACCACAGTCTTCGACCCTCCGGTCACGCGCCCAGTTGGCGCACCGGCGCGAGTGGATGAAGGCGTGTGCAGGTCAGCCGGCAGTACCCGCGGCGTGTCGGGCCGTTATTTGAAGCCGTGTTCGCATGTGCCCTGCGGCACCGCGTCCTTTTGTACGGACCGGGCCCTCTCAGGCAATTCTCCCCGCCATTTTTCCCGCTCCAGCGTGCTTGTGAAAACACAATAAGGCGCGGCATGCCGCTGCCCTGATCGTCCTTTGCGTCCGACAAACGCTAAGGCGTGGGCAGGCTAAGCCGCTCTGGAGCCGTTCAATGAAACGCATGTTGTTCAACGCGACGCAGCAGGAAGAACTGCGCGTAGCCATCGTCGATGGGCAAAAACTCATCGATATCGACATCGAAACCGCCGGGCGCGAACAGCGCAAAGGCAATATTTACAAGGGCATCATCACCCGCATCGAGCCGTCGCTCGAAGCCTGTTTCGTCAACTATGGCGAAGACCGCCACGGTTTTCTGCCATTCAAGGAAGTCGCCCGTCAGTATTTCCGTGACGGCGTCGACATGCGCTCCGCCCGTATCCAGGACGCCCTGAAAGAAGGTCAGGAACTGATCGTCCAGGTCGAAAAGGAAGAACGCGGCAACAAGGGCGCCGCTCTCACCACCTTCATTTCGCTGGCGGGCCGCTACCTGGTCCTGATGCCGAACAACCCGCGCGGCGGCGGCGTGTCGCGCCGGATCGAAGGCGACGACCGTCAGGAACTGCGCGAAACCATGGCGCAACTCCAATTGCCGGACGGCATGAGCATCATCGCGCGCACGGCCGGCATTGGCCGCTCCGCCGAAGAGCTGCAGTGGGACCTGAACTATCTGATGCAACTGTGGCGCGCGATCGAAGCCGCGTCGCAAAGCGGCTCGGCTGGCCAGCCGATGCTGATTTATCTCGAATCGAGCCTCGTCATCCGCGCGATTCGCGACTATTTCCAGCCGGATATCGGCGAAATCCTCATCGACACCACGGAAATCCATGACCAGGCCCGCGCCTTCATGGACATCGTGATGCCGGACAATGTCAGCAAGGTGAAGCGGTATCACGACGATGTGCCGCTTTTCTCGCGCTTCCAGATCGAACACCAGATCGAAACGGCCTATTCGCGCACGGTGCCGCTGCCCTCGGGCGGCGCGATCGTGATCGACCACACCGAAGCGCTGGTGGCGATCGACGTGAACTCGGCGCGCGCCACCAAGGGCGCCGACATCGAGGAAACCGCGGCCCGTACCAACCTCGAAGCCGCCGACGAAGTGGCCCGCCAGTTGCGTCTGCGCGACCTGGGCGGCCTGATCGTGATCGACTTCATCGACATGGAATCGGCCAAGAGCCAGCGTGAAGTCGAACAGCGCCTGAAAGATGCGTTGAAGCACGACCGCGCGCGCGTGCAGATGGGCAAGATTTCGCGTTTCGGCCTGATGGAGCTGTCGCGCCAGCGTCTGCGCCCGGCCCTCTCGGAAGGCAGCCACGTCACCTGCCCGCGCTGCAACGGCACGGGCCACATCCGCGATACCGAATCGTCCGCGCTGCAAGTGCTGCGGATCATTCAGGAAGAAGCGATGAAGGAAAACACCGCGGCAATCCATTGCCAGGTGCCGGTCGAAGTGACCGCCTTCCTGCTGAACGAGAAGCGTGCCGAAATCAACAAGATCGAGTCGCGTTTCAAGGTCAATGTCGTCCTGATCCCGAACAAGCACCTCGACACGCCGCATTACAAGCTCGAGCGCCTGCGTCACGACGACGCGCGCCTCGACGATCCGCGCGCTTCGTGGAAGATGGCCGAAGAAGCGGCCCGCGAACTGGAATCGGAAACCGGTTACAGCAAGCGCGCCGAAGAAGTGAAGCCGAAGCAGGAAGCGGCGGTCAAGGGCATCACGCCTGAAAAGCCGGCGCCGAGCGCACCGGTTCGCCCCGCTGCACCGGCTACGCCTGCGCCTGTCGCAGTCACGCCGGCTAGCGGTGGCTTAATCGGCTGGCTGAAGAAGCTGTTCGGCGCGGCGCCGGCGGCTCCGGCACCGGCAGCACCGGCCCCCGTCGAGCAGACGGCGCGCCCGGCACGCGGCGATCGCCCGGAGCGCGGCGAGCGCAACGGCGAACGCGGCGGCGAGCGTAACCGCAACCGCCGTGGCGGCGCGAGCGGCCGTGATGGTGCGGCGCGCGGCGAAGGTGCGGCGTTGGGCGGCCGTCAGGGCCAGCCGTCGCAGCGGCGCGAAGAACGTGAAGGCCGCGAGGGTCGTGAAACTCGCGAGGGCCGTGAGCCGCGCGAAGCACGCGAACCGCGTGAGGGTCGTGAAGCCCGTGAACCGCGTAGTGGCCGTGAGCCGCGCGAAGGTCGTGAAAGCCGCGACAACCGTGGCGAGCGCGAAGGCCGTGAAAACCGCGGCGAACGTGCCGAGCGCGGCGAAGCGGTGGAAAGCGCAGCGCGTGGCGAGCGCCAGGAACGCGGTGAACGTCGCGAACGTGGCGAGCGTCCGGAACGTAGCGAGCGCCGCAAGCAGCAGCCGGAAGCCGCTGAAGCGCTGATCCAGGACGAAAACCAGACGGATCTTCTGACCCAGAACCAGGCCGGCAGCCTCGAAGGCGGCGCCCCCGTCGATCAGGAAGCCGTAGCCCGTGAGGGCGAAGAGCGTCGTCGTCGTCGTCGCGGTCGCCGTGGTGGTCGTCGCGAGCGTGAAGAAGAAGGCGTGAGCGGCAACCTCGGTGCGGAAGGCGCTGAGTCTGCCGAAGGTGCCGAAGCAGGTAGCGAAACGGCCATCGCAGCAGTCGAGATGCCGGCCCAACAGCCGCGTCATGAAGCGCCGGCCGCGCCGGTTGAAGTAGCCGTCGCAGCCGTGGCAACGGAAACCGCTGTCGCCACCGAACTGCACGCTGCAACGCAAACGACGGCTCCGCCTGCCGAACAGGTTGCCAGCACCGAAGCCTTCGCGCCGGCCGCACAAGCTGCTGTGTCCGAAGCCCCGGTTGTCGCGCAAGCCGAACCGGCTCACTTTGCATTCGCACCGGCGGCGCCGGCCGCTCCCGTGGCGCCTGTGGCTCCGGTCGAAACCAAAGCCGCAGCAACCCCTGTCGAAACGGCGAGCGCAGCGCCGGCAGCCCCGGCGGTGGAAACCCCGGCAGTTGAGGCGCCTGTGTACGCACCGGCAGCCGCCGAACCGGCAGTCGTCGAAACGGCTGCAGCCGAGCCGGTCGCCGCTGCGGCACCGATCGCACAAGCAGCACCGGCCGCTCCGGCAGTCGAAGTTGCTGCTCCGGTGGAAGCACAGCCGGTGGCCGAAGCCGCGCCGCAAGTCGTTGCCGAAACCATGGCCCCGGCCTCGCCGCAACCGGCAGTTGCACCGGTGCAAGCGCCCGCGCAAGCCCCGCTTGAGGCAGCCGAGCCGGCGCCTGCTGCTGCTCCGCAAGCGGCCGCGCGCAACGGCCTGTCGCCGGAAGCCCTGCAACCGGTGCTGGAAAGCGCCGGCCTCGTGTGGGTCAATACCGACGCCGCCAAGCTGCGTGCCGCCCAGGAAGCCGCTACGCAGACCGTGAAGCCGGTCCGCGTGCCGCGCGAGCGCAAGCCGTTGCCGCCGGCCGACAGCACACCGATGCAACAGGTCGAAACGGCGAAGCACCCGCAGTAAGCCGTCACGCCCGGCGCCGTGAGGTGTCGCGCAGGACGAAAAGCCCGCCCTTATCGGCGGGCTTTTTGTTGCCCGCCTGAGGGTATTCGCCCCACTACGGGCAGCCGGCCCTTCCGCTAAAATGGAAGACTGCACTCATTTGAAGCAATTCATGTCCCGACGCATCATCCCTGTTGCCGATCTCAGCACGGTGCCGGTTATTTCCGGCCCCGTGCAGGCGCCGAGCGGCGTGCTGCGCGATACCTTGTCGCGCCCGCTGCGGGATCTGCGCATCTCGGTGACGGACCGGTGCAACTTCCGCTGCGTCTACTGCATGCCGCGCGCGGTGTTCGACAAGGATTACGCCTTCTTGCCGCACAACGCGCTACTGAGCTTCGAGGAAATCGAGCGGCTCGCCGGCGTATTCGTGGCGCATGGAGTCGAAAAGATCCGCCTGACCGGCGGCGAACCGCTGTTGCGCAAGAATCTGGAATACCTGATCGAGCGGCTCGCCCAGCTCAGGACGCCGGAAGGCCGGCCGCTCGATCTCACCCTCACCACCAACGGTTCGCTGCTCGCGCGCAAGGCACGCAGTCTGAAGGACGCCGGCCTGACCCGCGTCACGGTAAGTCTCGACGCGCTCGACGACGCGCTGTTTCGCCGCATGAACGACGCCGACTTCGCTGTGAACGACGTGCTCGAGGGCATCGCCGCCGCGCAGGCAGTCGGCCTTGCGCCCGTGAAGGTCAACATGGTGGTCAAGCGCGGCACCAACGACACGGAAATCGTGCCGATGGCACGCCACTTCAAAGGCTCCGGCTGCGTGTTGCGCTTCATCGAGTACATGGATGTGGGCACCTCGAACGGCTGGAACATGGCCGAAGTGCTGCCGTCTGCCGAGGTCGTCGAGCGGATTGCCGAACACTTTCCGCTGGCGCCGCTCGAGGCGCACAGCGCCGCCGAAACCGCGCAGCGCTGGGGCTATACGGACGGCAGCGGCGAAATCGGCGTGATCTCAAGCGTGACGCGTGCGTTCTGCGGCACCTGCACGCGGGCCCGGCTGTCCACGGAAGGCAAGCTGTATCTGTGCCTGTTCGCATCAGCGGGACACGACCTGCGTGCGCTGGTGCGCAACGGCTCGAGTGACGCGGAGATCGCCTCCGCGGTTGCCCAGATCTGGCAGGGCCGCGCCGACCGTTACTCGCAGTTGCGCGGCAGCGGCGAGGCCGCGTCGCATGCGCCGGACGAGCGCCGCGTCGAAATGTCCTACATCGGCGGCTGAGGCCGTCTTGCCTGCCGCCCTCGCCCCCACGCCCGCCAACCTCACCGGCCTCGTCCTCGCCGGTGGCCGCGGCACGCGCATGGGCGGCGTCGACAAAGGCCTGCAAACCCTGCACGGCGAAGCACTGGCGTTGCACGTCCTGAAGCGCCTCGCGCCGCAGACCGGGCCGCTGCTGATCAGCGCCAATCGCCATCCCGAGGTCTACGCAGCGCTTGGCGCGCCATTCGGCGCGACTGTCGTGACGGATACGCTGGCGGACTTCCCGGGACCGCTGGCGGGTTTGCTGGCCGGCTTGCGCGCCGCCCGCACGGCGTTCGTCCTCAGCGCGCCGTGCGACTCGCCCGGGCTGCCCGCCGACCTCGCCGCCCGTCTCGTGGAGGCGCTCGACGCGCAGCAGGCCGATATCGCTACTGTCATCACCGCCGACGCCAACGGGAAGACGTCCATCCACCCGGTCTTCGCCTTGTTGCGCACGAGCCTCGCCGACGACCTCTCAGCCTTTCTGGAGGCGGGTGAACGCAAGGTCCGCGCGTGGTACGCGCGCCACAGGACGGTCGAAGTCGCCTTTCCCGATGAGCGCGCGTTTTACAATATCAATTCTTTGCAAGAACTCGCCGACCTCGAACGTCATTGAGACGTCCCGGAGATCGTAGCCGTTGTCCTGCTCCGGCCGCACGGCGGCCACCGGATCCGTTCCGGCCGACCGTATCCGGCCGCGACGCCTCTCCATTCATGACCACACTTAACGAATTTTCCAGTTGCGTCGCACAGTACGATCCTCAGGCGTTGCCGGTCACGGCCGCTCAGGCGATCGTGCGGCAGTGGGCCACCCCGGTCACGGCCGTCGAACGCGTACCGCTGCACGACGCGCTCGACCGCGTGCTGGCCGCGGACATCGTGTCGCCGGGCAATGTGCCCGCGCACGACAACTCGGCCATGGACGGCTACGCATTCAACAGCGATGCGCTCGCCGGCCAGGGCGATGCCGTTGAACTGGGCGTCGCCGGCAAGGCGCTGGCCGGCCATCCCTTTGGCGGCGCCGTCGCGATAACGGAATGCGTGCGGGTCATGACGGGGGCCACGATGCCGGCCGGTTGCGACACGGTTGTGCCGCAAGAACTGGTCACGCGCAGCGGCGAGACCATCTGTTTTGCCGCCTCGGCCGTGCGCGGCGGGGCCAACCGCCGTCTCGCCGGCGAGGATCTGGCGCTCGGCAGCGCCGCACTGCGCGCCGGCCGTGTCCTGCGCGCCTCGGACCTCGGCCTGCTTGCTTCGCTTGGGATCGGTGAAGTGCCGGTACGGCGCCGTCTGCGGGTTGCGTTCTTTTCGACCGGCGACGAACTGCGCTCGCTCGGCGAACCGCTCGATCCAGGCTGCGTGTACGACAGCAACCGTCACACGCTGTTTGCGATGCTGCGGCGGATGAACATCGATACGCTCGACCTCGGCGTGGTGCGCGATCAGCCCGCCGCGCTCGAAGCCGCGCTGCGCAGCGCGGCGGCCAGCGCCGACGTGGTCCTGACCTCGGGCGGTGTATCGGTCGGCGAAGCGGATTTCACCCAGCAGTTGCTGCGGACCTTCGGCGACGTTGCATTCTGGAGCCTGGCGATGCGCCCGGGCCGCCCGCTCGCATTCGGCCGCGTCTGGTCAGGCGAGCGCCCCGGTCTCGGCCTGCCTGCACTGTTCTTCGGCCTGCCGGGCAATCCCGTCGCCGTGATGGTGACGTTCTATCAGATCGTGCGCGAGGCGCTGCTGGTCATGTCGGGCGCTACGCCGCAAGCGGTCCCGCTCGTGCAGGCCCAAAGCCGCGACCTGATCCGCAAACGCGCGGGCCGCACCGAGTATCAACGCGGGATAGCCGAGCGCGACACGCGCGGCCAATGGCATGTCACGCCGACCGGCTCGCAAAGCTCGGGGGTCCTTAGTTCGATGAGCGAAGCCAACTGCTTTATCGTGCTCGAGCACGAGCGCGCTGACGTAGGCGCCGGCGAAAGCGTCGATATCATGCTGTTCGACGGCCTGATCTGAGGCTCGCGCGCCCTAGCCGATTTTTACCCAGACGCTACTCTTACCCTCTACCCTTACTACGACCAACGGGTTTGATCTACATGAAAAAACAGATCTCTTTCATCGGGCCGGGACAGACCGCCAAGGCACTGATCCTGGTGTATCTGACCTTCAGCGTGCCGATCGTGCTGCTCGGCGTGCTGGTCGCGTTTATCCGCTACGGTTCGGTCGAGTTGAGCACCGTGTTCAGCGCGCTGTTGCTGAATGCGATCCTCGGTTTCGTGCTGCTGTGGATTGCCTGCCATGCGTATAACTGGGTGGCGTCGCGTTTCGGCGGCATCGAGATCCAGTTGAGCGACGTACCCGAGGAAGCATGATGACTGCCACGATCCGTGCGGCCACACCCGCCGACGTCGGCGCGATTTTCTCGTTGATGCTCGAGTTGGCCGAGTTCGAGAAACTGACGCATCTGTTCGTCGCCACCGAAGCCGGCGTGCATGATGCGCTGTTTGGCGCGCGGCCGGCGTCGGAAGCCATGGTCGCCCAGCAGGAAGACGGCAGCATCGTCGGTTATGCGTTGTATTTCCATAACTTCTCGACCTTCCTCGGCCGGCGTGGGCTGTATCTGGAAGACCTCTACGTGCAACCGTCGCAGCGCGGCACCGGTCTCGGCACGCGGATGCTGCGGCAACTGGCGGCGTTGGCGGTCGAGCGGCAATGCGGCCGCTTCGAATGGACCGTGCTCGACTGGAATCAGCCGGCAATCGATTTCTACGAGAAGTTGGGCGCGACAGTGTTGCCCGACTGGCGCGTCGTGCGCATCACGGGTGACGCGCTGGACGAGTTGGCGGGCGCAGCAGCGCTAAAGGCATAGCGACCGCGGGCTGCGGCACGCAATTGCGCAACGCGCACCGCCACCCGCGATCTGACACAGCCCGCCCCTATCCGCCGCCTGCCCGGCCCTGATTGGTCCCTTCCTCGCGCACTATTCGTCCGCATCCGCGCCAAGCAGCGCGTCGCCCAGCAGGCCGCTCGCCTGATCCCCCGGCAACGCTTCGACATCGCGCAACTTGCGGTTCATCACCCGCGTGCGCGTTTCCGCGGCTTCGATCGAACGCGTCACCGTTTCGAGCTGCGACTTCGTCTTCGCCAGCACGTCGCCGAACTTGCCGAACTCGGTCTTCACCGCGCCGAGCACCTGCCACACCTCGCTCGAGCGCTTCTCGATCGCAAGCGTGCGAAAACCCATCTGCAAACTGTTGAGCAACGCGGTGAGCGTGGTCGGCCCGGCAATCGTCACGCGGTAGTCGCGCTGCAACGTGTCGGTGAGACCGGGCCGGCGCAGGACTTCCGCATAGAGGCCCTCGGTGGGCAGGAACAGCAGCGCGAAGTCGGTGGTGTGCGGCGGCGCCACATACTTCTCCGCGATCGTGCGGGCCTCGGCGCGAATGCGCGCCTCCAGCGCTCGCGACGCTTCTTCGACCGCCAGCGGATCGGCGCGCTCCTGCGCGTCGATCAGGCGCTCGTAGTCCTCACGCGGGAATTTGGCGTCGATCGGCAGCCACACCGGCACCGCCTCGCCGCCCGCTTGATCCGCTTGCTGGCGCCCCGGCAGCTTGATCGCGAATTCGACGCGGTCGGCGCTTTTCGGCACCGTCGCGACGTTCTTCGCGTATTGATCCGCAGTCAGCAACTGTTCCAGCAGGGCTTCGAGCTGCACCTCGCCCCACGTGCCGCGCGTCTTGACGTTGGTCAGCACCTTCTTCAGATCGCCGACACCCGCGGCCAGCGTCTGCATTTCTCCGAGCCCGCGATGCACCTGTTCGAGACGGTCCGACACCTGCTTGAACGATTCACCGAGGCGCTGTTCGAGCGTGGCGTGCAGCTTCTCGTCGACCGTGCGGCGCATCTCTTCGAGTTTGGTCGCGTTGTTCGCCTCGATGTCCTTCAGGCGCTGCTCGATCGTCGCCCGCACTTCGGCAAAGCGCCGGTCGTTCGTCTCCATCAGTTGTCCGAGCTGCTGCGCGAAGCCGTCGATCTTGCCGTTCTGCAGCGTCGTCATGCTGGTGAACTGCGTGGCGAGCGTCTGCTGGAACTGCGAGAAGCCGCCGTTCAGCTCGGTTCGCGAGACACGCGCGGTTTCCTTGATCTCGCTGCGCAGCTCGCGCTCGAGACGCTCAAACGCACGCGTCTGCGCTTCGGCTGTCGAGCCGACGTGATCGCCCAGCTCGTCGAAGTGCGCCTGCAGATCGCTGTGGCGGCCGCCGCGCATCAGGACCAGTAAGGCAATCAGCAGCGCGACGGCCAGCACTCCGACCGCCGCGAGCAAACCGATCATCATCATGAACGCGCCTTGCCGATAACCTCAGGATTGATCGGGTTCGCCGGACGGCCGGCGTGCGGGCCTTCGCCCAAGGCGGCGATCAGGTTGTCGGCGGCGAGATTGGCCATCGCGCGCCGGGTCGCTTCGGTCGCGCTCGCGATATGCGGCGTCAACACGACGTTCGGCACGGTGAGCAACGCCGGGTTCAGCTTCGGCTCGCCTTCGTAGACATCGAGCCCTGCCGCTGCGATACGCTTCGCGCGCAGCGCCTCGACGAGCGCCGCATCGTCGACGATGCCGCCGCGTGCGATATTGGTCAGCGTCGCCGTCGGCTTCATCTGCGCGAGCTCCGCCGCGCCGATCGTGTGATGGTTCTCCTTCGTATACGGCAACACCAGCACAACGTGATCGGCCCGCCGCAACAGGTCCGCTTTCGACACATACTCCGCGTTCAACCCGGCTTCGATCTCCGGCGCGACCCGCGAGCGGTTGTGATAGATCACCTGCATGTTGAAGCCGCGAGCGCGCCGCGCCAGCGCCTGGCCGATACGGCCCATGCCGATCACGCCAAGCGTCGAGCCGTACACGTCAGTGCCGAGAAAGCCGTCATACGCCCACTTCTGCCACTGCCCGGCGCGCAGCCAGTGTTCGGACTCGGCGATGCGGCGCGCCGCAGCCATCATCAGCGCCCAGCCGAAATCGGCGGTGGATTCGTTGAGCACGTCCGGCGTATTGGTGCCGAGCACGTTCGCCGCGTTGAACGCGGCCATGTCGAAATTGTTGTAGCCGACCGCCATGTTCGACACCACCCGCAGGCGCGGTGCTGCCGCCAGCACGGCAGCGCCGACCGGGTCGCCGGCCGTCAGCGCGCCGTCCTTGTCGGCGAGCCGCCGCGTCAGTTCGTCGGCGCCCAGCACCTCGCCGTTGTTCCAGTCGACCTCGAAATACTGTTTGAGGCGTTCGATCACATCCGGAAAGATCGGACGGGCAACAAGGATCTTCTGCATTGCATTTCTCCGAATAGCGCAGCGGTACCGTCTGCGGCGCCGCCGTCATCAACCGCCAAAAGTTAGAAGAACAGCCAGGCGGTCACCAGAAACACCGGCATGAGGATAGCGGCCGACCATGCCAGATAGCCAAAGAAACTCGGCATGCGCACGCCGCGCGACTCGGCGATCGCCTTCACCATGAAGTTCGGCGCATTGCCGATATAGCTGTTGGCGCCCATAAATACCGCGCCGGCCGAGATCGCAGCCAGCGTCGTGGCGCCTTTGGTCATCAAGGTTTGCGCATCGCCGCCGGCCAGATTGAAGAACACCAGATAGGTAGGCGCATTGTCGAGGAACGACGACAGCAAGCCGGTCGCCCAGAAGTACATCGCGTCGTGCGGCTGGCCGGACGCGTCGTTGACCAGATGCACGATGCCGGCGAACGCGCCCGCATCACCGGCGCGCAAAATCGTGATGACCGGCGCGATGGTAACGAAGATGCCGGCGAACAGTTTCGCCACCTCTTCGATCGGCGCCCAGTTGAAGGCGTTGCCCTCGCGCGCCGCACGCGGCGTCACCGCCAGCGACAGCAGGGTGACACCGATCAGCGCCAGATCGCGCAAAGCGTTTTGCAGCGCGACGTGCGTGCCGAAGACGTTGAACTCGATGCCCGGTTTCCACAAGCCGCTCATCAGCACGAGCGCAATCACGATGGCGAGCAGGATGAAATTGATCTTGCCGTCGATGCCGAGCAGGGGCGTATCCGGCGTGGGGTCGAGAAACGGCGAGCGCTCTTCTTCGCGGCGATGGAAATAGTACGAATCGAGCGCGTAGAACGTCACAAGCAGCACGCCGCACACGAACAGCATCGGCAACGCCAGATGCGCGGTGGTCCAGAAAAAGCCCACGCCGTTGAGAAAGCCGAGAAAGAGCGGCGGGTCGCCAAGCGGCGACAGCGAGCCGCCTGCGTTGGCGACGAGAAAGATGAAGAACACGACCACGTGCACGACGTGCTTGCGATTGTCATTGGCGCGCAGCAGCGGACGGATCAGCAGCATGGCCGCGCCGGTCGTGCCCATGATGCTCGCGAGCGCCGTGCCGAGGGCGATGATCGCCGTATTGGTGCGCGGCGTGCCGTGCAGATTGCCGCGCACGCAGATGCCGCCGGCCACGGTATAGAGCGCGGTCAGCAGCACAATGAACGGCACGTACTCTTCGAGCATCGCGTGAACGAAAGAGCCGAACGCGACGCCGGCGCCGAAGGTCGCCGCGAACGGCACGAGAAACACGAGCGCCCACGCCGCCGCGATCTTGCCGAAATGGTGATGCCAGAAGGTCGGCGCGACGAGCGGAAATACTGCAATGGACAACAGCACGCCCGCAAACGGCAAGCCCCACCACGCCGGCAACGTCGCGCCGTCGAGTGTTGCGGCCGACGCCAGTTCGGGCCATAGCGCCATCGCGGCGACGAGCCCCATGCTCGTCCACGCGGCATGTCGCTTCATATTCGGATCCTTGTGTTGTTACAGGCTAATACGGGCTAAGTGAAGCGCGCCTCAAAAGGCACGCTGGAGACAAAGGAGGTAGATAAAACCAGTTGGCCGTGGTTCACGCGCCGCGCACGACAATCGCGTGAACCCGGTACGGCCCGTGCGCACCGAGCACGATGGTCTGCTCGATATCGCCGGTACGCGACGGTCCGGAGACGAAGTTGACCGCGCGCGGCAGTTCGCCGCGTTCGGCGCGAATCAGGTCGAACGCCTCTTCATGGCCGGCGACGATACGCGAGGCCGGCACGATCGCAATATGCGTTTCGGGCAGCAGACCGGCGGACGCATAGGTTTCCGGGCCGGACAACAGCACCAGGGTGCCGGTCTCCGCCGTCGCGCAGAAACAGCCGGTGATACCTACCACGTCGCTATCTTCCGGCTTGCGGAACGCCACGGTGAGACCCGCTTCGGCCCAGTTGATATCCTGCAGCGTTTGCCACGCAATCGCGTGGACCGGCAGGCCATGCTGCGCGAGATAGCGCTGCGCGGCAGCCGGCACGTCGCTCATGGCTGCGACGCTCTCGACGGTAGTGGCCATCTTCTGCGCTTCGTCGATAAAGCGTGCGGCGAGATCCTCCGGCATGGGCGGCCGCGGACCTTGCGGATGGCGTGCGAGATAGTCGGCCACGGCCTCATGCTCGGAAGCGGCCGGCTCGGCTTCGCGGCCCTGGGCTGCGCGAATGCGCGCCAGGATGTTGCGGCGGGCGATCGATGTATCCATGGGCCGAATCCTCGCGATTGTCTCGTTACGATAGCCGGTGCGGCATCGCGAGGATTATACCGGCCACTTCACGCGCGAACACCCGGCCGGATGGCCAGGGCGGGCTACGGAACAACGCCCGCTGCAGCGCTTACTTCGAGACTTCCTCGTCCGGCTGTTTGATGCCGAACACCTGGCGCAGATAGGCGAGATAAGCCTTGTCCTCGCACATGTTCTTACCCGGCGAGTCGGACAGTTTGGCGACCGGCTGGCCGTTGCAGCGAACCATCTTGATGACGATCTGCAGCGGGTTGTAGCCGAGGTCGTTGGTCAGGTTGGTGCCGACGCCGAAGGCGAGCTTGCAGCGGCCGCGGAAGCGTTCGTACAGTTGCAGGACCTTGGGAATGTCGAGCGCGTCGGAGAACACCAGGATCTTGGTGCGCGGGTCGCAGCGGTTGGCCTCGTAGTGCTTGAGGAGCCGCTCGCCCCAGTCGAACGGATCGCCCGAATCGTGGCGGGCGCCGTCGAACAGCTTGCAGAAGTACATGTCGAAATCGCGCAGGAAGGCTTCCATGCCGTACACGTCGGACAGCGCAATGCCGAGGTCGCCGCGATACTCCTTGGCCCACATCTCGAAGCCGTAGGTCTGCGAATCGCGCAGGCGCGGCCCGAGCGCCTGGCAGGCCTGCAGGTATTCGTGCGCCATCGTGCCGAGCGGCGTGAGGCCATGCTTCATGGCGTAAAAGACGTTGCTCGTGCCGGTGAACTGTTGGCCGAGGTCGTCTTTGAGCGTCAGGATCACCTCTTCGTGCCAGCGCTTCGAGAAGCGGCGGCGCGTGCCGTAGTCGGCGATCTTGCAGTCCGCGAATTCGGGGCGCGCGCCGAGCAGCTTGATCTTCCCGGAGAGACGCTCGCGGCCTTCGCCGTAGGCCGGTTCGCGCTGCGTGTTGCGGAAGTAGACCTCGTTGACGATCGCCAGCACCGGGATCTCGAACAGGATCGTATGCAGCCACGGGCCCTTGATGTCGATTTCGATTTCGCCGTTGCCCTTCGGCGACGGCGTGACCGAGATGTACTTCTCGTTCAGATGAAACAGCGCAAGGAACTCGATGAAATCGCCCTTGATGAAGCGCATGCGCCGCAGGTAGTCGAGCTCGTCGTCGGTGAAGCGCAGCTCGCACAGCTTGCGCACTTCGTCGCGAATCTCGTCGATATACGGCACGAGATCGACATTCTGGGTCCGGCAGCGGAAGCGGTATTCCACGCTCGCGGCAGGGAAATGATGCAGAACGACCTGCATCATCGTGAACTTGTACAGATCAGTATCGAGCAGCGAAGTAATAATCATGATGGTGCGAACCGGACTGCAGCTAAAACGGAAGGCCCGACAGGGCCCATGCGCCTGCGGCACGCCCCGGCGCGCCGACCGTACGCATGTTACCCGAATGCGCACGGCTGTACGGCGCTGACGGGCTTGCCCGCGGGACCATAAACTAATCACGAAAACGTCTAAACCGGGCGGCTGGCTCCTGCATATGCCACTTGACGTTACGTTACAATACCGCTTTTGGCGTTTCGCCTCCCCCGATACCGCATGCAGGAGCTGCCTGAATGACTCACGTTGTGACCGAAAGCTGCATCAAGTGCCGCTATACCGATTGCGTCGATGTGTGCCCGGTGGACTGCTTTCGCGAAGGTCCCAACTTCCTCGCGATCGACCCCGATGAGTGCATCGACTGTGCTGTGTGCGTCGCCGAATGTCCGGTGAACGCCATCTACGCCGAAGAAGACGTGCCGGGCGACCAGCAGGAATTCATCGCGCTGAACGCCGATCTTGCCAAGAACTGGCCGAGCATCACCAAGACCAAGGCCCCGCTGCCCGAGGCCGACGAGTTCAAGGACGTGAAGGAAAAGCTGGCCCTGCTGGCTCGCTGAGCGCCCAGGGGGTGCTGACGGCCGGCCAGACGCACGCTGCGGCGGCGTCCCGGCTCAGTGATGGACCATCCCGGCTCAACCGGTTCGAATGAATTCGACATGAGTCCGGGGTATTGACAGGCCTTGGAGCACCCCCTACAATTTTGCTTCTCTGCTGTTGTTGTTCCCCGATAGCTCAGTCGGTAGAGCGCCGGACTGTTAATCCGTAGGTCCCTGGTTCGAGCCCAGGTCGGGGAGCCAAGAATTGCAAAGGCCCGTTAACCAAAACGGGCTTTTTTATGTAAAGGTTGTATTGCTGTTCCTCGATAGCTCAGTCGGTAGAGCGCCGGACTGTTAATCCGTAGGTCCCTGGTTCGAGCCCAGGTCGAGGAGCCAAAGAATTCGAAGGCCCGCATCCGTGCGGGCCTTTTTGTTTTTGCGCTTCCTGCGCCAGCACGCGCGAGGCGAGCACTCTCCTCTTCAGCCCGCTGTCTCGCGGACTGTCCCAGCGGCACCCACCCGCGTCATGCTTGCCGTTATACGATGACGTTTTCCCTTCGCGATCATTCCGCTCTACCGATGAACTCCATCCTGTTGCGTGTCACGTTTGCCCTTGCCGCCACGGCCTTGCTCAATCCACTCGCACATAGCGAGGAAGTGGGCAGCGTCAACACCAATTTCCACGTGACCGGCTCAGATCGCGTAGTGGTCGAGGCCTACGACGACCCGCTCGTTCAGGGCGTCACCTGCTATGTGTCACGGGCCCGCACCGGCGGCATCAAAGGCACGCTCGGCATTGCGGAAGATCCGACCGAGGCGTCGATCGCCTGCCGCCAGGTCGGCGCCATCAAGTTCACCGGGCCGCTCAAGCAGCAATCCGACGTGTTCTCCGTCAGCATGTCGCTGATCTTCAAGACCCTGCATGTGGTGCGCATCGTCGATCCGAAGCGCAATGCGCTGATCTATCTGACCTACAGCGATCGCGTCGCCAGCGGCAGCGCGAAAAACAGCGTGAGCGCCGTGTCGATGCCGGCCGGCACCACCATCCCGCTCCGCTAAAAGCCGCTCGTGCGGCGACACCCGGAACACCCGCTCCGCGCTAAACTGGCAGGCCGAGCTCGAGTTTCATCATGACCGTGACCCGTTTCCGCGATTCCGCCCGCTACTGGCGCACGCCGCTGTTGCCCGGCGCGGATCTGCTCACGGCCGAATATCACGATCACGAGTTCTCGCCGCACTGGCACGACGCGTACACGATTCCCGTGATCGTCGCGGGCGCCGAGGGCTATCGCTATCTGGGCACGGACTACATCGCCGAAGCGGGCAGCGTGCCGATCATCAACCCGGGCGAGCTGCACACGGGCGCACGGGCCATCGAGGAAGGCTGGCGCTATCGCGTGCTGTATGCGCCGGTGGATTTCACCCAGCAGCTCGCCAACGATGTCGCGGGTCAACCTCAAGCGCTGCCGTGGTTCGAACCCGGCGTGATCCGCGATCTCGACCTCGCCCAGCGGCTCGCGCGGGCGCACCGCCTGCTCGAAGCACAAGCCGATCCGCTCGCGGCCGAGGCCGCGATGCTCGACGCCCTCTCGACACTGCTCGTGCGCTATTCGGGCAACCAGACGAAGCCCGCGCGGCTCGCCGCCGACGACACGCGTGTAGCCAGCATGAAAGAGCGCCTGACCGGCGACCTCGCCGCCCCGCTGCAACTGGCCGAACTGGCGGGCGCCGTCGGCTTGTCGCCATTCCATGCCGCGCGCCTGTTCGCCCAGGCCACCGGTTTGCCGCCGCACGCGTGGCGCAATCAGGTCCGGCTGCAACGCGCACTCGCGCCCTTGCGCGCGGGCGTCTCCGTCACCGAGGTGGCGGCGGCCAGCGGCTTCACCGATCAAAGCCATTTCACCCGGCACTTCCGGCGCATGTTCGGGGTGCCGCCGGGACGCTGGCAGTCGGCCTGAACGAAGAGCCGCGCAAGCGCCCCGCGCGAGCCACCCAGCCACAACCGGCGCAGACGCCCCGACGCCGAACCAGGCCGCCCTTTCATCCCACCGCAAGAACGTACAAGCCCTTCATACCCCGCCGCCGTTATGCTCGGTGGACCAAGGAGGCAAGATTGACTGATCCCAAGCACCCGGCCCGATTCGCCGAACTCACCGCCGGCGCGCGCGACATCATCCCGATGATGGTCGGCGCAGCGCCGTTCGGCGTGATTTTCGGCACACTCGTCACGTCCGGCCCGCTGCACCTGTGGCACGGGCAATTGATGTCGCTCGTCGTGTTCGCCGGCTCGGCGCAGTTCATCGCGCTTGGCCTGATTGCCAGCCACGCGAGCTTTGCGGTGGTGTGGGCCACCACGCTCGTCGTCAACCTGCGCCATGTGCTGTATAGCGCCACGCTCGCGCCGTACGTCTCGCATTTGCCGCTGCGCTGGCGCCTGGCGCTCGGCGGCGTGCTCACCGACGAAGTCTTCGCGGTCGCCTGGGCACACTACCGGCACCACCCTCCCGGCTCGGTAAGCCCGTACTACTTCCTCGGCGCGGGCCTCGCCATGTACCTCAACTGGCAGATCTGGACGGTGGCCGGCCTGCTGTTCGGCGCGGCATTCCCTGGACTGCAGTCGCTCGGGCTCGATTTCGCCATGGTCGCCACTTTTATCGCGATCGTCGTGCCGCAGCTCGTCGCGCTGCGCTATTTCGCCGCCGCCGTCACGGCCGGCGCACTGGCGTTCTTCTGGCAGGCGTGGCCGTACAAGCTGGGCCTGCTCGCTGCCGTGCTGGCGGGGGTCATGGTCGGCGTGCTGCTGTCGCGTCCCAGCCCGCAGCGGCGCACCGTGGAGGTGACCTAATGAACTATGTCGCGCTGATCCTCGGCATGGCGCTGATCACGTGGATGATCCGCGCGGCCGTGTTCGTGCTGGGCGACCGGCTGGTGTTCCCGCCGCTCGTGCGCACCGCCCTCGGGTTCGTGCCGGTGACGGTGCTGACCGCCCTGATCGTGCCGATGGCCGTGTCGCCCCACGGCGGCGGCGCCGAGCTGACCTGGCGTAACCCGCAACTGGTCGGCGCGCTCGCTGCGGTTGCAGTCAGCGCCCTGACGCGCCGGCCGCTCCTGACTATCGCCGTCGGCCTCACGGTCTTTTTCGTCTGGCAAGGCGTCGTGCTCAAATAGAGCCCCTCGAGTGTGTCGACTGGAGTGAGCGCCTTAGCGCTTACTCTGGTCCCATAGCCCTGACTCCAATCCCATACAAGACGGTTGCCGAGCGGCGCTCTCAGCCTTGTGCAGCGCCGCAAGCGGCGCCGCCCCCGCGGCAAAAACACGCCGCG
Source organism: Paraburkholderia sp. SSBN10T (assembly GCF_056619545.1). Lineage (NCBI taxonomy): Bacteria > Pseudomonadati > Pseudomonadota > Betaproteobacteria > Burkholderiales > Burkholderiaceae > Paraburkholderia > Paraburkholderia sp. SSBN10T. Next base: position 163,196 of record NZ_JBWQQI010000007.1, read on the forward strand.
CCCTCAAGTTTTACCCTGGTTCGCCGTTATGCAGTCGAGGTCCGCTCGTCGGGAAGCGACTCCCGCTGGTTACGCGGCAACAAGCAGGATCAACCGCGTCGAGCATCGATGCCGCCCTGTCACGGGGGCTGTTCGCAGAAGGCGGCACTTTTGCGGTGCAACGCGGGAGGACCAAACGGGATAAGACATGGGTCAAATAACCCTTTCACTCAAAGACGAAACCGTCGCCAATTTGCGCAAGGATTTCGACGCTTTTTTGCGCGTCTCGCTCAAGCTCGACCCGCAATTCGCCACGCCGTCGTTTGAGGACTTTCTGCGCGCCAAGCTGCTCGACAACATGGTGCCGCTCACCGAGCACGCGGTGAAGCGGATGTTGCAGGGCGGCCAGTACGCGTGGGCCAAACGCACGCTGGACAAGGAATTCCCGGATGTGGTCGCGATCCTGATGCAGCAGGCGACCGAATTTGGCTTTGGCTTCGCGTCGCGCTCCGAATGGACGCCCGAGGAGCTCGCGAAGCAGTGCCACGACTGGGCGGCCGCGATCGTCAAGGAATCGGAGGGCGATGCCTCGCTGGTGGACCCGCTCGCGGCCCAGATCAAAGGTGCGGCTCAGGACATCCAGACCCTGGAAGAATTGATGCAGACGCCGGCGTGGCGCCTCGTCGAATCGCTGCGGCAGCGGGTGTATGAAGCAAAGGTGGCCTGCGAGACCAGCATCGGCAGCACGGCGCGCGAAAAACTCGGCGAACTGCGCGGCTTGCTGCGCCTCGGCATCTCTCACGGCTCGTTCCAGAAACAGGAAGCGCAGCAGATCATGGAATATCTGCGCCTGCTAAAGCCGGAAATCTTCGTGGAAGAGCCATACGATATCTTCTCGCGGCTCGCCGCATGGCTGCGCAACTTCTTCACGCCGCTTCCGCGGCAGCAGGCGCCGCAGCAACAACCCCGCCAGTCGCGTTAGGCGGCGCGGCGTCGGGCCGCGCCTGATTGACCGGGAGACCGGGAACGGCAGGCGAACCCGCCGTCCAGGCGTGCCATGCTTAGTGCTTGACGTCCGAACTGTCGTCCTGAGCCGGTGTCTGGCCCTGCATGTTCATCTTCATTTCGTTGTTGGCGGTTTGCTTGTCAGCCTTGCGGTTCAGCTTGGCGTCGCGGACCTGCTCCTTGTACTGCGCCTTGGCCGCAGACTGCTGTTCCTTCAATTGCGCCGTCGACGCCTTCTTCGAGGCGCGATACTCGGCATTAGCCTTCGCGTCGGCATCGCGCTTTTGCACCAGCGGATCGGTCGAAGCCGGTGCCGTCAGGCGCTGCGGAGCCGGCTGGACGCCTTGCGCAGCCGGGGCTGCGGTGTCGGCGCCCGGCGCTGTCATCTGCTGACCGGCCGCAGCGGCATCCGGTTGCGCAGTGGTCTGCGCAACCGCGCCGGTAGCGGCAAAAGCGGTCAGGGCGGTACCGATCAGAAGCGAACGAATCTGAGTCATAGAGCTATCCTCTCTGAAATTGTTGTCGGGACAAGGGTGCAAGCGCTTAGGGGCTGATGCAGTGCTGCAGCGGCGGGCCGCCGTCGGCGCTGCACCGGTTGCCTTGCACCCGGTCTGCTGTCACCCGCCGCTTTATGCAGCAGGTGTTCTACAGACCGTCACTTTACGAGTGAGGTTCTCGACAAACGCCCCCCGTTACGCAACGTTTCTTTTTCTAACAACGAGATAACATTTACCTTCAGTTATCCCCTTCCTCCTTGAATGGGCCTGCAGGCGGGCTTCTGGCTTATCATGCGAACCCCGTTACTCCTGCCGCAATCGCCATGCCTAATCTCGATTTCACGCTGACCGGCGACTACGTCGAACTGCACAATCTCCTGAAAATAACGGGTCTGGCCGATAGCGGCGGCTCCGCCAAGCTGATGGTCGCCTCGGGCGCCGTGACTGTGGACGGTCAGGTCGAACTGCGTAAAACCTGCAAAATACGCGCGGGCCAAGTCGTTCTGCTTGGCGACACGCGAATCGCCGTGCACGAGGCCTAGCACCGCAGCAGTGCACTGTGCGCCCGGCGCCCTTATTGCCCTTGCCGCCGCCACGCCGCCTTCCTGCCGGTTCGGCAAAAATCCGCACCAAAAATGTGCTTACAGATCGACAACAGCACGCCTACACAATAAGCTGTCTGTTTTGACAGAAAACGCCGCGGGCGCCGCCCGCATCGTGTCCCGTTCATGACCCAATCCGGCCTCTCCCGGGTGGCCGCCCCGCCGCCTACCCTCTCGCGCCACGCTGCCGACACCGCCCGCCTCGCCGCCCCGCTCGCCATCGCCCAACTGTCGCAGATGGCAATGGGCGTCACCGATACGATCCTGCTCGGCTCGCTCGGCCCCGATGCGCTGGCGGCCGGTGGCCTCGGCGCCAACCTGTTCTTCGTGGTCGTCACGTTGCTGCAGGGCGTGCTGACCTCGGTGAGCGTCAGCGTCTCGCACGCCCGTGGCGCCCAGGCCGAGGACCGCGTGCCGCACATCTACTGGACCGGCTTCGTGATGTCGGTGCTGCTGTCGATTCCCGCCTTCGCGCTGCTATCGTTTGCCGCGCCGATCCTGCTCGCCTTCGGCGAACCGGCGCCGCTCGCGCACAACGTCGGCGAGTACGCCTCCGTGCTGCGCTGGGGCGCGCTCGGCAGCCTGATCGGCATCGGCCTGATGCGCTCGTTCCTGCCGGCCATCGGCGCGGCGAAGCGGTTGCTGTGGGTGTCGCTGGCGGGCGTTTTCGTCAACGGTTTCCTGAACTACGGCCTGATTCACGGCGCGTACGGCCTGCCGCGCCTCGGCTTTCTCGGCTCGGCATGCGCCACCACGATCACGGTCTGGATGACGGCGCTGGTGCTGATGGCATGGCTGCATCTGCGGCCACGCTATCGCCATTTCGTCACGGCAACGCGGCCGAAATTGCCGTTGATGGGCGAGCTGTTCGGCATCGGCTGGCCGGTCGCGATCACCTATGGCGTCGAATCCACGCTGTTCCTGGCCACCGGCCTGATGGTCGGCCTGCTCGGCGAAGCCCAACTCGCGGCGCACCAGATTGCGCTGAACGTCGCCTCAGTCGCCTTCATGGTGCCGCTCGCGATCGGCCAGGCGGCCAACGTGCGGGTCGGCTACTGGTCGGGCGCCGGGCAGCCGCTCGCGGCACGGCACGCCGGTTTCGTCGCGATTGCGCTCGGCGTGGCCTTCATGTCGCTGTCGGGACTCGTGCTGATCCTCGCGCCGCACTGGATCGTCGGCCTCTATCTGCATCTGGACGATCCCGCCAACGCGGCCACGGTCGCACTCGCCAGTTCGCTGCTCGGCGTGGCGGCCGTCTTCCAGATTGTCGACGGCATGCAGACGGTCGGCTCCGGTTGCCTGCGCGGCCTGAAGGACACCCGCGTGCCGATGCTGGCCGCGGCGTTCGGTTACTGGGGCATCGGCTTTCCGACCGGCTACACGCTGGCGTTTCACTTCGCGCTGGGCACCAGCGGTTTGTGGTGGGGTCTCGCGGCCGGTCTAGCGAGCGTCGCGCTGCTGATGACGCTGCGTTTCCACAAGCTCAGCCTGCGCCGCGTGCCGCCCGCGCCCCCGTCCGTCTCGCGGCCCTCGGCATGACGCAGGCCGAGGCGCCTGGCTGCGTCGTTGCCGCACAGTCCAACCCGGCGAGCTAAGCAAAGCAGGTATCGTTAGTTGGTGCGCGCCACGCTGCGCGATACGATAAAGCCGTCTTCCTGACACTCCTTCCTCTGACGGGGAACGAAACTGGGTTTGAGCCCGCGCACTGCGCGGGTTCTTTTTTTCCGGCTTCGCTTCAAGTGCCGGCAACGCGTTCGCGCGGACGGTAAAATACGCGCCGGTTGCCTCACAGACCCACCCCGGTCGTCCCGCTTGCCACCACGGCCCGCCGCGTCCCATAAGGGCGCGCACCGCCTCACGGCCAGTGATCCGCTGCCCATCGTTCGCCGCACCGCGTGCCGAACCACGGGCTGCGGCGTCGGCGCAGAGCCGCCGCCGCAGCCTTGCCGGCATGCACACGCGCGCATCGCCATTCAAAAACAGAACCAAGGACCTCCTGACATGCTTGCCCGGGTTACCCGTCTCTTTCCGCTGTGGGCCGTGCTGGTCTCGCTCGCCGCCTATTTCTCGCCGGCCTCGTTCAGCCCTATCGCGCCGCACGTCACCACGCTCTTGACGATCATCATGCTGGCGATGGGCGTCACCCTGTCCGTCGACGATTTCAAGCGCGTCTTCACGCGACCCGCGCCGGTCGTCGCCGGCATCGTGCTGCACTACCTGGTGATGCCGCTTGCGGCATGGGCGATCGCCAAGGTGCTGCACATGCCGCCGGATCTCACGGCCGGCATGGTGCTGGTGGGCAGCGTCGCGAGCGGCACCGCGTCGAACGTCATGATCTATCTGGCGCGCGGCGACGTGGCGCTGTCTGTCACGATCAGCGCGCTGTCGACGCTGGTCGGGGTGTTCGCCACGCCCTTGCTCACGCGACTCTATGTCGACGCGTCGATCGCCGTCGATGTGCACGGCATGCTGATGAGCATTCTGCAGATCGTCGCGCTGCCGATCGTCGTGGGTCTCGTGATCAATCATCTGTTCGGCAAGCTGGTGCGCGCGGTCGAGCCCATTTTGCCGCTGGTCTCGATGATCGCCATTTTGCTGATCATCGCGGCGGTCGTGGGCGGCACGCAGAAGAGCATTGCCTCGGTCGGTCTCGTGGTGATGCTCGGCGTCGTGCTGCACAACGGCATCGGCCTGCTCGGCGGGTACTGGGGCGGCCGGCTGCTCGGTTTCGACGAAGCCGTGTGCCGCACGCTCGCCATCGAAGTCGGCATGCAGAACTCCGGTCTTGCCGCCACACTGGGCAAGCTGTATTTCTCGCCGCTCACTGCCTTGCCGGGCGCCTTGTTCTCCGTGTGGCACAACCTCTCGGGGTCGCTGCTGGCCGGTTACTGGGCCGGCCGCCCCGCCAGAGGCTCCACGCATCCGGATGGCGCAGTCGCGTTCAAGGCCGAACGCGGTTGATGCGCAGTTGATTCAAGGTTGATGCACGGCTGATGTCACGCCGCGCGCTCGTCGGCGACGGGAGCGCGGCGATCTGCACAGCAATCCGTTTCTCCGCGGGTGTTTCCATCGAACGCATTGTTCGCATAACGAATGATCCGGTTCGTACCGCCAGGACGGAAGGCCTGCACCGGCCAGCCCGGCCCGCTGACGGCCTCGTCTGCACTCACTCGGCCGGCATCCACGCGACCTGCGCTCGTCGCGAACCTGTCCGGTCAATTCCCCTTAGAATGCGTTGCTCGACAGAGCACAGATGCATCGGCCGCGTACCTTTAGCGTTCAGGCGTGCGCAAACCGAATCCAGCGGAGAAATAGCGTGCCGACGTACGACAGCAACAGCATCGCGTCGCAAGATCATCAGGCAACCGCAGAGATGGCAACGGCCGCGCGCCATTGCGCGCGCACGCTCTCCAGCACCAACATCGGCATCGGCATCGGCATCGGCATCGGCATCGGCAAGCGTTGCCTGGTTCTATACGCATTAGCGGCAGTTCTAACCGCCTGCGCCAGCAGGCCGCCGGCGGCCGCGTTCGATCGTCCGGTCACCCATGCGCTGCCGGCCCTCACGACGACCGCGCTCGGTACCGCTCTCGCCCCCATCGAGCAGGCGCACCCTGGCGAATCGGGCTTTCGCGTGCTCTCCAACGGCACCGAAGCGCTGCAAATGCGCATTGCCCTTGCCCGCGCCGCGACCAGAACGCTCGACATGCAGTACTACATCGCCAACGAGGACACCACCGGCAAACTGCTGCTAGGCGCCGCGCTCTACGCGGCCGATCACGGCGTGCGGGTGCGCATGCTGGTCGACGATCTGAATTTCAAGGACATCGACGACGTCATGGCCAGTCTCAACTCGCATCCGAATATCGAGGTCCGCGTCTTCAATCCGTTCGGCAGCACGCATCGCAGCGTGTTCGAGCGCACCACCAATCTGTTCACGAAGCTCGACCAGTTCACGCGCCGCATGCACAACAAGGCGATGATCGCGGACAACCAGGTGGCGATAGTCGGTGGGCGCAACCTCGGCGACGAATATTTCAGCGCGAGCCCGACGCTGCAGTTCCGCGATCTCGACGTGCTGGCAGCCGGCCCGATCACCGCGGACATCTCGGCGAGTTTCGACGAGTACTGGAACAGCAGCGGCGCGTATCCGTTGCGTGCGCTGAACCATCAGCGCTTCTCGCCGCAGGAACTGGACGCCACGCGCGACGCCTTGCGGGCGCACTGGCGCGCCACCGCCGATCCGTACAACGCGAAGCCGCTCAATGCGACGCCGCTCGCCACGCAGATCGCCAACGGTCAGCTCGGCCTCACCTGGGCCCCGGCGGAGTTCAAAGCCGACACGCCAGGCAAGATCGACCAGCCATCGCCCGATTATGTGAGCCCGCCGATGCAGCGGCTCGTCGAATTGACGAAGGACGCGCAGACAGAATTTCTCGTGATATCGCCCTACTTCGTGCCGCACGATGCCGGCGTGCAAGCGCTTGCGCAACTCACGCAGCGCGGCGTACGGGTGGCGGTTCTGACCAATTCGCTCGCCGCCACCGACGCCATTGCCGTGCAGGCCGGCTACAGCCCGTACCGCGTGCCGCTGTTGCAACACGGTGTGGAGCTTTACGAGTTCAAGCCGGAACAACGCAGCGCACGCGTCTCGGTCGGGGGCTCGAGTTCGCGTGCCAGCCTGCATGCGAAGACTTACGTAATCGATCGCAAGATTCTCGTCATCGGTTCGATGAACCTCGATCCGCGCTCGGCGCACCTGAACACGGAACTGGCGCTGGTGATCCATAGCCCCGCGCTCGCCGGCGAGGTCGCCGCCCTGTTCGACCGCGCCACCGCGCCCGAATCGAGCTACCACGTGACGCTCGCCACTGCTGCGCAACTCGCCGGTCTCAGCTATATCGGCGCGCCGGGCGCGCAACTCGAATGGACCGACAAGGAGGACAACACATGGCGTACCTATCACGCCGATCCGCAAGCCGGTTTGTACCGAAACCTGCTGACGGGTCTATTCTTGTTACTGCCAGTCCAGGGGCAGCTTTGATGCGCCAGATCCAGCGCTAGCGGCGCTGCCGCGCGCTAGCCGAACCACGCAGTGATCCACGTAACCCTTTAATCGAGTTAGGAGCGGAGTCGACCATGACCGAAGACGTACGAATGGAGCGCGACACATTCGGCGAGATTGCCGTGCCGAATGCCCAGTTGTGGGGGGCGCAAACGCAGCGCTCGCTGCAGAATTTCCGTATCTCGACGGAGAAGCAGTCGCCGGAGCTGATTACGGCGCTCGCCGTCATCAAGCGCGCAGCCGCCGAAGTCAATCTGGGCCTCGGCGTACTCGACGAGAACAAGGCGAAGGCCATCATGCAGGCTGCCGACGAGATCATCGACGGCAAGCACCCCGGCGAATTTCCGCTGGCGGTCTGGCAGACCGGTTCCGGCACGCAGAGCAACATGAACCTCAACGAGGTGATTGCGAACCGCGCGAGCGAGCTGCTCGGCGGCGAACGCGGCGAAGCGCGCAAAGTGCATCCGAACGACGACGTGAACCGCGGCCAGTCGTCCAACGACGTGTTTCCGACCGCCATGCACGTGGCCGCCGCGTACGCCATCGTCAAGCAACTGGTGCCGGCGTTGAAGACGCTGCGCGACACGCTCGACGGCAAGGCAAAAGCTTTTGCCGGCATCGTCAAGATTGGCCGCACGCACTTGCAGGATGCGACGCCGCTCACGCTCGGCCAGGAATTTTCGGGTTATGTCGCACAGCTCGACCACGGCATTCGCCACGTCGAAGCGGCGCTGCCGCATCTGTACGAACTCGCGCAAGGCGGCACGGCGGTCGGCACCGGGCTGAACGCGCATCCGCAATTCGCGGACAAGGTCGCGGCGGCGATCGGCAAGCTGACCGGCCTGCCGTTCGTGTCGGCGCCCAACAAATTCGAAGTGATGGCCGCGGCCGACGCGCTGGTATTCGCGCACGGCGCGCTGAAGACGGTGGCCGCCAGCCTGATGAAAATTGCCAACGACATCCGCTGGCTCGCCAGCGGCCCGCGCTGCGGGCTCGGCGAACTGTCGATTCCGGAGAACGAACCGGGCAGCTCGATCATGCCGGGCAAGGTCAATCCGACCCAGTCCGAGGCCATGACGATGCTGTGCTGCCAGGTGTTCGGCAACGACGTGGCGGTGAACATGGGCGGCGCGAGCGGCAACTTCGAACTGAACGTGTTCCGTCCGATGATTGCGCACAACGTGCTGCAATCGATCCGCCTCATCGCCGACGGCGCGCACAGCTTCAACGACAACTGCGCGGTGGGCATCGAGCCGAACCGCGAGCGCATCGACACGCTGCTCAACGAGTCGCTGATGCTGGTGACGGCGCTCAATCCGCACATCGGCTACGACAAGGCTGCCAAAATCGCCAAGCAGGCGCACAAGGAAGGCACCACGCTGAAGGCGGCGGCGCTGGCGCTCGGGTTTGTCACCGAGCAGCAGTTCGACGAGTGGGTGCGGCCGCACGACATGGTGGGCAATCAGGCGGGCTGAGGCTGCGTCAGCCCCGGCGCAATCCGCAAGCAACCAGGGCCGCGTTCTGCGCAAGGAGAACGCGGCCCTGAGCGTTGGGGTGCTGGCTCAAGGGGGCGACCTAGGATGCCAGCCTGGCGTGCCTGCTTGGGGTGTTAGCGTGACGTGCCGGTTTGAACACCAGCCTAGGGTCCGCTTTCAGCGCCGGACCTCAGGCGTTACCCGCTCAAATCTTGCCCTTGGCCACTTCTTCCGGCTTGAGTTCGACGATCGCGTCGAGCGCTTCCTTCACATCCAGCGCGTACTTGGCGAGACGCTTCTGTTCGTCGCTCTCCGGCACGTACGCCGGCACGGGCACCGGATGGCCGTTCTCGTTGACGGCCACCATCACGACCAGGCAGTCGGTGGTCTGCATCAGTTCGCCGCCCTTCGGATCGCCCGCCTGCACCGACACGTGAATGTGCATGCTGGTGCGGCCGGTATTGACGACCCGGGCGCGCAGTTCGACCAGATTGCCCACGAGGATCGGCCGGCGGAAGCGGATATTGCCGACGCTCACCGTCACGCAATAGCGCCCCGACCAGACCGCGGCACACGCATAGGCGGTCTCGTCGATCCACTTCATCAACGCGCCCCCGTGCACCTTGCCGCCGAAGTTCACCGAGGTGGGTTCGGCAAGAAAACGGAAAGTGGTTTCGGAACGGTCCAGCGGCGCAGCGGAAGGGGTGCTCATCTTGACTCCGGTCAAACAATGTGTCGAAAGGAGCCGATTATACGAGTGCAATTTTGACTACGCAGTGCGATGAGACCCGGTAATTCTGTTTTGCCGTCAACAACAGCGGGCCGGCACGGCGTTTCATTTGTGATAGGAAATGCCTTCGTCGATCGTGCCGTACATCGTGATGCCGCTCGAATCCGCGCTCGGCGGGGACGAACCGCCCTGTGCGCAAGCCGCGCACAACAGCAGGGTAGCGGCGATAGCAAGCAGGAATTTCATGACCGCGCGTTTTCCGGAAGACAGGATTCGATTCTAGCCTGGCGGCGCCGGGCCACGCACAAGCCTCACGCCTTGCACGGCTCCGGCTCGCTTCGAGCGTCCGATGGAGGCGATGGCTGCATTCGACGATTCACGCTAACCTGAAACATCGAATCCCGCAGCCCGCTACAGTGAACACGATGGCGAACGCTCGAGCCGCGCCGTAACCGCTTTGCATGGGAGCCCCATATGCCCGCCCCGCTTTCCGACGAACAGAATCACTTTCCCGGCCTGAGCCGGATCGGCGCGCTGCTCGCCGACCCCGGCCGGGCCGCCATGCTGTGGGCGCTGATGGACGGCAGCGCGCGCCCGGCCGGCGAACTGACCATGGTCGCGGGACTGTCGCCTTCCGCGGCCAGCGCGCATCTGGCCCGCCTCACGGAAGGCGGCCTGCTGGCCGTCGAGGTGCGCGGCCGGCACCGCTACTTCCGGATTGCCTCGGCCGATATCGCCGCCTCCATCGAAGCGCTCGCCAATGTCGCCCAGGCAAGCGCGCCACAGCGCACGGCGCCCCGGCCCGCGCGCACCGTGCCGGTCGACATGCGTTACGCGCGCACCTGCTACGACCACATGGCGGGCGAACTCTCGGTGCAGCTCTTCGAACGGATGCTCAGTCACGAGTTGCTGACCCTGCACGGCACTGCGCTCGAAGCGACGCCGGCGGGCGCCTCGCGGCTCGCCGCGTGGGGCATCGACGTAGCCGGGCAGCAGAGCCGCCGGCGCCGCTTCGCCTGCACCTGTCCGGACTGGAGCGAGCGGCGGCCGCATCTGGGCGGCGCGCTCGGCGCGGCCCTGCTCGAAACGTGGTCGGCGCACGGCTGGGTGGAGCGCACCGACCGGCCGCGCATCCTCCGAATCACGCCGGCCGGTCATCAGCATTTCAATGATTTTTTGACGAACTGATCGTCAAGCCGCTACGCCAGGCATTCAATTTCATTACAAGCCGGCCATTTAACACTTTTTGTTACACGAGAGGTAAGGGGGCTTACAAATGTGGGGGCCTTGAAACAGGCCCCAGAGATAGAGTGTTTTCACGGATGCAACACAACCACGTGTCCGCAAGAGAGACAACATGAAAACGCTCACCGCACCACACCGCTCAATGCGCCGCCCAACGGGTTATACCCTCATCGCCGCGGCGGCATTCATGCTCGCCGCTCAGGCGTCCCTCGCCCAGCAAGCGCCCCCGGATAACGCGCCCGCCGCGACCCAGAACAGCGTTCAGACCGATCCGCCGGGGCGCGTAGCGCGCCTGAACTACACCTCGGGCGCCGTGACCACGGAACCCGCCGGCGCCACCGACTGGGCCTACGCGCAGATCAACCGGCCGCTTACCACCGGCGACCAGCTCTGGGACGACCAGAACGCGCGCGCGGAAATGCACATCGGCTCCACTGCCGTGCGGCTCGGCGAATCGACCAGTCTCGACGTTCTTAACCTCAACGACACCAGCGCCCAGTTGAAGGTCGCACAAGGCACGCTGTCGACGCATGTGCGCGAACTCGCGCCGGGCTCGACTTATGAAATCGACACGCCGAATCTCGCGCTCGGCGTCAACGGCCCCGGCGACTACCGCGTCGACGTCGCGCCGGACGGCAGCAGCACGACCGTCACCGTGCGCAGCGGCAGCGCCACCGTGTATGGCGACAACGGCCAGGTGCCGATCGCCGCCGGCCAGCAGATCCGCTTTGCCGGCACGGCCTTGCAGCAGGTCGCGGACAACGCCGCACCGGGCCTCGACGGCCTCGATCAATGGGCCGCCGGGCGCGACGCCGAGGAAGACCGTTCGGTGTCGGCCCGCTATGTGTCGCGCGACATGCCCGGTTATCATGATCTCGATGCCAACGGCACGTGGCGCAGCAGCCCGCAGTACGGCGAAGTGTGGGTGCCGAACGCGGTGCCGACGGGCTGGGCGCCGTACCACGACGGTCACTGGGTCTGGCAGGCGCCTTGGGGCTGGACCTGGGTCGACGATGCACCGTGGGGCTTCGCGCCGTATCACTACGGCCGCTGGGCGTATGTCGACGACACGTGGGCATGGGCGCCCGGCCCGGTGGAGGTCGACGCACCGCCGGTCTATGCGCCGGCGCTGGTCGCCTTTGTCGGCGGCGGAGACAGCTCGTTCAACTGGGGCGTGAGTCTCGCGATCGGCGGGGTGGCCGCCGCAGGCGTGGCGTGGTTCCCGCTCGGCCCGGGCGAACCGTGGCACCCGCGCTGGGGTGACTGGAGCCCCGGATACTACAACCGCGTGAACAACTACAACCGGGTGAATATCACGAACGTCAACAACGTGACGAATATCACCAACATCAACAACATTCACAACACCTATATCAACTATCGCGCGCCGGGCGCCGTCACCGCCGTGCCGGCGACCGCCTTCGTGCATGGCCAGCCGGTCGGCCGGTTCGCCCAGAAGGTCGACCCCGCGCAATGGCATAACGCGCAGATCAACCCGGGCGGCCCCGGCATCGCGCCGGTGCGTCAGAGCTTCGAGTCCGGCATGCGCAATGCGAACTATCGGCCGCCCGCCGCGGTGACGGCCCGCCCGGTCGTGGCGACGCGCAGCCCAGCCGTGCCGCCGGCCTATCACGACACGCTCGCACAACGCTTTGCGCAAGGCGGCGGTCGGGTACCGGGCGCGGGCGATCCGATCGTGCGCACTTCGGTGCCGGCGCATTTCGCCGGTGCCGAGTCCCATGGCGCACCGGTCGCGGCCGCGTCGCAGAACGTCAGGGTGGTCCAGGCCAATTCCCCGCGCATGGAGCAAGGCGCCGCACCGCATGTCGCCCAGGGCGCCGTGCGGGAGGGCGAACCGGCGGCCAATGGCGTCCGTCCGAATCTCGGCGGCCCAGGCGCGGCGCAAGCGGCACAGGTCCCGCACGCAATGCCCGAGCAGGGCCGGCCGGGCACGCCTGGCGCGCCGGCTCAGATGGCCGCTCAAATGGCCAATGAGCGCGCCCAGCAACGCCCGCAGAACAACGGTGTGCCGCGTCCGCCGCAAGCCGCGGGCGCTGCGCCGAACGGCTTTGCGCAACAACACGGCGGCGCGCAGGCGCCTGGTCAGCAGACCGCCGCCGAAGCCCGCCACGAGCCCGCCTGGACCCAGCCGCATACGCCGATGGCGCTGCAGGCCCAACAGAACCCACAAACGCAAGCGCACGGTGCGCCTCAGCAGGCCGCCACCCGTCAGCCGTTCGCGCCGCAAGGCGAGCCGCAGAACCGTCAGCAGCCGGGCAGCTTGGCCGCGCAACAAGAAGCGCAGCAGCATGGTGTGCCGCACCCGGCGGAAAACCCGTCGATCGCGCAACGCTCGCCCGAGCAAGCCCAACGCGCACCGGCGTTCGGCGCAGCGGCGCAACAGCAGCCAGGCCAGGCGCGTGCAGCGGAGAATCGCCCGCAAGAGGCTCAACAGGCGCCGCGTCAGGAGTTCCACCCGCAGCCACAGCCGCAACCACAAGCTCAGGCTCAGCCGCATCAGGAGCCTCGGCCACAGCCGGTCCAGCAGGCACAACGTCAGGAGTTCCATCCGCAACCGCAGCCGCAGCCACAAGCTCAGGCCCAGCCGCGTCAGGAGCCTCGTCCGCAACCGGTCCAGCAGGCACAACGTCAGGAGTTTCATCCGCAACCGCAAGCTCAGCCGCGCCAGGAATATCATCCGCAGCAGGCCCAGCAAGCACCGCGTCAGGAGTTCCACCCGCAACCGCAAGCTCAGCCGCGTCCGGCGCAGCAGGCTCAACAGCCGCGGCCACAGCCGCATCCGGAGCAGCATTCGAGCAGCGGCGGCCACGACGACCATCGCAAGGGCTAACAGCGCCGTCACCAACGGCACTCGACGGCGGCCGGCAAGGAAGAGACGAGGACGACTCATTGCACTAACAGCTCACCAGGCCACCCGCGCCTTCGTCCCTTCAGGGCCAAGACTCGGCCCGGCCCGGTATGTGGCCCGGTTTGCAGCCCATCAACCGGCCAACAAAAAGCCCACGCATTTTCTTCTGCGTGGGCTTTTTTATTGCAGCGTGCTACAGGTACAGCGCACTGCAACGAATCAAACCGCCATCGGCGCGGTAAGCGGCTCGTGATGCCGGTAGCCGACCAGCGAAAAATCCTCCGGCTCGATTTTCTCGAGCCACTCGGGCTCGTACACGCCGGTTTTCGCGTACTCCGGCACCCGCTCTGCAATCGCCAGTTGCGGGCTCTCATACGGCTCGCGGCCGATCTGCCGCTGCAGCATGTCGAGCTGGTTTTCGTAGATGTGGGCGTCGCCGATGAAGTACGTGAACCAGCGCGGCGTATAGCCGGTCAGCCGGCCGACCAGATGCAGCAGGGCCGCCCCTTCGGTCAGGTTGAACGGTGTGCCGAGGCCGACGTCATTGCTGCGAATGTACAGGCATAGCGAGATTTCCCGGCGGGCGGCATTCGGCAGGAACTGATACAGCAGGTGGCACGCCGGCAACGCGATTTCCTCCAGCACCGCAGGGTTCCACGCATGAAACAGAATGCGCCGGTCGGCGGGGTTCTGCATGATCGTATCGAGGCACTGGCGCAACTGGTCGATCGCCTTGTATAGCAGCACCTTGCGGCCGCCGTCTTCCACGAATTCGGTGACCACCCGATAGCCGCGCCCGGTCGCATCCGCGATCCGAGCATCCGCCGACGCATCGAGCACCTTGTACGCCGGCCACTTGCGCCATTGCACGCCGTACACGTCGCCGAGGTCGTCCGGACCTTCGCGATACGGATTGGCCAGCCACTGCGGGTTCTGATTGGCGTTCGCGTCCCACACCTTGCAGCCGAGATCGCGGAAGTCCGCCGCGCTGCGCGAAGCGCGCAGGAATCCGACCAGTTCGCCAATCGCAGATTTAAAGGCGAGCTTCTTGGTGGTGACGGCGGGGAAACCCTGCTGGAGATCGAAGCGGAGCATCGCGCCCGGCATGCTGATGGTGCGGATGCCGGTGCGGTTCTCCTGCCACGTGCCGGTGTCGAGAATCGAGCGGACGAGGTCGAGATATTGTTTCATTCGGGTTCCTTCGGCCCGGCGCCGGGCGCTCAGGACTTTTTGCGACAAAACCCGATTCTAACAAGCGCGGACGACCGCTGCGCCGACGCGCTTTTTCTGCTGTAGAACCGCCTGCCTGCGAACACCGGCACCCTGTCTGCCCAAACCGCCCAGACGCGCTGCTGCACGTACCTCCGCCGCTCAGATATGCGGCACGGTGGCGGGCTCGGCATGCGCGGCAATCGGTTCGCCTTCCATATGGCGCATGCCGTGCGCGCACAGCAAACGGTACAGCGTGACCCGCGAGATGCCCAGTTCCTGCGCCGCGTCGCCGAGGCGGCCGCGATGACGCAGCAGCGCCAGTTCGATCGCCTGGCGCTCCGCCGCTTCGCGCGCCTGAGCGAGCGACACCGGCACGATCTCCACGTATTCCGCGAGCTCGAGATCGCGGGCGGTGATCGCGCGCCCTTCCGACATCACGATGGCGCGCCGCACCCGGTTGATCAGTTCGCGCACGTTGCCCGGCCAGCTATAGTTGTGCAGCGCGGCGATCGCATCGGGTGCGAACCCGCGCAGACGGCGGCTCGCATCTTTTCTGAAACGTTCCAGCATGTGCCGCGCAAGTAGTTCGATATCCTTACCTCGTGCGCGCAACGGCGGTTCGTCGATCTGCAGCACGCACAGCCGGTGATACAGGTCCGAACGGAAACGTCCTTCGATCATCGCGGCATTCATGTCGACGTGGGTAGCCGAGATGATCCGCACGTCGACATCCACCGCACCGTGGCCGCCGAGGCGCTCCACCTTGCGCTCCTGCAGGAAACGCAGCAGGCTCGCCTGGCTTTCGAGCGGCAGATCGCCGATTTCGTCGAGAAACAGTGTGCCGCCGTTGGCCGCTTCGACCCGGCCGATCTTGCGCTGGTTGGCGCCGGTAAAGGCGCCCCGCTCATAGCCGAACAATTCCGATTGCAGCAGGTGCGGCGGAATCGCGCCGCAGTTGATCGGCACGAACGGCGCCGTGCGCCGCGCCGAGCGCTCGTGGATCGCCACCGCGGTGAGTTCCTTGCCGGTGCCCGATTCGCCCGAAATGAACACCGGTGCGTCGGTCATCGCCACCTTGCGGATCGAGCGGAACAGCGCGAGCATCGCGTCGCACGAACCGACCATTTCACCTTCGGTGCCGTTCGGCGTGCCGTCGTTGGAAGCGGGCTCGCCGAGCGAGATCATGCCGTAGGCGTGCCCCACCGAGTCGACAATCCTGTCGCCCGAATAAGGCACCGTTACGTAATCGAAACAGTAGTCGCGCACGAGCCGGCGCAAGGCCGCGTCCTGCAGTTGGCCGGGCATGGTGGCCGCGACCCAGCCGACGTTCGGCATGGTCAGGCAAGATTCGAACGCAGCGATCTCGTGCTGCTGGAAATGGCTCGACAGGTCGAGCAAGCCGCCCGCTGCCATACCGGCGCGAACGGCGCGGCGCACGTCGCGCGCCGAACCGACCACTTCGACGTGCCAGCCACGCTGATTAAACCTGGTATTCAATTCCGCGCTAGGGTCACGCGAAACGTAAATCAGTTGCCGCGTTGCGGGTTCCATTATTCAGATCCTCTCGTCAACGAACGTTAAGGATGACGGCACGTACCTGAACATGTTTCAGACACGCTGACCCACTTCGGGATTCGCGCATAGCAAATACCGAACGGCCATTCCATTCCGTGCGG
Organism: Paraburkholderia sp. SSBN10T; assembly: GCF_056619545.1. Classification (NCBI taxonomy): domain Bacteria; kingdom Pseudomonadati; phylum Pseudomonadota; class Betaproteobacteria; order Burkholderiales; family Burkholderiaceae; genus Paraburkholderia; species Paraburkholderia sp. SSBN10T. Next base: position 179,551 of record NZ_JBWQQI010000007.1, read on the forward strand.
ACAGCTGATCCCCGAAAAGCGGCGTGTGTGATTGAGACGGCCCAACCTCGGGCTTTTTTTAAATGCGGACTCTGTTTTCGAGAGCTTACTATACGCGCGCCGCTTCGAAAACAAATATGCGAATTTAATCAGCCCCTTCGCCGCCCAGCAAGGCTGCGCGGGCGTTATGCAAGTCTGCGCAATCTGAATAAAACGTTTCCAGGGCGACCGGCTAAGTGTCTACCCTGGCGTTTCCCGTACGGGCGCTAATTGCGAATTACCGGTATTTCCTGCTGCTCGTTTCAGGGCTGAAACGTTTTTGCATCCTTTTCGCATATCGACGCTTCACCGCCATCCTCACACCCAATCGCATCAACGGATTGCGCCTCATGGCACACGTTTCGCTAAAAGTCTCGCACCAAGGAGACACACCATGCGACTCGCTTTCCGCATCGATCTGCGCCACTTCCAGCCTCACGCCGCACTCTGCGCCGCGTTGCTGCTGGTGGCGCTGCCCCCTGGCGCCAACGCACAGGAACCCGTCACGGCCAGTTCTCCCGATACCGGGTCCGCCACCCTCGCGAGCATGACGCCCGCAGCGGTGACGGCCCCGGATACCGTGGACAGCAATGCAGCCGACCCCGCGAATTCCGCTGCAACCCGCAGCGATCTCGCCGGCGACGCGCTGAGCATTCCCGCCGACGCGGCGGCCGTCAATACGGTGAGCGTCAACGATCTGGTGCTCGACGACCAGGTGCTCTCGCAGCAGCGCGGCGGCTTCAGCGGCATGTTGATGGTGGCCGCCACGCCGCAACTGATGCGCGGTGTCGGCAACGGTGGCAACGGCGTGACGCTGTGGGACGAAATCGCCCCGCCGTCGCAGGTGCCGATCCCCGTCGACGTGGCCCGCTCCGCGCAGAGCAATGTGACGAGCTACCAGCGCAATTAGGTGCACGACGCGCTCGCTGCCAGCCGCACCGGCCGCCCGAGCGTCCCGATGTCCGTCCACCAGCAAGGAACCGAGATGACCGCCTCAACCCAGATGCTGCGCCGCACGTTCACCCGCGGCACACGCAGTCCCCGCACCGCCGCGCTCGGCGTGCTGCTGAGCGTGCTTGCCGCCGGCGCCGCCGCGCAGGTTGCGGCACAGGAGGTCAGCCAGCCGGGCAACCTGATCATCGAGCGCGACGTCACGCCGCGTGACGCCTTCGTGCCGGTTCCGAAGAGCGCGGACCCGATCAGCGTGCAGGTCGAAACCTTCCCCGCTGCGACGTTCAATGCGGCGCTCGGCGCGATGGCGAGCGATCTCGACCTGAACGGCGCGCACGGCACCGCCGGCGTCGCGGGCAACGGCGCGCTGCCGGGCGTGACGGGCGTCAACGGGGTGGGCGGCGTGGAGCATCTGCTGGCCGGCAACGGCAGCGGCGCCCCGGTCGGCGCGGCCGCCGGCCTCGGTGGCGCGGGCGGCATCGGCGGCTCGATCGCTCAATCGGTCAACGGCGCACTCGCCCCGCTCGGCGCGGCGATGGGAGCGCTGAAATGACAACCTCGCACACACAGGCCACGCACATCATGCCGTCACGTCTGCCTCTACGCCGTTCCTTGATCGCCCTCGCCTGGCTCGGCTGCGCGAGCCTCTCGGCTCAAGCGCTGGCGCAAACGCCGCCCGCCCAGGTCGAGGTGCAGTCGCTGATCGGCGCCGGTGTGGCGAACGGTGCGGTTGGGGTCGTCGCGATCAACGAGGCAGCAGGCCTCGACAACGCGCAAACCAATCAGGGCGTGATCTCCAGCGGGCAAGTGCCGCTCAGCCTGATCGGCAGTTCGCAAAGCGCCTCGACGGGCGCGAAGACGAGCGCCGCGCGCAGCGACATCAGTAGCAATGCATTTTCAAACACCTCTGGCCTTATCGAAGTGAATCAGTCGGCGGGTGTAGGGAATCTTCAGCGGAACAGCGCCGTGATCGGTTCTGCTCCGGTTGAAGGGGAGATCGTAGCGGATGGGGTGCTATCCGCTACGACCGCCAAAAACAGCGGCTTAGGCAATTCTGCTCAAAACCACAGCGCACGCGAAGTGTCCATCGGTTCGGACGCGCTCAAGAGCGTCAGTGGGATCGTCCAGATCAACCAGACCGCTGGCACGGGCAATGTCAGTTCAAACAGTTTTGTGCTCCGTCCCCCGGCGGGCACCTTTTTTTAACGAGCCACACTCTTTATCGGAGCGTCATCATGAAGCGCACTATCATTGCAGCGGCCGTTCTTTCGACGCTGGCAGCCAGTTCGGCCTACGCGGAATGCACGGCCGGTTGCGATCCGGCTGAGCTCTTTACGGCAACGAACATCTACACCGACATTGGCGAATTCGGCTTCATCAAGCTGCGCGGCAAGGTCGACGTGTCGAGCAGCTCGGGCGCCACGGTCAACAACACGCAGAACGTGGACATCGGCGGCGTTGACATGAAGACGCCGCCGCAGACCTACACCAGCGGCAAGGTGACCACCACCACCAACGCCACCAACGCCTGGTTCAACGGCAGCGGCGGCGGCTCGAACTACGCGGTGCACGGGTCGTTCGCCGCGGGCCAGTTTGCTGAAGGCTCGCAAGAGCAATCGGCTGCAGCTTACGCACAAGGCCAGAGCTTCAGCGAAAGCAGCGGATTCAAGCAAGGCTATCAAGCGTCTGTCAAAGGTGGCAACTACCTCAACACCCACAACAGCGCCAACGGCTATCTGGCAGCCGGCTTTATCGCCGGCATCGGCGGCGGCAATGGCGTGATCTTCGGTGGTGTGGCCGCGGGCTTCGCCGCTGCGCTGAACACGCACTCCTCGGCCAACTACGGCGCCTACTTCGCCGAACAGTCTTCCGGCCACCAGGCCGCCTGGGGACAGGAACATTCGTCCGGCTACTTCGCACAAGCGGCGGAACAAAGCGCTTCCGGCTACTACGAGGGCAGCCAGGTCTCCGGCAGTTCCAACGCATGGGGATGGAACGCGCATAACCACATCAGCGAAGGCTATGTCAACGTCTCCGGCAGCGTGACGCTGCACATCAACACCGAAACGCCGACGGAAATGTCGGCCGGCATCGGTGACGGTGCGCTGGGCCTCGCGAACGGCAACATCGGCGTCAACGTCGCCTCCGGCGTGGACAACGCGCAGTCCAACGACGCTGCACTGTCGAACATGGATGTGGGCCCGGTATTCGGCACGGCGCAGATCTACTCGACCCAGTCCTCCAGCGGCAAGGCGAAGGTGGGCGACTTCAACTTCGTCTCGGCCGTCGGCAACGGCGCGCTGGCAGGCGCCACCGGCAACATCGGCGTGAACGTGGCAACGGGTGTCGGCAACGTGCAGAACAACAGCCTCGCTGCCTCCGCCACGACCACGAGCGGCGGCGATTCGGGCTGGAGGCATGGTGGCTCTACCGGCGGCGAAGTGATCGCCAGCGACCAGAACTGCCAGACCGCAGACGCTATGGTGAACGGTGAATTTACCGGCTCGGCATCACTCGGCGCCGGCGCTCTCGCCAACGCAAGCGGCAACATCGGCGTGAACATCGCGTCGGGGGTGGGCAACCTGCAACACAATGGCCTCGCAGTCGCCAGCGTGTCGCATCAGTAAATAGAGCAGCAACGCAGGAAGACACCGGTCGGCCTTCGGGCTGACCGTCTGTCTCCGCAGGGGGAAGACCATGTTCGGGGTGAGCAGGGTAACGCTTGGATTTTTGCTGGCGCTGGGGGCGGGGCTCTTCCTGTCGCAGACGGGACAGGCCCAGAGTGCGCTCAACATGTATGCCGCGGCGGGTGTGCCTTTCGACCTTAAGGTGCACTCGGTCCGCGAGCTGCGCTACAACAACATCGTCTCGCAGCGCTACGACTATAGCTGCGGGTCGGCCGCGCTCGCGACGCTGCTGAAGTACGGCTACGGCATCGACATTCCCGAAACCGAAATGATCCGCCGCATGATGGTGTTCTCGACACCGGAAGTGGTGGTGAAAAACGGCTTCTCGATGCTCGACATGAAGAAGTTCGTCGAGACGCTCGGCCTGCGCGGCCGCGGCTTCCGGGTCGCCCCCGAAGCGCTCTACCACCTGCAGATTCCCGTGCTCGTGCTGATGAACAGCGACGGCTACGAACACTTCGTGATCGTCAAGCACGCGGAAAACGGCCGCATCTTCGTGGCCGACCCCGCACTGGGCAACCGCATCGTCATGGAAAACGACTTCGACGCGAAGTGGAACGGTCTCGTGTTCGCGGTCGTCGGCAAGCCATTCCTGGAGGATTCTCCGCTCTTGCAAGGCAACGAGTCGCTGGCGCTCAAGCTGCGTGAACGTGCGCTGGAAAACGGTACGGCAGTGACTCCCTTTGTTGAATACGGTTTGATCAAGGCAGAGTTGTTCTGACTCATCATGGATCGAAACTTTCTCACCGTCGGCTGCGCGTTATGTTTCGCGACGTGCAGCCTTGCCACGGTCGCGCGCGCTGCCGAACCGACCTCCTCTATCTTTGAAGACGTCGCCGCCGTCAAGCTGCAACCGGTCGACGACGACGTCCTCGCATCGCAAAGCGGCAAAGGTCTTGCCGGCAACATCATTTCCGGCGTTGTCGTCAACCTGCTGTCGCAATGGAACCAGCCGAACGGCACCACCGCCGTCGCCCAGGGAGCGCTCGCCATCGTCACCAACACGCTCAACCAGGTGAGCGTGCAATTGAGTTCGTCGGCCGCCGTGGTCGGTCCGAACACGGCCGGCGGCAGCGGCGCCAATCCGAACGCCAGCGCCACAGGCGGCCAGAACGCCAGCGTCAACGGCGTATCGCAGATCACCCAGGTGGCCGGCAACGGCAACACCGGCACCAACCAGGCGGTGATCGATTTCAACGCGCCGACGAGCAGCCTGTCGGGCGGCACATACAACAACGAAACGAGCGCCTCCGCCAGCAACGCGACGGGTTCCGTCAAAGCCGGCGTCACGTTCGGCAACGGCGGCATTTCGATCGCGCTGCAAACGCCGGCGGGCCTCGCCACCCAAACCATCGTGCCCGGTTCTTCACAGCAGGCCAGCACGATCGCCCAACTATTACAGATTGCAGGCAACAACCAGCAAGTCGCCAACGCGTTGCAACTGAATTTGCAGACGCACCAGATGTCGGCCTCGATGCTCCGCCAGCTAGGCGTATTACAAGCCCTGCAAAACACCGCAAGGAGATAACACGGGCCGCCACCCGCAGAAAGAGAAGGAAAACGAAGTATCGAAAGCAGCCGCGCGACGCACAAGGAGACATGCGACACGCGGTCAGAATACCGGGGGAAACAAAATGAACAGATTCTCAACGACCGGGGCGCCGCGCGTGATGTTAGCGGCCATCCCTGCTGCAGTGATGCTGTTTGCACTTTCACAGGGGGCCAGCGCCCAGGCGCTCGCGGATCAATCGCTTGAAGACCGGCTGAACACGCTGATGCGCGTGGTCGACCAGCAGCAGAAACAGATCAACTCGCTCGAACGACAAGTTACCAACCTCGAAATGTCGCAACGCGGCAAGGGTGCGCCGGGCTACGGCGCACCGGCCGACAGCGGCACGGTTGCCGAGCAGCCCGGCGCCGATGGCCTGCCGGTGCCGCTGCCGCCGCTCGCCCAGGTGAACCCCGGGACTCCCGCGCCGGGCAGCGGCACGGGCACCGCGACCGGCGTGCCCGTCAATCCGCCGGCGCCGGACAACAGCACGGCCGGCGGCCTGCCGGCGGCCACCGACGGTTCGGGCGCCGTCGGGCAAACCCAGAAAGCGGCGCAGCCGGTGCGCACGCAATCGGAAGATGCCGTGGTGCAGAGCCAGCAGCACACGCCGCTGTTCAACCACAAGCTGACCTTCGACTGGGGCATCAGCGATACCTACTACGATCGCCGCCAGTTGCAACTGTCGGGCTTCCTCGCGCTCGACGCGATTTTCCTCGGCAACATCAACCTGGGCGAGACCAAGTCGCACCAGGTGATGGCGGACCTCGACACGCGCTACGGCATCACCGACCGCCTGAGCGTCGACGTGGACGTGCCGTATGTCTACCGGCACAGCAGCTTCATCGTCGGCGGCGCAGGCGGTGCGGCGAGCCAGTTGTCGGACGCCTCGGCGAATTCGAGCGATATCGGCGACGTCAACTTCGGGCTGTACTACGAGTTCCTGAAGGAAACCAACAACCTGCCGGACCTCGTCGGCAGCCTGCGCATCAAGACGCCGACCGGTTCGTCGCCGTTCGGCATCAAGCTGCAGCAGGTCGACGCGAACAACACCAACCTCGTCGCCCCGGACAAGCTGCCCACCGGCACCGGTTTCTGGAACATCACCGCGGGTCTCTCGGCGTTGAAGACCTACGACCCGGTCGTGCTGTTCGGCAGCATCTCGTACACCTACAACATTGCGCGTTCGTTCTCGGATATCTCGTCGGTGGTCGGCCAGACCGAACCGGCGACGGTCAAGATCGGCGACGTCGTGCAGTTCGGCGGCGGCGCCGCGCTTGCGTTCTCAGACAAGGACTCGGCGAGCGTGTCCTACACGATGGCGCTGGAACCGGAATCGCAGACGAAAGCGCCGGGCGGCACCTATTCGAAGGTCCCGGGCAGCGAAACCACTGCTGCCGCGCTGACCTTCGGCCTGAATCACGTAGTGAACAAGCACCTGACGATCAACGGTTCGGTGTCGGTCGGCCTCACGCCCGACACGCCGAACTTCGTGGTCGGCGTGCGCTTTCCCTACACCTTCTGACGTGCTAACGATACGAGGTTGATCGTGCGCGAATCACCCCATCTGTCTAGTGTTACGCCGCCCTCAGGCACGCACCTGTCGTTGGCCCGGCCGCAGGAACTTGCCGTGGCGCGAGCGCAGGAGCTGCCCGTGGTGCGTCCGCAGGAAGTCGCTCTGGCACGCCCGGCAGAGTTCCTTGCAGCGCATCCCGAGGATGCCCTGGCGGGACGGACGCAAGACCCGTCCGCCGGCGCCCGGCCGGCGCCCGGCACGCCGCATGCGCAGACTGAAAGGATCCTGCTGTACGTCGCACGCACTCCGGATGAGGCGCTCTGCGCACATCTGAAGAGCCGCGGCTGGAACGTGCTGATCGCGCGCTCGGCGCATGAGGTCGGGCGTCTGCTCAAACCCGATATGGTGTGCGCGGGCGTCGTCGATCTGGCGAGCTTCGCGCTGCGCGACCTGGGCGGCCTCGAAGCGGGACTGCGGCAGCAGCAGATCGGCTGGATCGCGCTGTCCACTTCCGAGCGCCTGACCGACCCGGAAGTGCGCCGCCTGATCCGCCATTACTGCTTCGACTATGTCAAGATGCCGGTGGCCAACGCCACCATCGACTACCTCGTCAGCCACGCGTTCGGCATGGTCACGCTGTGCGATCCGGACGAGGTCGGCGCCGGCACCGCGCCCAGCGACGAAGACGAGATGGTCGGCACCTGCGAGGCGATGCAGCAACTGTTCCGCACCATCCGCAAGGTCGCCAACACCGATGCGAGCGTGTTCATCTCCGGCGAGTCGGGCACCGGCAAGGAACTCACCGCGCTCGCCATCCATGAACGCTCGCGGCGCCGTAAAGCGCCGTTCATTGCGATCAACTGCGGGGCGATTCCGCATCATCTGCTGCAGTCGGAGCTGTTCGGCTACGAACGCGGCGCGTTCACCGGCGCCAACCAGCGCAAGATCGGCCGGGTCGAAGAGGCCGACGGCGGGACGCTGCTGCTCGATGAAATCGGCGACCTGCCGCTCGAAAGCCAGGCGAGCCTGCTGCGCTTCCTGCAGGAAGGCAAGATCGAACGGCTGGGCGGACGCGAATCGATTCCCATCGACGTGCGGATCATTTCGGCCACTCACATCGATCTCGAGTCCGCGATGCGCGACGGGCGCTTTCGCGCCGACCTGTTCCACCGCCTGTGCGTGCTGCGCGTCGACGAGCCGCCGCTGCGCGCGCGCGGCAAGGACATCGAGATCCTCGCCCATCACATCATGCACAAGTTCAAGACCGACAGCGCACGCAAGATCCGCGGTTTTACGCCATCGGCGATCGAGGCCATGTACAACTACAACTGGCCCGGCAACGTGCGCGAGATGATCAACCGGGTGCGCCGGGCCATCGTGATGGCGGAAAACAAGCTGATCTCAGCGGAGGACCTCGATCTGGCCCACTACACCGCGCAGCAGAGCATGAGCCTCGCGCAGGCCCGCGAGGCCGCGGAGAAGCGCGCCATCGAAGCGGCCCTGCTGCGCCACCGGCACCGCCTGAACGAGGCGGCGGCGGATCTCGGCATCTCGCGCGTGACGCTGTACCGCTTGATGGGCACGCACGGGCTGCGCGAGATGTTCGGCGCCGATGAAGACGGCGTGCACGACGACGAGGCCGGGGCGCGTAAATGACGGTGGGGCGGCGGGGCTCGCGCCCTCGCACCACCCTCGTCTATAGCGTTGTCGCCGGGCCGGCGAAGGCGTCAGGTAGAATCGGAGCGATTACGTTCCCGTGTTCACTCGATGACGACGCTGACCCTGATCGTCGCTCGCGCCCGCAATGGCGTGATCGGCCGCGACAACCAGTTACCCTGGCGCCTGCCCGAAGATCTCGCGTTCTTCAAGCGCACGACGATGGGCGCCCCCATCATCATGGGCCGCAAAACCCATGAGTCGATCGGCCGGCCGCTGCCCGGACGGCGCAATATCGTCGTCACGCGCGATGCGAAGCGCCGCTTTGCCGGCTGCGACACCGCCACCAACCTCGACGACGCGCTGCGGCTCGCGGCCCAGGACCAGGCGCCGGAAGCCTTCCTGATCGGCGGCGCCGAGCTGTACGCAGAGGGCTTGCGCCACGCCGACAAGCTGATCATCACGGAAATTTCGATCGACTTCGAAGGCGATGCATATTTTGCCGCGCTCGATCCGCAGGAATGGGAAGAAGTCGCCCACGAGACGCATCGGGCCCATGCGCCCAACGAGTTCGACTATGCGTTCGTCACGTACCGGCGCACCGCGGCGGCAGCGGGAGAGCGACACCCGCCGGTGTAATCGGGCGCAGGCCGCAGGAATGAAAAACGCCGGGGAAGCATGCTTCCCCGGCGTTTTGGTTTGCGGCGCTGAAACCTGGCTCGCCTAGCTGGCCGGGTCTTAGCCGGCAACTGGCTTTAGCTGGACTTTTACCTGGCTTAGCCGGCTACGTTGGCCTGGCCAGCCTTACTGTCCGGCTATCGTCATCCGCTCGATCAGCACCGAGCCGGTCTGCTTGGTGCCACGCACCAGCGTGTCCGCGCCGATGGCGACGATATGGTGGAACATCTCCTGCAGCGTGCTCGCCACGGTGATTTCCTCGACCGGGTACTGGATCTTGCCGTTCTCCACCCAGAAGCCCGAGGCGCCGCGCGAATAGTCGCCCGTCACGTAGTTGACGCCCTGTCCCATCAGTTCGGTCAGCAGCAAGCCGGTGCCGAGTTTCTTCAGCATCGCCTCGAAATCGTCTTCGGGACGCGTCTTCGAACTCAGCAGCGACAGGTTGTGCGAGCCGCCGGCGTTGCCGGTGGTCTGCATGCCGAGCTTGCGCGCCGAGTAAGTGGACAGGAAATAGCCTTCGACCACCCCGTCCTTCACCACCGAGCGCCGTTTCGTGCGCACGCCTTCTTCGTCGAACGGTGCGCTGCCCATCGCGCGGGCCACGTGCGGGTCTTCGACCACCTGCACGTGCGGCGCGAACACCGGCTTGCCGAGACTGTCGACAAGGAACGAGGTCTTGCGATACAGCGCGCCGCCGCTCACCGCCTGCACGAAAGCGCCAAGCAGGCCCGCGGCCAGCGGCGCTTCGAACAGCACCGGCACCTTGCGGGTGTCGAGGCCGCGCGCGCCGATGCGCGCCAGCGCCCGCTGCGCCGCGTAACGGCCAATCGCTTCCGGGTCGGCCAGCTCCGCCGCGCTGCGTTGCGAGGTGTACCAGTCGTCGCGCTGCATGTTGCGGCCGCTGCCGGCGATCGGCGCGCAGGCCACGTAGTGGCGCGAATACGGATAGCCGGCGAGGAAGCCGCGCGAAGTGGCCAACACGAACTGCGAATGCTGCGCCGAGACGCTCGCGCCTTCCGAATTGCGGATCTGCGGGTCGGTGGCGAACGCGGCATCTTCGGCGCGGCGCGCAATCTCGACCGCTTCGTCGGCCGTGAGGTTCCACGGATGATACAAATCGAGGTCGCGCGGCGCGGTTTCGAGCAGTTCGGTTTCCGCAAGGCCCGCGCAGTCGTCTTCCGCCGTAAAGCGGGCGATGTTGTAGGCGGCCGCGACCGTATCCTTCAAGGCCTGCGAAGAAAAGTCCGAGGTGCTCGCGTTGCCGCGCTTGTTGCCGATAAACACCGTCACGCCGACCATCTTGTCGCGGTTGTGTTCGATCGTCTCGACCTCGCCACGCCGCACGGAGACGGACAGGCCGTCGCCTTCGGAGATTTCAGTCGCCGCGTCGGTGCCGCCGAGCGACTTTGCGTGACGCAGGATGTCCGAGGCGATTTCCTTCAGTTCATCCTGGGTATGCGGGAAAAAGCGCTGTCTGACGTCCATGTCTGCTGCCATATTCGTTGCCGTCCTGTTCGGGGCCGGGAGCGGCCCTCCGGTGTGTTCTCAAGTACGTCGCTACGTATCCCGCGATCATAGCAAGGTCCGCGCCGCCGCACCTGGCATTCGCTGAGGTGCAGCGGGGTTGGCGCGGCGCCGGCATGGCACGCCGCAGCCGCCGCGAGCACGGGATTCATGGGTCCGGCACGCTACAATAACGGTATGACACGTAAAACCCGCATTCAACCGATGGAACCCGCCGCCGAGCCAGAAATCGACGAGAACGGGTATGACCGTCCCAGCAAGTCCCAGCTCAAGCGCGAAATGCACGCGCTGCAGGAGCTGGGCGAGGCGCTGATCGCGCTGCCGAAAGACGCCTTGAAGCGCATGCCGATGCCCGAAAAGCTCGACGATGCCGTGCGCGAGGCCCGCCGCATCACCGATCACGAGGGCAAACGCCGTCAGGTCCAGTACGTGGGCCGCGTCATGCGCTCGCTGCACGAGGACGAGACGGCTGCGCTGCGCACCGCGCTGGATTCGTACAACGGCATCAACAAGGCCGAAACGGCGCGCATGCACTGGATCGAGCGCACCCGCGAAAAACTGCTCGCCGACGACGCCGCGCTGACCGAATTCATCCGCCAGCACCCGGCAGCCGACCCGCAGACAGGCCGCACGCTGATCCGCAACGCCCGCAAGGAGGCGCAGCAAAGCAAGCCGCCGCGCTATTTCCGCGAGCTGTTCCAGTGGATCAAGAACGCCGACGGCCCGGCAGCGGCCACGGACGACGCGCACGACGCCCCGGAAGACGACGATGACGAAGATCGCGCGTAGCCATTCTGACGAGCTCGTGATCGGGCTGGTCTCGATCAGCGACCGGGCCAGCACCGGCGTCTACGAGGACAAAGGAATTCCGGCCCTGCAGGAATGGCTGGGCGCGGCGCTGCGTTCGCCGTGGCAGGCCGTGACCCGGCTGATTCAGGACGACGTGCCGACGATCTCCGCGGCGCTGATCGAACTGGTGGACGAGGCCGGCTGCGATCTGGTGCTGACCACGGGCGGCACCGGGCCGGCGCGCCGCGACGTGACGCCGGAGGCGACCCTCGCAGTGGGCAGCAAGGAAATGCCGGGGTTCGGCGAGCAGATGCGGCAGATCAGCCTGAATTTCGTGCCGACGGCCATTTTGTCGCGCCAGGTGGCGGTGATCCGCGAAACACCCGTGCATGCGGCGCTGATCGTGAATCTGCCCGGTCAGCCCAAATCGATTCGGGAAACGCTGGAAGGCTTGCGCGACGAGGCGGGTGCAGTCAAGGTACCGGGCATTTTCGCCGCGGTGCCGTACTGTATCGATCTGATCGGCGGTCCGTACATGGAAACGAACGACGCCGTGGTGAAGGCGTTCCGGCCCAAGAACGCGCTGCGTGCGCCGCGTCAGGACTGAGCGGCGCGGTTCTTCTTAGGCTTCGGTGACCGGCGCGCTGGCCGCCGGGATCAGGAAGTGCTCACGGTAGTACTTGAGCTCATCGATCGATTCGTGAATGTCGGCCAGCGCCGTATGCATCGCGCGCTTCTGGAAGCCCTTGTACACGGCCGGCTGCCAGCGGCGGCACAATTCCTTCAGGGTGCTCACGTCGAGATTGCGGTAATGGAAGAAGCGTTCCAGATCCGGCATCCAGCGCGCCATGAAACGGCGGTCCTGGCAAATGGAGTTGCCGCACATCGGCGACTTGCCCGGCGCCACGTACTGGCCGAGGAACTCGCGGATCTGCTCGGTGGCGTCCGCTTCGCTGACAGTCGAGGCACGCACCCGCTCGATCAACCCCGAACGGCCGTGGGTGTTCTGGTTCCACTGATCCATCTTGGCGAGCGTTTCGTCGCTCTGATGAATAGCCAGCACCGGCCCTTCGACCACCTTGTCGAGCGTGGAATTGGTCACGACCACCGCGATCTCGATGATGCGGTCGGTATCGGGCTCGAGCCCGGTCATTTCCATGTCCAGCCAGATCAGGTTCATGTCGCTGCGCACGAGCGACGGCTCGTCAGCGGATTCGAGGATGTCAGTCATAAGGCAGCCTTGGGTGAAGCGCCGCGCGGCCCGGCAGGACGCGCCTTGGCGCCGTTGAAACAGTTCGTTTGAGCATCGCCCCGCCAGCCGGCGGGAAGAAACATATAATTCTCGCATAGATACCACGGATTCCCCGGATGCCTACCCTGTACTTCTCCGTTCTGTTCGCGATCGCCGTAGTGGCGATGGTCGGCACCAAGCTCTGGCTCGCGTCGCGGCAAATCCGCTTCGTCGCGGCCCATCGTGGGCAGGTGCCGGGCCAGTTCGCGGCCACGATCGCGCTCACGGCGCACCAGCGCGCCGCCGACTACACGATCGAACGCACCCGGCTGACGATGCTCGAGATTGTCGTCAGCGCAGCCGTGCTGATCGGGCTCACCTTGCTGGGCGGCGTACAGGCGCTCGACCTGGCGATTTCCGACTGGCTCGGCCGCGGCTACCTCGGCCAGATCGCCTTGATCGCGGCGGTGGTTGCGATCACCGGCGTAGTGGACCTGCCGTTCGACTACTACCGGCAGTTCGTGATCGAAGAGCGCTTTGGCTTTAACCGCATGGGCAAGGGCATCTTCTTCGCCGACCGCATCAAGGGCCTGTTGATCGGCGCAGCCTTCGGCCTGCCGCTGCTGTTCGTCGTGCTGTGGCTGATGAACCAGGCGGGCAGCCTGTGGTGGCTGTGGACGTGGGTCGTGTGGGTGGTGTTCCAGTTGCTGGTGCTGGTGCTGTATCCGTCGTTCATCGCGCCGCTCTTCAACAAGTTCGAGCCGCTCAAGGACGAAGCACTGAAAAGCCGCATCGAAGCGCTGATGAAGCGCTGCGGTTTTGCCGCCAAGGGCCTGTTCGTGATGGACGGCAGCCGCCGCTCCGCGCACGGCAATGCATACTTCACCGGCTTCGGCGCGGCCAAGCGCATCGTCTTCTTCGACACGCTGCTCGCGCGTCTGTCGGGCAGCGAGATCGAAGCCGTGCTCGCCCACGAACTCGGCCACTTCAAGCGCCGCCATGTCATCAAACGGATGATCGTGATTTTCGCCATCAGCCTCGTGATGCTCGCGCTGCTCGGCTGGCTCATGCAGTGCGTCTGGTTCTACGAGGGGCTCGGCGTGCGGCCGTCGCTGCTGGGCGGCAACAGCGGGCTCGCGCTGGTGCTGTTCTTCCTCGCGCTGCCGGTGTTCCTGTTCTTCGTCACGCCGCTTGGCAGCCTCAGCTCGCGCAAGCACGAATTCGAAGCCGACGCGTTCGCCGCCACCCAGACCGATGCGCAGGATCTGGTCAACGCGCTTGTCAAGCTGTACGAGGACAACGCCTCGACCCTCACCCCCGACCCGCTCTACACCGCGTTCTATTATTCGCATCCGCCGGCGTCGCAACGGATCGACCGCCTGCTGCGGCACGCATGAGCGCGCGCTCCCCGAAAGCGGCGCGCGCGCCGTCCGGCACGCGCGTGGGCGGCCTCGTCATTGCGGCTCATGGGCGTCACTACCTGGTCGCACCGGAAGACGGCGGGGCCATGCTGCAGTGCTTCCCGCGCGGCAAGCGCAGCGAAGTGGCGGTCGGCGATCGCGTGATCTACGAACCGACCTCGGCCGACCAGGGTGTGATCGTCGAGATCGGCGAACGGCGCAACCTGCTGTATCGCTCCGACCAGTACAAATCGAAGCTGTTCGCGGCGAATCTCGATCAGTTGCTGATCGTGCTCGCCACCGAACCGCACTTCAGCGAGGATCTGCTCGGCCGCGCACTGGTGGCTGCCGAGGAGAACGAGCTGAAGCCGCTGATCGTGCTGAACAAGACCGATGTCACCGCCGCGCTACCGGCCGCCCGAGAGCGGCTCGCGCGCTATCAGGCGCTCGGCTATAGCGTGGTCGAACTGTCGATCAAGACTCAGCCTGAGGCCGCACGGGCCGCGCTCGATGAACATCTGCGCGGCCATGCGACGCTGCTGCTTGGCCAGTCGGGGATGGGCAAGTCGACGCTGGTCAATCTGGTGGTGCCGAACGCCGAGGTGGCGACGCGCGAGATTTCGACCGCTCTGAATAGCGGACGCCATACGACGACGTTCACGCGCCTGTATCCGCTGTCCGACGGCGGCGCACTGATCGATTCGCCGGGGTTTCAGGAATTCGGCCTGCACCATCTGACCGAAGGCAAGCTCGAACGCGCGTTCCCCGAGTTCCGGCCGCTGCTGCCGAATTGCCGCTTCTACAACTGCCATCATCTGCAGGAACCGGGATGTGCGATTCTCGAAGCGGTCGCCGACGGGCGCATAGCGCCGGCACGGCACGCGCTCTATGCACAACTGGTTCACGAGGCGAGCCAGATCGTTCGCTGAGCGTCGCAGCTCGCTTAACTCGTCATCTTCCGCCTCATCCCGCCACCACGGATCTCCAGCCATGATGAAACTGATGCGCGCGCCGAATCTGCTGATCGGACAGCATTGGATCAATGTGCTGGCGACGGCGGGGATTGCGTGCGAGCTGCATAACCGCTACCTGAACGGCGCGCTTGGGGAGATTCCGGCGGATCAGTGTGCGCCTGAACTGTGGCTGGTCGACGAACGCGACGAGGCCATGGCGCGCAAGCTGATCGAGGTGGCCGCGGAGGGGCCCGGCGCGGGCGCGCCGTCCTGGCGTTGCAGCCAGTGCGGCGAGACGCTCGAGGCTCAATTCACGGTGTGCTGGCAGTGTGGAACGGCACGCGATCCACTTGACGGTTAAGGCCGCAGACGAAGCTAACGGCGCTCCGTCTCCGCGCTGCGCCTCCGTTGCGGCAGCCGCTTATCCACGCGCGTCAGGAGACCCAGACCGCGATCGTCAGCATCAGCAGCAGAATCATCCACAGGATCACAGCGCGCCATACGAGGCCCACGGCCGATTGCAGCGTGCGCGGCGTGCAGTCGTCACCGACCGGCAGTGCGTCGCCGTCGCCGGTAGCCAGCGCGTCGAGGCTCGACGGCTCCGCGAGCGGGCCACTCAGGCGCGCACCCAACGCGCCGCTGCCGGCCGCGAGCAACACGCCGTCATTGGCATCGGGCCATTGGCGCGCATGGTTGCGCCACGCATAGATGGCATCTTCGAAATTGCCGACAATCGCGAACCCCAACGAGGTGAGCCGCGCCGGCACCCAGTCGATCACGAAGAACGCGCGTTGCGCGAAGCTCGAAAACGCCGCGGTGCGGTCATCCGCTGGACGCGACCAGGCCCGCGCCAGATACTCCGCAATTCGGTACAGGACCGCGCCCGCCGGCCCGACCGGCACGAGGAACCAGAAGAACACGCCGAACACATGGCGGTGCGAAGCCACCACCGCATGAATCAGCGTGTGGCGCACGATCTCGCTGACCGGCATGTCGACCGTATCGATGCCGGTCCATTCCGTGAGGATTTCACGCGCGCGCGGCACGTCGTCGTTGTTGAGCGCGAGGTGAATGTCCGTGAAGTAATGGCTGAACTGGCGAAAGCCGAGCGTGAAATACACGATCACCACGTTCCACAGGAACGCCAGCACAAAGTTGATGTGATAGAGCACGTAGTAGACGAGCGCGACGGCCAGCGTCCAGGGCACCACCACCACGAGCCACGCGAGCAGGCCGTGCTTGGGCTTGCCGGCATCGAACCCGTGCGCCGCCGACTCCGCATGATATTGAAGCAACGCAGACACCGGATTATTCGGCGATAGCGCGCGGACCTGTTCAATAATCAGAGCCAGCAATACGGAGAAAAAAGTCATGCGATGCGCCGTGCTATTCGAGTTTTTACGATTGTTTTATAACGATAGCACAGGGTCGGATGAGACTGAGCGTGGCAAGGGTTGCAAAGCCGCGACACCCCGGCCTTTTCCGCGCCGTTCATGCGGCCAGAAAGCGATAAAAATTGCGTAGCATGCCGGCCGTTGCGCCCCAGATGAAGTACTGTCCAGCCGAGTCGCCACGTGGATAAGGCATGGCAAAAAACCGCCTCTCACCACCTTCCCAGCGAAACACCCGCACCTCATGATGGGACGGGTCCATCAGAAAACGCAGCGGTACTTCAAAGACCTCCGCCACCTCAAACGAGTCGGCCTCGACGGTGAACGGCGGATGCACGAGCCCGACCACCGGTGTGACGCGAAACCCGGTGCCGGTCAGATAGTCAGGCAAGCAACCGAGCACTTCCACACGCCCTGGATCGAGACCGACCTCCTCTTGTGCCTCGCGCAAGGCGGTGGCCGTTGCGTTGGCATCGGACGGTTCGTGGCGGCCGCCCGGGAAACTGACCTGGCCGGCATGGTCGTTGAGGTGGTCGGCGCGCTGGGTCAACAACACCGTAAGTCCTGCGTCGCGCACCACGAGCGGCACCAGCACCGCCGCAACTCGCGGATCGCCGAACTCCTTCCAGCGGGCATCGCCCGGTTCAGGCGTCCAGGAGAGGCGCTGCTCGAAGCGAGCGCGCAGGCCATCGGGCGTCAGACGTGCGGGGGCAACCAGTGGCAGATCGTCGCCTGTCGATTCGACAGGCAGGGTTTCGGGTTGGAAGACGGGACGGGTCAACGGGACTCTCGAGGCGAGCTTTTATAGGGCATGCCGCTATTTTGACCCAACAAACAAAAAAGCACCCATGAAGGGTGCTTTTTCTTACAGCTTTTACGCCTGGGAAGCAGCGCGGTCTTTCGAGACCAGCTTTTCCTTGATCCGGGCCGACTTGCCCGAACGGTCGCGCAGGTAGTACAGCTTGGCACGACGCACATCGCCACGACGCTTCACGACGATGCTTGCCAGCAGCGGCGAGTACGTCTGGAACGTACGCTCGACGCCTTCGCCCGACGAAATCTTACGGACGATGAACGACGAATTCAGACCACGGTTACGCTTGGCAATAACGACGCCTTCGTAAGCCTGAACACGCTTACGCGTACCTTCAACCACGTTCACGCTGACGATCACCGTATCGCCGGGGGCGAATTCGGGGATGGTCTTCTCGCCGAGGGCGCGCGCGATTTCTTCCTGCTCGAGTTTTGCAATCAGATTCATCACTGACTCCTAATGCCATCTTGTCGGCGTTCGTACCTGCCTCGCGCAGCGTTGGTTTGCGCTTGGCTACGGCCCCGATAGAGGATGGGTTCACATCAGGCGCCGTACACGCATGTGCGGCGCCGCCTATTCGCTAGTGACACCGGGGCGTTACGCCTTCGATGCTTCCTTCGCGAGACTTGCAAGCCATGCCTCGTCGGCACGGCTCAACATCTTGTTCTTTCTGGCCCTCTCGATCAGATCGGGCCGCTTGTGCCACGTGTTGCGCAGCGCTTCGCGCCGGCGCCACAACTCGATCTCCGCATGATGGCCGCCAAGCAGCACATCGGGCACCCGCACGCCTTCGTATTCCTCTGGGCGCGTGTAATGCGGACAATCCAGCAGCACGTCGACGAAACTGTCCTGCACCGCCGATTGCGAGTCGTTCAGCACGCCGGGCAACTGACGCACCACGGCATCCATCAACGCCATGGCCGGCAATTCGCCGCCCGACAGCACGAAGTCGCCGAGGCTCACTTCTTCGTCGACGCAGCGATCGATCAGGCGCTGGTCGATCGCTTCATAACGGCCGCACAGCACGATCAGGCCAGGTTCGGCGGCAAACCGCATCACCCGTTCATGATTGAGCGTCGCACCTTGCGGGGACATCATCACGACGCGCGAGCCGGTAATGCCCTGCTCCGCCTGTGCGGCTTTCGCCGCCCCGATCGCGTCTTCCAGCGGCCTGCCCAGCATCACCATGCCTGGGCCGCCGCCATACGGACGATCGTCGATCGTACGATAGTTGTCAGTCGTGAAATCGCGTGGATTCCACGTACGCAAACCGTAGCGCTCCTGCTTCGCCGCGCGGCTGGTGATACCCCAATCGGTCAGCGCACGAAACATTTCGGGAAAGAGCGTGACGACATCGAACTGCATCGCTCTCTCCGGTCAACGAGCTCGTTTAATAGTCAGCTTCCCAGTCGACGGTGATCTGCTTCGCCTTCTGGTCAACTGTTTTGACATAAACACCGACGAACGGGATCAAGCGTTCGCCAGTCACCGACTTACCGTCTTTGCCGGCAGCCGGGTATTCGATACGCAACACCGAGTGCGCACCGTTGTCGATCATGTCGGCCACCTTGCCGAGGGAAACCCCGGTGAGGTTCACGACATCCAGGCCGAGCAGGTCGACCCAGTAGAATTCGTCAGCTTCGAGCGCCGGGAAATCGCTACGGCAGATGTACACGCGGGTGCCACGCAGCGCGAGCGCCTCGTCGCGGTCAGCCGTGCCGCCCAGCTGGGCCACAATGCTATCGCTGTGTATCTTTGCCTGCAGCGCCGGTGCCGAACTGCGCTCACGGCCTTTCATCAGCCACCAGCGCTTCGCGCTCAGCAACGCGTCGCCACCACGTCCGGCATCCGCATGCGCGGCTACCTTGACCCAGCCCTTGAGGCCGTAAGCGTCGACAATCGCGCCCACTTCAACCGCGTCGTCCGGCCAGCTTTCGGCCGTTTCCGGGCGCATTGCCTCAGCGGCCGGAGCGGCACTGGCGGCACCCGGCCCGGCCTTGCCCTGGGCGCGCTCGACCGGCTTACGGACGAATGCGCCGAACGATGCCTCGGTACGCGGAGCAGCCTTGGCGCGACCTGAACTTCCTGAATCACGCTCAGACATGAGAGAGCCTCATAGCGCAAATCAGGGCGAACTTCGCTGCCTGCGCCTTTGCTAAAACCTGCAGCAAAACTCGCGCATCGGACACCTCGCGCAAGTTGCGCGAGCCGCCGGCGATGCACATGCTAGCTACCATTAAGCAGCCGGCTGCGCCTTTTGCGCTTCCTTCACGAGACGCTCGACCGTCGGCGACAGTTGTGCGCCAACGCCTTGCCAGTACGTCAGGCGGTCTTGAGCGATACGCAGCGACTCACCCTTCGTAGCGATCGGGTTGTAGAAGCCAACGCGTTCGATGAAGCGGCCGTCACGACGGTTACGCGAATCGGTTGCGACGATGTTGTAGAACGGGCGCTTCTTGGAGCCGCCACGAGCCAAGCGGATGATGACCATACTAGAATCCTTGAAAACCGGGGTTCGGAACCACTGAAACACGTGATTATAGCGGGAAACTGAAGCCATAACAAACACTTACCGGGATAAACTGAGATTCACGGTTGCGCTGGCCATACAGTCCAGCCGGCCGGGCCCCGTCAAATCGCCTGAATAGCACGATGGAACGCCCGTGAAACCTGCCCTCATTGCCGCCCTGCCTGGCGCGCTTTTCGCCCCGTTGCGGCTTGTCACGCAAGCCAGGCGGACGCGCGCTCATCGCTATCTGGCCGCCGCACTGCTGCTGATGCTGACCCACCCGGTGCTCGCCGCCCTGCCGATCGAGCGGCTCAAGCTGCCACCGGGCTTTCACATTCAGGTGCTCTCCGACGAGGTGCCGAGTGCACGCGGCATGGCGCTTTCGCCAAACGGCGTGCTATACGCCGGTAGCCTCGACGGCCACGTGTACGCGCTTGAATTGCGCGACTCGCACGTGGTTGCGCGTCACGTCATCGCGTCCGGGCTGGAGACGCCGGCCGGCGTGGCATGGCGCGACGGCTCGCTCTATGTATCGGCCGTCTCGGAAATCCTGCGCTTCGACGCGATCGACACCCATTTAAACGACCCGCCCAAGCCGGTTGTCATCAACGGCAAGCTGCCTACCGAGCGCCATCACGGCTGGAAATTTATCGCTTTCGGCCCGGATGGCAAGCTCTACGTACCGCAAGGCGCGCCGTGCGATATCTGCCTGCCCGACCGCGATCGCTACGCCATGATCGGGAGGATGGACCCGGACGGCAGTCACTATGAGACCATCGAGCGCGGCGTGCGCAATACAGTCGGCTTCGCCTGGCATCCGGTCACGCACGAACTTTGGTTCACCGACAACGGCCGTGACATGATGGGCGACGATGTCCCTGACGACAAGCTCAACCGCGCCCCGCGAGTGGGCATGGACTTCGGCTATCCGTATTGTCACGGCGGCGACACGCCTGACCCCGAGTACGGCAATAAAGATCATCCCTGCAGCGCCTTCACGCCGCCGGCGCTCAAACTCGGCGCCCACGTCGCTTCGCTGGGCATGCGTTTCTATACCGGCTCGATGTTCCCCGCTGCCTATCGCAACAATATCTTCATCGCTGAGCACGGCTCCTGGAACCGCAGCAAGAAAGTCGGCTACCGGGTCATGCGCGTCATCACCAACCCGGACGGCAGTGGTGCGCATCAGGAGGTCTTCGTCGAAGGCTGGCTGATGCCCGATGAAAACGTCTGGGGCCGCCCGGACGACGTCCAGCCAATGCCCGACGGTTCTTTGCTGATCAGCGACGATTATGCCGGTGCGATTTATCGGGTGACGTACGCTGCGCCCTGACGAGGCTCAATGAGCAGCCAACGCGCGAATTCCGTCAATCAGGATGCGACGTGACCGGCGCCGCGCCCCCGGGCGTAGAATGCGCGTCGGTCCGCGCACAGTTGCGCGCCGGTCCTCGCGACCGCCTGTCACTGAACTCTTGCCCACATGTCCACCCGCGTTTCGAATTCTCCACGCTTCAGGTCCAAGACAATTACCGCAGCGCTCGCGTTCTTCTTCGGCAGCCTCGGCGCGCACCGCTTCTATTTATATGGACAGCGCGATGTGTACGGCTGGGTCCACCTGATCTGCACCCTGCTCGGCATTCCCGGCGTTCTGCTGCTGATCGCCAGCGAGCGGACCTCGGCGCTCGGCTGGGTGCTGGCGGTTCCGGGCGCCATCTCGCTGTTTGCCGCATTCCTTGCGGCCATCGTCTACGGCCTGCGTCCCGATGAGAAATGGGACGCGCAATTCAATGCGCAGACGCAGCAACGCAGCCGCTCGGGCTGGAGCGTGATTTTCGTGGTGATCTTTTCGCTGTTCATCGGCGCGATGCTGCTCATGACCGGCCTTGCACTCTCGTTCCAGACCTACTTCGAATCGCAGGTTCAGGCGGCCAAAGCGTTGTCTCAATAGACGACCGCGGCTACGCTGCACGAACGCCCCACCTAGAAAAGACTCATTTGCGGATCGTCACGCACCTGGCGAGGCGGCTCTCCACGCATAAACTGCGACATATCGAGAATGCCGCGCCGGCGCTCGTTCAGACCGAGTCGGCGCACGGCCTGATGAAAGCGCTGCTTCAGCAGATCGGCCCATAGGCCCTCGCCCTTCATGCGGGTTGCATAGGAAGCGTCGTAGTCCTTCCCGCCACGCATGTCGCGCACCCGACTCATGACCCGGTCGGCGCGATCCGGAAAATGCGCCGCGAGCCAGCCCTTGAATAGCGGCGCCACTTCCCACGGCAGGCGCAGCACGATATAGCTGGCGTTGCTTGCCCCGGCTTCAGCACATGCTTCCAGCACACGTTCCATGTCCGGTTCCGTGACGAAGGGAATCACCGGTGCGATGCTCACCCCAACAGGTATGCCCGCCTCGCTGAGGGTGCGGATTGTGCGCAACCGCCGCGCCGGCGTCGCCGCACGCGGTTCGAGTGTGCGGGCGATCCCGGCGTCGAGTGTGGTGATCGTAATCGCCGCCATGAACTGTCCGCGCGCCGCCATGGGCGCGAGCAAATCCAGATCGCGCTCGATCAGCGACGATTTCGTAATGGCCGCAAACGGATGACCGCGGGCGCTCAAGACTTCGATCACCCGGCGCGTGAGACGCAAATCACGCTCGACCGGTTGCCAGGCATCCGTATTGACGCCCAAGGCGATCGGCTCCGGCACGTAGGACTTCTTAGATAGCTCGCGCTCGAGCAATTCCGGCGCGTTGACCTTGGCGTAGATACGACTTTCGAAATCGAGCCCCGGCGACAAGCCTAGATAACTATGCGTGGGCCGCGCAAAGCAGTAAATACAACCGTGCTCGCACCCACGGTACGGGTTGAGCGACACGCTGAACGGAATGTCCGGCGACGCGTTGCGGGTCAAAATGGTCTTCGCCCGTTCGTTGAACACCTGCGTACGCAACGCGGGCGGCCCGCCCTCTTCTTCCTCGTGCTGCACCCAGCCGTCGTCGACTGCCTCGCGCTGGTCGACTTCATAGCGGCCTTGCAGGTTCGTGACGGCGCCGCGCCCCTTGCGGGGCGTAGGCGGGGCGATCGGATATTCGGGGACTGAATCGGTCACGGCGAGGTACAACGCAAATAAAAAGCTGAAACGACAAACGGCGTAAACACTGTATAAATATACAGTGTTTACGCCGTTTGTCGAGCGCCATTGCGAGATGACTGCGGTGCGACCGCAGCGTCTTATTCGCCGACTGCGATGGTCAAACTTTCCTTGATTTCTTCCATTACCACATAGCTCTTCGACTGCACCGCTCCCGGCAATTGCAGGAGGATGTCGCCGAGCAGCTTGCGATAATCGGCCATCTCGCCGATACGCGCCTTGATCAGATAGTCGAAGTCGCCCGACACCAGATGGCATTCCAGCACCTCGGGAATCTTCTGCACTTCGCGGCGGAACTGGTCGAACATGTTGCCGCTCTTGTGGTCGAGCGTAATCTCGACGAACACCAGCAGCGCGGCGCCCAGTTCGGCCGGATTGACGCGCGCGTGGTAGCCGGTAATCACGCCGTCGCGTTCCATGCGCTTGACCCGTTCGATGCACGGCGTCACCGACAGCCCAACCTGCTCGGCAAGGTCTTTCATTGCCATCCGGCCGTCCTGCTGCAGCAGCCGGAGGATCTTGTGATCGAGCTTGTCGAGCGCGCGGATCGGTTGACGCTGGGTTCGCATGGTCTTTTTACTGAAAATCGGAAAAATACAATAACAAAACCTACCTTAGACTCAATAGTATAGCGGTTAACACTGGGCTGAAAGCGTATCACCTCGTTAATCGAACTATCTACAAACGAGTTGAGCCATCCGCGGACGCGCAAGCCCCCAAGAACCTTCTGGAGCAGCTATGCGAGTCGTCGTTTTGGGCAGTGGCGTCGTCGGGGTGACGAGCGCTTATTATCTTGCGCGTGCCGGTCACGAAGTGACCGTGATCGACCGTGAAGCCGGCCCGGCGCTTGAAACGAGCTTTGCCAACGCCGGCCAGATCTCGCCGGGCTACGCATCGCCTTGGGCCGCCCCGGGTGTGCCGCTGAAGGCCGTCAAATGGATGTTCCAGAAACACGCGCCGCTCGCCATCCGCCTCGACGGCACGCAATTCCAGTTGCAATGGATGTGGCAGATGCTGCAGAACTGCACGTCCTCGCGCTACGCCGTGAACAAGGGCCGCATGGTGCGCCTCGCCGAATACAGCCGCGACTGCCTGCAGGCGCTGCGCGCCGATACCGGCATCCAGTACGAAGGCCGTACCGGCGGCACGCTGCAAGTGTTCCGCACGCAGCAGCAATTCGATGGCGCGGCAAAAGACATCGCCGTGCTGAAAGACGCCAATGTGCCGTATGAACTGCTGTCGTCCGCCGAACTGGCGCGCGCCGAACCGGCGCTCGCCGCGACCGCGCACAAGCTGACCGGCGGCCTGCGCCTGCCGGGTGACGAAACCGGCGATTGCCAGTTGTTCACCACGCGTCTTGCCGCGCTCGCTGAAGAACTGGGCGTGAAATTCCGCTACAACACGCCGATCGATGCACTCGCGACGTCCGGCGGCCGGATCGCCGGCGTGCAATGTGGCAGCGAGCTGGTGCGTGGCGACGTGTTCGTCGTCGCGCTCGGTTCGTACTCCACGAAATTCCTGTCGGACATCGTCAAGATCCCGGTTTATCCGCTGAAGGGTTATTCGATCACGGCGCCTATTGTCGACGCGGCGGCCGCTCCGGTTTCGACGGTGCTGGACGAAACCTACAAGATTGCCATCACCCGTTTCGACGACCGGATTCGCGTGGGCGGCATGGCGGAGATCGTCGGCTTCGACAAGTCGCTGCGTGAGGCGCGCCGGGAAACGCTCGAAATGTGCGTGAACGATCTGTTCCCTGGCGGCGGCGATACGGCCAAGGCCAGCTTCTGGACCGGTCTGCGTCCGATGACGCCGGACGGTACGCCGATTGTAGGCCGCACGCCCGTATCGAACCTGTTCATCAATACCGGCCACGGCACGCTTGGCTGGACCATGTCGTGCGGCTCGGGCCAACTGCTCGCCGACCTGATGTCGGGCAAGCAGCCCGCGATCCAGGCGGATGATCTGTCGGTACATCGCTATCTCGGCGAAACGGGCGGCACGACCCGGCCGGCTTACGCCTGAGCGGTTTCGGATTGTCAGGGCCACTGGACGTTAAAGCTGCCCGGTCTACCTAAAAACAAACGGCGCCTCTGCTTGCAGGCGCCGTTTGTTTTTTGCACAACAATCTCATCGATCACGCAACCACGCATCCGCGTGGAGCATCAGATCAGAACTGATCCTCCGACAGCGCCAACACGCCCTCATCCCCCTTCGCGCTGACAATCGACGCTTCCAGCGCCGCCGCCTGCGGCAGCACATGCTCCGCGTAGAACTGCGCAGTCGCGATCTTCGCGCCATAGAACGACGGATCCTCAGCGCGCTTCCCGGCAGCCACCAGCAACGCACGCGCCATCTGCCAGCCGCCGAGCACGATGCCCGCCAGCTTCAGATACGGCACGCTGCCGGCGAACACCGCATTCGGATCCCGCTTCGTATTGGCGAGCACGAACTCCACCGCCGCTGCCAGCGCGCGATGCCCCTGCGCAAGCTGCTGCTGCATCGACTGGAACGCCGATCCTTGCTGCGCGCCAAGCGCCTCGACGGTCCCGGCAATCGCGGCCAGCAGCGACTTCGCCACCGCGCCGCCGTCACGCAAGGTCTTGCGGCCAATCAGGTCGTTCGCCTGGATCGCGGTGGTGCCTTCGTAGATCGGCAGAATCCGCGCGTCGCGGTAGTACTGAGCCGCGCCGGTCTCTTCGATAAAGCCCATGCCGCCGTGCACCTGCACGCCGAGGCTCGTTACGTCGATCGACAGCTCAGTGCTCCAGCCCTTCACGATCGGCACGAGGAATTCGTAGATCGCCTGATGCTCGTTGCGCTTCGCTTCATCGGGATGACGATGCGCAATATCGCAATGGGAAGCCGCGACATAAGCGAGCGCACGCGAACCCTCGGTCAACGCACGCATCGTCGCCAGCATGCGGCGCACGTCCGGATGATGAATGATCGAAACGGACTGCTTGGCCGAGCCATCGACCGGCCGGCTTTGCACGCGCTCCTTCGCATACGCCACCGCCTTCTGATAGGCACGGTCCGACACACCCACCCCCTGCATGCCCACCGCGAAACGCGCGGCGTTCATCATGATGAACATGTACTCGAGACCGCGATTTTCTTCGCCGATCAAGTGGCCGATCGCGCCGCCGTGATCGCCGAACTGCAGCACGGCCGTCGGGCTCGCCTTGATGCCGAGCTTATGTTCGATCGACACGCAATGCACGTCGTTGCGCTCGCCGAGCGAGCCGTCCTCTTTGACGAGGAACTTCGGCACGATAAAGAGCGAAATGCCCTTCACGCCTTCCGGTGCGTTCGGGGTACGCGCCAGCACGAGATGGGCGATATTCTTCGCCATGTCGTGCTCGCCCCACGTGATGAAAATCTTGGTTCCGAACAGCTTGAACGAGCCGTCGCCCTGCGGCTCGGCGCGCGTGCGCACGAGCGCCAGATCCGAGCCGGCCTGCGGCTCGGTAAGGTTCATCGTGCCGGTCCATTCGCCCGAGATCAGCTTCGGTACGTAGGTCTGTTTCTGGGCTTCGGTCCCCGCCGTCAGGAGAGCTTCAATCGCGCCGTCGGTGAGCAGCGGACACAGCGCGAAGGAGAGATTCGACGCGTTGAGCATTTCGACGCAAGGCGTCGCGATCAGCTTCGGCAGCCCCTGGCCTTCGTAGTCCAAAGGATGCTGCACGCCTTGCCAACCACCCTCGGCGAACTGCCGGAACGCTTCGGCAAAACCGGGCGTCGCCGTGACCTTGCCGTCCTTCCAGCTACTCGGATTGCGGTCGCCTTCGACGTTCAACGGCGCCAGAACCTCGCCGCACAGCCGGGCCGATTCTTCGAGCACGGCCTGCGCCGTGTCGAGGTTGGCATCTTCGAAACCCGGCAGCATCGCGATATCTTCGAGTGCGGCCAGTTCTTTCATCACGAACAACATGTCCTTGACGGGCGCCGTATAGCTCATTTCAGTTCTCCTCCTGTCTGCGATATAAAAAAGGGACGCTGGACTAACGGTCCCCGCGTCCCTTCGTTTACTGTCAGACGCCTTTTTTATGGCGTGGTTAGGGTCAGCCGAGTTCGCTTACCAGCTCGGGCACGACCGTGAACAGATCGCCCACCAGACCGTAGTCGGCCACGCTGAAAATCGGCGCTTCCGGGTCCTTGTTGATCGCCACGATGACCTTCGAGTCCTTCATCCCGGCCAGATGCTGGATCGCACCCGAAATGCCGACCGCCACGTATAGTTGCGGGGCGACGATCTTGCCGGTCTGGCCCACCTGGTAGTCGTTCGGCACGAAGCCGGCGTCGACCGCCGCACGCGATGCGCCCAGTGCTGCGCCCAGCTTGTCAGCCAGCGGCTCGAGCACCTTCGTGTAGTTCTCGCCGCTACCCAGACCGCGGCCACCCGACACGATGATCGATGCCGAGGTCAGCTCCGGACGGTCCAGCTTCGTCACTTCGCGGCTCACGAACTGCGACAGGCCGCTGTCGGCTGCTGCCGCAATCGTCTCCACTGCGGCGCTGCCGCCTTCTGCCGCGACCGGGTCGAAACCGGTGGTACGCACCGTGATGACCTTGACCGGATCGCCCGACTGCACCGTTGCAATCGCGTTGCCCGCGTAGATCGGGCGCTCGAACGTGTCGGCGCTGTCCACAGCGGTGATGTCGCTGATCTGCGCGACATCGAGCTTCGCCGCGATACGCGGGGCGATGTTCTTGCCGTACGCGGTAGCCGGCGCGAGGATATGCGAATAGTCCTTCGCAATGTTCAGCACCGTCGCTTCGACGTTCTCCGCGAGGCCCGCTTCGAGTTGCGGCGCATCGGCCAGCAATACCTTGGCGACACCCGCTACCTTCGCTGCAGCCTCAGCCGCGCCTTGCGCGTTGTGACCGGCCACCAGCACGTGCACATCACCGCCAATCTTTGCCGCGGCTGCAATCGTGTTCAGCGTCGCCGCCTTCAGCGACGCGTTGTCGTGTTCCGCAATTACCAGAATCGTCATTTCGTCCGTCTCCTCACAGCACCTTGGCTTCGGTCTTCAGCTTCTCGACCAGCGTCTTCACGTCAGCAACCTTCACACCGGCGCTGCGCTTCGGCGGCTCGACGACTTTCAGCGTCTTCAGGCGCGGGCTCACGTCAACGCCGAGGTCTTCCGGCTTGAGCGTTTCCAGCGGCTTCTTCTTCGCCTTCATGATGTTCGGCAGCGTCACATAACGCGGCTCGTTCAGGCGCAGGTCGGTCGTGATCACGGCCGGCAGTGTCAGCGACAGCGTTTCCGCGCCGCCATCCACTTCGCGCGACACCGTGGCCTTGCCGTCCGCTACGACAACTTTCGAGGCGAACGTCGCCTGCGGCAGGTTCGCCAGCGCGGCCAGCATCTGACCCGTCTGGTTCGAATCGTCGTCGATGGCCTGCTTGCCGAGGATCACCAGCGAAGGCTGTTCCTTGTCGACCAGCGCCTTCAGCAGCTTGGCCACAGCCAGCGGCTGCAGGTCTTCATTCGACTCGATCAGGATCGCGCGGTCCGCGCCGATGGCCAGCGCCGTGCGCAGCGTTTCCTGCGCCTGCGTCACGCCCGCCGACACGGCGATCACTTCCGTCGCCACGCCCGCTTCCTTCAGACGCACCGCCTCTTCCACGGCGATCTCGTCGAACGGGTTCATCGACATCTTTACATTCGCGATGTCGACGCCCGTGCCGTCCGACTTCACCCGGACTTTCACGTTGTAGTCGACCACTCTCTTGACTGGCACCAGGATTTTCATGCACACGCTCCAAAGTTACGAATACGTCAACCCAGCGAACATTATAGCGACTGCACCTTTGCGGCAGCCGTGTCGCAGGCTGGTTTACATCGAGGATAGCGCTCCTCAGCGGCGTGACAGCAATAACGAACGGTCGTTCTATTTTAATCCCGAAAAAACCCGGGCGACAACCCCGGGTTAAGACCTACGACTCTAATTCTTCATTTGCCATCGATGACGGTTGTGGTGTTCGGCGTTGCGCCTTACCAGGAGGCGACCACCGCGCCACCGTACTTCGCGTCGATGTACTGCTTCACTTCCGGCGAGTGGTACGCCGCAATCAGCTTCGCCACCCACGGTTTGTTCCGGTCAGCTTCGCGGATCGCGATGATGTTCACATACGGACCCTTGGGATCTTCGATCGCGATCGCGTCCTGCTTCGGCTTCAGGCCCGCTTCCATCGCGTAGTTGGTGTTGATCGCGGCCGCATCTACATCGCCGAGCGAGCGCGGAATCTGCGCCGCATCGAGTTCGACGATCTTCAGCTTCTTCGGATTGTCGACGATATCGAGCGGCGTAGCCTTCAGGCCGGCGTCGGCGCGCAGCTTGAGCAGGCCCTGCTTCTGCAGCAGCAACAGCGCGCGGCCGCCATTGGTCGGATCGTTCGGCACCGCGATCTTCGCACCCGGCTGCAGCTCGGCAAGCGACTTGAGCTTCTTCGAGTAGATGCCCATCGGGAAGGTCACCGTATCGGCAATGCGGATCAGCTTGTAGCCACGGTCCTTCACTTGCGCTTCGAGGTAGGGGTCGTGCTGATAGCTGTTGGCGTCCAGATCGCCGCCGGCGAGCGCCGCGTTCGGCTGGACGTAGTCCGCGAATTCGACGATCTTGATGTTCAGACCGTTCTTCGCCGCGACGCCCTTCACGACTTCCATCAACTGCGCGTGCGGGCCGCCGGTCACGCCGACCTTGATCGTGTCGTCGGCATAAGCCGTCGTGTTAGCGGTGAACAATGCGGCGGCGCCGAGTACGGCGGCGAGCTTCAGAACAAAACGGCGTTGCATGACTGATCTTCTCCAATTCTCTTCAAGCGGGTTCCGACAACCCTTGTGTTATTTGTGGCTCAGGCGACGCACGAGCCAATCCCCGAAAGACTGCACCAACTGCACGAACACGATCAGGATCGCGACGACCATCCACATCACGTCCGGCTCGTAACGCTGGTAGCCGTAACGGATGCCCAGGTCGCCGAGACCGCCGCCGCCGATCGCGCCCGCCATCGCCGAGTAGCCGACCAGCGACACGAACGTAATCGTCAGACCGGCGACCACACCGGGCCACGACTCAGGCAACAGCACCTTGAAGACGATCTGGCTGGTGGTGGCGCCCATCGCCTGAGCGGCCTCGATCAGGCCGCGGTCCACTTCGCGCAGCGCCGTCTCGACCAGACGCGCAATGAACGGCGCGGCAGCGATCGTCAACGGCACGACGGCCGCAGCGGTGCCGATCGACGAGCCGACCACGAGGCGCGTGAACGGAATCACTGCGACCAGCAAGATGATGAACGGCGTCGAACGCACCGCGTTGATGACCACGCCCATCGAGCGGTTCAGCGCGACGTTCTGCAGCACGCCCTGACGGTCCGTCAGATACAGCAGCACGCCGAGCGGCAGGCCGACCAGCGCGCCGACCAGCCCCGAGATGCCCACCATGATGAGCGTCTCCCAGAACGACTGGACGAACATATCGAACATTTCACTCAACATAGGACATCTCCTCCACCACCACACCCTGTTCGCGCAGATACGTCAGCGCCTGCGCCACCTTCGCCGGTTCGCCGCCCGCGAGCACCGCGAGCGAGCCGAACGCCTGCCCCTGGATCTCGTCGATCTGGCCATGCAGGATGTTGAAGTCGAGTTCGTAACGGCGAATCGTTTCGGACAGGATCGGCTGGTCGACCCCCGAGCCGGTGAAGGCGAGGCGCAGCAGATGGCCGCTGCCGGTCTTCAGGCGCTCGGCGACACGCGCCTTCAGCGCGGGCGGCAGCTCCTGGGCGATCACGTCGCCGATCAGCGCGCGCGTCACTTCGTGATGCGGCTGCAGGAACACGTCGATGACCTTGCCGTGTTCGACGACGCGGCCCGCATCCAATACCGCGACGCGGTCGCAGACCTGCTTGATCACATCCATCTGGTGCGTGATCAGCACGATGGTCAGGCCGAGTTCGCGATTGATGCGCTTGAGCAGTTCGAGAATCGAGCGGGTGGTTTCCGGGTCGAGCGCGGAAGTCGCCTCGTCGGACAGCAGCACCTTCGGCTTGCTTGCGAGCGCCCGGGCGATCCCGACGCGCTGTTTCTGGCCGCCGCTGATCTGCGCCGGGTAACGGTCTTTCTGCGCGGAGAGGCCCACCAGTTCGAGCAGCGGCAGCACGTTGGCCTCGATCTCGTCGCGCTTCATGCCGGCCAGTTCGAGCGGCAGCGCGACGTTCTCGTACACGGTGCGCGACGACAGCAGGTTGAAGTGCTGGAAGATCATGCCGATCTCGCGGCGCGCCTCGCGCAGTTGCGCGGCCGATAAGGTCGTGAGATCGCGGCCGTTGACGACGATATTGCCTTCAGTGGGACGCGTCAGCAGGTTGAGGGTGCGCACGAGCGTGCTCTTGCCCGCGCCGCTGCGGCCGATGATGCCGAACACCTCGCCCGCCGGAATCGACAGGTTGACGTTGTGCAACGCCTCAACCCAGCCCCGGGGTCCAGCGAAACGCTGGGAAATATTACGTATTTCGATCATGAAAAAACGAAACGGCGGAACTGCCCGCGAGCGCAGTGCGCTCCCGGCAAGCGGCCGCCGTGACTTTTATTGGGATTTGAGCCGCGATTCTACCGCAGCGGCGACATTGCCTTTAATAATCAATTCCGATCTTTTCATAACTGGCAGGAATTAGAGGCGAATCCCGCGCACCGTGCTCGCGCGTGTCACGGGGCTGAGACTATGATCGGGCCAATCAAAACCACAACGAGGGCGGACATGGAGACTACCCGGTACAACAACGCTCGCCTGGACCCGGCGGCCGCGCCAGGCTCAGGGGCCGAGGCAGAGCGCGCAAGCGGCACGGGAGAGACAACGCGGGATGGCGGCGCAGCGCGCTCGCTGGTCACGACCCGCGACGGCATCGAACTGCCGCTGTACCGGTGGCGTGCCGTCGGCACGCGCCGGGCGACGGTCGCCTTGCTTCACGGCCTTGCCGAGCATGCCGGACGTTACGCGGCGCTCGCCCAGCGGCTCAACGCGGCGGGCATCGAACTGCTCGCCGTCGATCTGCGCGGTCACGGCCATGCGCCCGGCAAGCGCGCTCGCATCGAGCGCTTCGACGATTATCTGCTCGACGCCGAGGCCTTGCTCAGCGTCGCGGCAGACGACGGCGCCCCCTTGTTCCTGATGGGCCACAGCATGGGCGGCGCGATTGCCGCGCTGTACGCGATCGAACGCCTGCCCGGCAGCGGTCACCGGCTAGCGGGCCTGATCCTCTCGAGTCCCGCGCTGGCGCCGGGCCGCGACGTGCCGCGCTGGATGCTGACCATGAGCCAGATCGTCAGCCGCGTCTGGCCGGGCTTTCCCGCCATGAAAATCGACGCGGCGCTGCTCTCGCGCAACCCGGCGATCGTCGAGGCGAATCGCAGCGATCCACTCGTGCATCACGGCTCGATTCCGGCTCGCACCGGTGCCGAGATCCTGCTGGCGATGGCGCGCATCGAACGCGGTCGCGCGGGGTTGCGAGTGCCCTTGCTGGTGTATCACGGCACCGCCGACAAGCTCACGGAGCCCGACGGCAGCCGCGTGTTCGGCCAGCACGCCGGCTCGCCGGACAAGACGCTGACGATGCATGAGGCGAGCTATCACGAGACGATGAACGACCTCGACCGCGAGCGGGTGATCGGCGAGTTGCTCGAATGGATTCAGGCGCGCTGTGGTTAAGCCGGAGGGCACGTGCTGCAGCGGTTCGTGCCCCGACATTCAGCGCTGCCAGTGCGGCGCGCGCTTGTCGATGAACGCTTGCACGCCTTCGAGCGCCGACTCGCCCATCATGTTGCACGCCATCGTCTGACCGGCTAGCTGGTAGGCCGCCTCGACGCCCATTTCGAGCTGGCGGTAGAACAGCCCTTTGCCGGCGCGTACCGCTTCGACCGGCTTCGCACAGATGCTGGAGGCCAGCGCAGCGACTGCCGCATCGAGTTCGCCGGCCGGCGCCACGCGGTTCACGAGACCTTGCTGACGGGCCTCGTGAGCGTCGATGAACGCGCCGGTCAGCAACATTTCGAGCGCCGCTTTACGCGACAGATTGCGCGACAACGGCACCGAAGGGGTCGCGCAAAACAGACCGAGATTGACGCCCGACACCGCAAAGCGCGCGGTGTCGGCAGCCACGGCCAGATCGCACATGGCAACGAGCTGGCAACCGGCTGCCGTCGCAATGCCATGCACGCGCGCGATCACCGGCTGCGGCAGACGCTGGATCGTCATCATCAGCTTCGTGCAACGGGCGAACAGCAGTTGGTAATACGATAGCGAAGGCGCCGCGCGCATCTCCTTGAGATCGTGGCCAGCGCAAAACGCCCGGCCCGCCCCTTCGATCACCACGACACGCGCGTCCGTTTCGGCGATAGACGCGAGACTCGCCTGCAAGGCGTCGAGCAAGGCCTCGGACAACGCGTTAAACGCTTCCGGCCGGTTCAGCGTCAAACGCTCGACGCCGTGCACGCCATAGGCATCGTGCGTGACCAGAACCAGGGGGGCATCGGATCGGGCGGCGCCGACGGCCACGTCCGTCTTCGCAACGTCCACTTCTGCCGCACGCGCTTGCGCAGTGCCG
The DNA here is from genome assembly GCF_056619545.1 of Paraburkholderia sp. SSBN10T. Lineage (NCBI taxonomy): Bacteria > Pseudomonadati > Pseudomonadota > Betaproteobacteria > Burkholderiales > Burkholderiaceae > Paraburkholderia > Paraburkholderia sp. SSBN10T. Next base: position 212,976 of record NZ_JBWQQI010000007.1, read on the forward strand.
GAGGTTTGCCCGTTCGCATCATTCATGATCCGCCCTCGCCTTGCTCAACCCCGCTCGTCCGATGCCTCACCCAACGGGGCTCAGATCCCCGCCAGCGCCCGGATATGCGCAACCACGCTGCGCCCGAGCGCCGACAGGTTGTAGCCGCCTTCCAGACAGCTCACGATCCGGCCGCGCGCATAGCGGTTGGCGATCTCGCGAACCTGATCTGTCAGCCACGCATAATCGTCCTCGACGAGCCCCATGTTGCCGAGATCGTCCTCACGATGTGCATCGAAGCCGGCCGACACGAAGATCATCTCCGGCTTGAACGCATGCAGGCGCGGTAGCCACAGCATGTCGACCGCCTCGCGCACTTCCATGCCCTTCGAGCGGGCCGGCATCGGCACGTTGACCATATTCGGCGCCTGGTTATCGGCGCCGCTGAACGGATAAAACGGATGCTGGAAGAAACTGCACATCAACACCCGCGCGTCGCCGGAGAACGCGGCTTCCGTGCCGTTGCCATGATGGACGTCGAAATCGACAATCGCCACCCGTTGCAGGCCGTGCACGTCCAGTGCATGGCGCGCGGCAATCGCGACGTTGTTGAAGAAACAGAAGCCCATTGCCCGCGCCGGCTCGGCGTGGTGGCCAGGCGGACGCACGCTGCAAAATGCGTTGTCGTAACGGCCCTCGATGACAGCGTCGGTGGCGGCCACCGCAGCACCCGCCGCGCGCAACGCGGCTTGCCAGGTATGCGGATTCATCGACGTGTCCGGATCGATCTCAGCGTAACCCGTCTGCGGCGAGCGGCCGCGAATGTAGTCGACGTGCGCCTGGGTATGCACGCGCAGGAGCGCAGCCTCCTCCGCAAGTGGCGGCGATTCGCGCTCGATCAGCGCGTCGATGCGGCTTGCGATCAGTTGATCTTCGATTGCCTGCAGGCGCGCCGGACATTCGGGATGCCATTCGCCCATCTCGTGAAGCAGGCAGTCTGCGTGGGAATAAAAGGCTGTTGCCATGATTCTCTTGTGCGGCGCGTCGCACGAGCGCGCGGCGTGTCTCCGTCCAAAGGCGCGCACGCAAGGCGCGCCCAACACCGTCAAGTTACCACACCATCTGCCCGGGACGCGCCGTAGCAACGCTTCTGCACAGTTCGGCAATGGGCCTCGGGTATACTGCCCCTGATCCTTCCGTTGCCTTCTGCCACCTTCCGATCCGTTTGCACCACACCTCCCAGTTCACTATGATCGTCAAGCTTGCTCTGTCCGCACGAAACCGGCTGTGCACCCAGAACGTAGCCGCCGCACTGTCCGTCGCATGGTGCGTATTCGCGGCAGCCAGTCCGGCTGGGGCACAGACCCTCGCGCCCAAAGCGCCGCTGCTGGTCACGCAGGCGCAGCCGCAACAGCCGGTGCCGCAAGGACAGACGTTCGAAGAAGAAATCATTCCGCAGCGCTACGCGAACAACCCGGATGTCGACGGCTTTATCAACGACATGGTGGCGCGCTACGACTTCGATCCGGCTGCGCTGCACACGCTGTTTGCCGGCGTCAGCTACTCGGCGACCGCAGTCAAGCTCGTCACGCCCTCGCCCACGCCGTCCGTCAAGAACTGGCGCGTGTATCAGTCGCGCTTCCTCGACCCGGTCCGCATCAACGCGGGCGTGCGCTTCTGGCGCAACAACCAGGCAACGCTGCAACGCGCCTACGAGGAATTCGGCGTGCCGCCGGAAGTGATCGTCGGCATTATCGGCGTCGAGACGATCTATGGGCGCTTCATGGGTAACTTCCGCGTGCTCGACGCGCTGACCACCCTCGCCTTCGATTACCCGAACACGCCGAATCGCGCCGATCGCGAGCAGACCTTCCGCAAGAACCTCGAAGACTATCTGGTCTGGACCCGCGACTCGCAAATCGACCCGACCACGGTGCTCGGCTCGTACACCGGCGCCATCGGCATTCCTCAATTTCTGCCGAGCAGCATCGTGCAGTACGCGATCTCGTATGACGGCAACAAGCAGATCGATTTGCGCACCAGCCAGGCCGACGCGATCGGCAGCGTGGCGAATTATCTGAAACAGAACGGCTGGGAGAACGGCCGGCCGGTGGTATGGGACATCAGCCCGGACGCCGGCAGCCAGGGTATCGCGCAAGCCGGCGCCGACGGCCAGCCCGAACCGCACTGGCCACTCGAGCAACTGCTGCGCGCCGGGCTGCTGGTGAGCCAACCGGGTCTCGATATGGCGGCCGAGGCCGGCACCCCGGTCACGATCGTCGATCTACCCTCGCCGGGACTGCCGACCGAGTACAAGCTGGGGCTGAAGAACTTCTACGTGCTGACGCGCTATAACCGCAGCTTCTTCTACGCGCTGGCGGTGTATCAGCTTGGCGAGAAGATCAAGGCGCAACTGGTAGCGTCCGGCGATCTGGACAGCAACGGTGCGCCGCTTTCGGCACCGCCCCCGTCGATGCCGCCGGCTTCGCTGCCGCCGGCTAACGCACGTGCGCCAATGGCCGTGCCCGCCCCGGCGACCAGCCCGGTTCCCGCGCCGATGGGCATGCCGGCTCCAGGACCCGCACCCGCGCCGGACACGCAATAACCGGTCGGCGATCGGTTCAATCCGTTCGGACTGCCTGAACGAAAAAAAGCGCCGGTACTAGCCGGCGCTTTTCGTTTGGCGAAGCCGCGAGGCGTGCTCGCACCGCCGCTCTATCAAGCCGGGAACACGCCCGTCGACAGATACCGGTCACCGCGGTCACACACCACGAACACGATGGTCGCGTTCTCGACCTGCCGCGCAACCCGCAGCGCCACTTCGCATGCGCCCGCTGAGGAAATACCGCAGAAGATCCCTTCGACCGCCGCCATTTTGCGCGCCATCGCTTCCGACGCTGCCTGGCTCACGTTCTCGACCCGATCGACACGGCTGCGGTCGAAAATCTTCGGCAGATACGCTTCCGGCCACTTGCGGATACCCGGAATTCGCGAACCTTCTTCCGGCTGTGCACCGATAATCTCGATAGCCTGATTCTGTTCCTTCAGATACTGCGACACGCCCATGATCGTGCCGGTGGTGCCCATGGCCGAGACGAAGTGCGTAATGCGTCCTTCGGTTTCGCGCCAGATTTCCGGGCCGGTGGTTTCGTAGTGCGCGAGCGGATTGTCCGGGTTCGCAAACTGGTCGAGGATGATGCCCTTGCCTTCGCGCTGCATCTGCTCAGCGAGATCGCGTGCGTATTCCATGCCGCCCGTGACCGGAGTCAGCAGAATCTGCGCACCGTACGCGGCCATGCTCTGACGCCGTTCGACAGACAGGTCTTCCGGCATGATCAGCACCATCTTGTAACCGCGAATGGCGGCGGCCATTGCCAGTGCGATGCCGGTGTTGCCGCTGGTCGCCTCGATCAGCGTGTCGCCCGGTTTGATGCAGCCGCGCAGTTCGGCCTTCTTGATCATCGACAGTGCCGGACGGTCCTTCACCGAACCCGCCGGGTTATTGCCCTCGAGCTTGCCGAGGATCACGTTGTTGCGGCTGCGGATCTCGTCGTCAGGCAGGCGGACGAGCTGGACGAGCGGCGTATTGCCGATCGTGTCTTCAATCGTTTTGTAGGCCATATTGGGGTGTGGGGCTGTCGCTGCGCGATGTCTTCAATCCAACGATTCTAAACCACCGTGCAGCAGCCTGCCGTGCGGCCCTGTTGCCGGCATGGATGCAACGCTCGCGCGGCATGGCGATATAACGTGGCGATATAAGGCGGCATCCCATGCAAAAAGCCCGCGGCTGAGTACCGCGGGAGCCAGTCATCTGAGTGACGGCTGAAGGAGTGTCAGGTGTCGACTCCAACCAGAAAGAAAGCCTGCGAGACGGTGGCGCGGGCCCAGCCACGCGCCGCCGCCGCATAGCCTCGAGCGTGCATCTGACCCATAGGCCGCTCGCACGAGGCTATGACATACGTCTATTTCTTCACCACCACTGCGGCGCCACCCTTCTGCCCGCCAGGAGCCGCGGCGGAATCTGCCGCAGCGGCCGCGGCCTTGCCCTGCGCAGGCGACGCAGCCTGTGCACCAGCAGCAGCGCCAGCCGGACCGATAGCGAGACCCTCCGCCTGCAGGCGCTCGACGGTATGCCCGCCCATGCCCTTGACGCGTTTGCTGAGATCGGTGGGATCCTTGAACGGACCGTGCGCGTCGCGTTCTTCGAGAATGGCTTTGGCCTTGGCGGAACCGATGCCCTTGATGCCGCGCAGCGCATCTTCGCTAGCCGTGTTGACATCGACCGCCGCGTAGGCGTGACCGAATGCGGCGAGCATTGCCGCGGTAACCATGGTTTTTCGCAACATGATGGAATCTCCCTCTTACAACCGGCCGGTGACGATCACCGGCCAGGAGATTCCAGTTTAGAGAGGTCTGCGAATGATTTATAGCTGGCCGAATAGCCAACGTACGTAGCGGTCCACACCTTCCTGCACGCTCAGGAACGGTGCTTCGTAACCCGCCGCGCGCAGCTTCGTGAGATCGGCTTGCGTGAAGCACTGGTACTTGCCGCGCAGCGCGTCGGGAAACGGAATGTACTCGATCAAGCCGCGCTGCACCTGCTCGGCGAGCGAGAGCGGCGCTTCGTTATTCAGCGCGCGCAGCGTGTTGACGACGGTCGTCGCAATGTCGTTGAACGGCTGCGCCCGGCCGCTGCCGAGATTGAAGATGCCCGATTTCTCCGGATGATCGAAGAAGTGCAGGTTGACCCTCGTCACATCTTCGACGGAGACGAAATCGCGCGTCTGCTCGCCGGCTGCGTAGCCGTTGTATTCGCCGAACAGCTTGACCTTGCCCTCGGCGCGGAACTGGTTGAAATTGTGGAACGCCACCGACGCCATGCGCGCCTTGTGCGTCTCGCGCTGGCCATAGACGTTGAAGTAGCGAAAACCGGCGATCTGGCTTTTCGCGGTGGGCAGCACACGGCGGATCACCTGATCGAACAGGAACTTCGAATAGCCGTAGACGTTGAGCGGCTGCTCCACTTCGCGCTCTTCGACGAAACGGCTCGAACCGCCATACGTGGCCGCCGAAGACGCATACAGGAACTGCGTACCCTGCGCGAGACACGCGTCGAGCACCGCCCGGCTGTAGCGGAAGTTGTTGTCCATCATGTAGCGGCCGTCGGTTTCCATCGTGTCAGAACAGGCGCCTTCATGGAACACCGCGCGCACCTTGCCGAAATCGCCACGCGCAAAGCGTTCGACGAATTCGGTCTTGTCGAGGTAATCGTCGATCTCGCAATCGACCAGGTTCTTGAACTTGTCCGCGCGCGTGAGATTGTCGACGGCAACGATGCGTTGTTCACCGCGCTCGTTGAGCGCCTTCACGAGATTGCTGCCGATAAAACCGGCCGCGCCGGTGACGATGATAGTCATGGTCGTCCTGCGGAAATGAGCTTCAACTGGCCGCGAGCCGCTTCGTGCCGCAAGCGGGCGCGAAGCGGCGTGCGGTATTAGAGAAAGAGTTCGTCGTAATCGACGGTGGCGGTACCCAGCTTGCCGACCACGATGCCGGCGGCACGGTTCGCCAAGGTCACGGCGTCGACGAGCGACAGGCCCGCGCCGAGCATCACGGCCAGCGTGGCGATCACGGTGTCGCCCGCACCCGAGACATCATACACTTCGCGTGCGACGGCCGAGGCGTGCAGGATGCCGTCGTCGGAGAAGAGCGTCATACCCTCTTCCGAGCGCGTCAGCAGCAGCGCCTTGAATTCGAGTTCGGCGCGCAGCTTCGTCACGCGGGCGATCAGGTCTTCTTCCGACTTCCACTGCCCGACCACCTCGCGCAACTCGGCGCGATTCGGCGTGATCAGCGTGGCGCCGCGGTAGCGTTCCCAATCGTCGCCCTTCGGGTCGACCAGTACCGGTTTGCCGGCTGCGTGCGCCTTGGCGATCATCTTCGTGACGTGGGTCAGACCGCCTTTGGCGTAATCCGACATCAGGATCACGTCGTGCGTGGGCAGCAGTTCGTCGAAGCGGGCGAGACTCGCCAGCAGCACCTCGTGCGCAGGCGTGTTCTCGAAGTCGACCCGCAGCAACTGCTGCTGGCGCGACAGCACGCGCAGCTTGATGGTGGTCAGCAGAGCCGGGTCGCGCTCCAGATGCGGCACCACGCCGCTATCGTCGAGCAACTGGATGATGCGCTCGCCGGGCTCGTCGTGCCCGACCACGCATAGCAGCCCCGCTTGCGCGCCAAGCGCAACCGCGTTGCGCGCCACGTTCGCGGCGCCGCCCAGGCGATCTTCCTGCTTCTGCACGTGCACGACCGGCACCGGCGCTTCCGGCGAAATACGATTGACGTCACCGAACCAGTAGCGGTCGAGCATCACGTCGCCCACCACCAGCACACGGGCGCCGGCCAGCCGTGCGCGCGGCACGGCGGCAGCATCGGGCGCGCTCTCGGGCGCAGATACGGCGGCTTCGGTCATGGACTCAGACATCGGCTGGGAGTTCGGAAGGTTGGACATAGGGACGTCCGATCGAGTGGTAATCGATGCCCAGTTCGGTCATCGCTTCCGGTTCGTAGAGGTTGCGGCCGTCGAAAACAAGCGGCGTCTTCAGCACCGATTTCAGATGCACGAAGTCCGGGCTCTTGAACTCCTTCCATTCGGTGACGATCACGAGCGCATCCGCGCCGGTGAGCGTCTCGTTCTGCGTGCTGGCAAAGTGCAGACGCGCCATCTGCTGCGGCACGTCATGCAGATCGAGCGCAAACACACGGCGCGCTTCGGTGACGGCGACCGGATCGTACGCCTGCACATTGGCGCCGCGCGCCAGAAGCTCCGCGATGATGCGCCGGCTCGGCGCTTCACGCATGTCGTCGGTGTTCGGCTTGAACGCCAGCCCCCACACGGCAAAGGTGCGGCCGCTCAGATCCTCGCCGAGCGTGCCGGTGATCTTGCGCACGAGCACTTCCTTCTGCTCGTGATTCACCGCTTCGACGGCTTCGAGGATGCGCAGGTTGTGGCCGCTTTCGCTGGCGGTACGCACCAGCGCCTGCACGTCCTTCGGGAAGCACGAACCGCCGTAGCCACAGCCGGCATACAGAAAGTGATAGCCGATGCGCGGGTCCGAACCGATCCCGCGGCGCACCGCTTCGATATCGGCGCCGACGCGGTCAGCCAGGTTCGCCATCTCGTTCATGAAGGAGATGCGCGTGGCGAGCATCGCGTTCGCCGCGTACTTCGTGAATTCCGCCGAGCGCACATCCATGTAGAGCGTGCGTTCGTGATTGCGGTTAAACGGCGCGTACAGGCGCTTCATCAATTCGCGCGCACGCAGGCCGGCTTCGTCCTCGTCATGGCCGAGCACAATCCGGTCGGGGCGCATGAAGTCGTCGACCGCCGCACCCTCTTTCAGGAACTCGGGATTCGAGACGACCGAGAAACGATGCTGTTCGCTGGCGGCCAGACCGCGCTTCGCCAGTTCCTCTTCGACCACCGCGCGCACCCGCTGCGCCGTGCCGACGGGGACCGTGGACTTGTCGACGATCACCTTGAAGCCGTTCATGGTGCGGCCGATATTGCGCGCCGCTTCGAGCACGTACTGAAGGTCGGCCGAGCCGTCTTCATCGGGCGGCGTGCCGACAGCGATGAACTGCACGTCGCCATGCGCCACGCTCGCCTCGACATCCGTCGAAAACGTGATGCGCCGCGCCGCCCGGGTCCGCGCAATGATTTCCTGCAAGCCCGGCTCGTGAATCGGGACGCCGCCGTTGTTGAGGATTTCGATTTTGCGCGGATCGACATCCAGGCAGAAAACGTCGTGGCCGATTTCGGCCAGGCACGCGCCAGTGACAAGGCCGACATAGCCCGTGCCGATAATGGTGATTTTCATACGCGTTCCGGTAATCGGTTCCGGTGATGGATTCCGGCTCAGCTCGACGCCGTGATCGGCTCGACCCGGCGCGGGGCATAGGTTTCCCACCCACTGCAACCCGGACACTGCCAGTAGAAAAGACGTGCCCGGAAACCACAATTCTGGCACGTATACCGTGGCAGATTTTTGGTGCGCTGCTTGATCAGCGTGCGCATCAGCTCGAGCTCACTGCGCCGCGGTTCCTCCGCGGTGGCCTGCTGGGCTTCGAGCAGGCGAGTCATGCCGGCAAGATTGGGCGACTTCTGCATCTGCGAGCGCGCCAGCACATGTGCCGCCTCCTGGCCGCGCAACGCCGCGACGTGCTGATAGGCGACATCCAGCAGATCGTTCGAAGGATAGCGGTCTACCCAGGTGGTCAGCAAATCCGCGCCGTCCTCCGCCCTGCCGAGCGCCTCGTAGGCCTTCATCAGCTTTTCCGCCACCAGCGGCAAGTACGAGGAATTCTGTTCCTCGACCTGCAACCATTGTGCAATCGCCGCCGCCTGCGCACCGCCGGCCATCTCTACGTCACCGGACAGAATGGTGGCGCGCACGCTATGCGGATTGGCCTTCAGCGCCAGATGCAACTGGCGGCGGGCCTCGTCCGGCTTCTTCTGCTGCAGCGCTTCCTGCGCCAGTTCACAGTGGAACTGGGCGATTTCCTTGTCCAGCGATTCGGCGCCCATCGTTTCAAGGTGGCGCGCCGTATCGATCGACTTGTTCCAGTCCTTCTCGATTTCGTAAATGGTCAGCAGTGCACGCTGCGCGCCCAGCGCGTAGTCACCGCTCTCGAGCGCGCGGAACGTTTCTTCGGCGCGGTCTAGCAGACCCGCCTTCAGAAAGTCCTGACCCAGCTCATAGGCCGCGTGGTCGCGCTCCGTGACGGGCAAATCGGCGCGGCTCAGCAGGTTCTGGTGAACCCGGATCGCGCGGTCGGTCTCGCCGCGGCGCCGGAACAGATTGCCGAGGGCGAAGTGCAGCTCGATGGTTTCCGGGTCGAGCTTGACGACCTCGATGAACGCATCGATCGCCTGGTCCGGCTGTTCGTTAAGCAGAAAATTGAGGCCGCGGAAATACGAACGCGGCAGGTTGGCGCTCTCGGACAGCAGCGTCTTGAGGTCGTAACGCGCGGCCATCCAGCCGAACGCGAAAGCGACGGGTACGACGAGCAGCCACCAGAAGTCTAGATCCATGCGATTGATCGGGAGTGCAGAAACGAACGCCGCGCGCCTCGGGCACGCGGCAGGGGAAACCTAGATCAGCGGCGGCAGCGGTGGCGTTTCGACCACCGCCGGGGTTTCGCGCGCCACGCGTAATTCACGCTTGAGGCGCCCGTTCTCGAGCCGCAACCGGAACACCGCCGGCGCCGCCGATACCAGCCCAGCCAGCAGGCCGACCACGAAGAACGCAAGACCGATCAGGATCAGCGGAGCAGACCAGGCGTAGCCTGCCAGGAAATTCAGCGTAGCGGTTTGCGTGTTGGAGAGCGCGAGCACCAGCAGAAGCACGAACACCAGAACGCGGATCAACCAGACGATAAATTTCATGAATAAGGTCTCTCAACGGCAGTTGCGGGTAGGACGCCGGCTTGATGACGCGCGTCGCGCCACGGTGTCGCCCGCGCCGAAGTGACCCGTATTGTAATGGATGGCCCCGCCGGTGGGCAGCAACAAGCCATTCGCCTGCGCTTACGTGTGGTTTACCAAGTGGCTCAAAGGTGCGATGGCTGCGCAGCAGCAAATGCGCGGGCGAAAAAAAAGCGCCCGAAGGCGCTTTTTCTGGTCTTTTGCCGTCTGGCTTTGGCCGCTGACGCTACCCATGCCACGCTATCAACCGCGCAGCGGAGCATTTACAGGTCGTCGTCATCCGGCTCTTCGGCCTTCAGTGGTTCGCCCGAACGCCGGTCTACCCGCTCGCGCAATTCCTTGCCCGGCTTGAAGTGCGGTACGTACTTCTCAGGTACCAGCACCTTCTCGCCCGACTTCGGATTACGCCCGACGCGGGAAGGACGGCGATTGAGGCCGAAGCTGCCGAAGCCGCGAATTTCGATGCGATGACCATTGGCCAGAGCCTCCGACATCGCATCAAGCATCGTCTTCACCGCGAAATCCGCATCTTTAAGCACAAGCTGCGGAAATCGCGTAGCCAGCTGGGCGACCAATTCCGATTTGGTCATACTGCAGCAGACCTCTCAAGAAAACTCAAGGCTTACTGGTTCTGGCCGTCAAGCTTGGCCTTCAGCAGCGCGCCGAGGTTCGTCGTGCCGGTAGCAGCCGAGCTCGAGTCCGACGAAGCCAGGCCGCGGATCGCTTCCTGTTGCTCAGCCGAATCCTTGGCCTTGATCGACAGGTTGATGCCACGCGACTTGCGATCGATGTTGATGATCATCGCGTTGACCTTGTCGCCTTCCTTCAGCACGTTGCGAGCATCTTCCACGCGGTCCTGGGCGATTTCCGAAGCGCGCAGGTAGCCTTCGACTTCCGCCGACAACTGAACCACTGCACCCTTCGCGTCCACCGTCTTGACCACGCCGTCGACGATCGAACCCTTGTCGTTCATTGCAACGAAGTTGCTGAACGGGTCGCCTTCGAGCTGCTTGATACCCAGCGAAATGCGTTCCTTCTCGACGTCGATGCCGAGAACGATCGCTTCCACTTCGTCGCCCTTCTTGTACTTGCGAACCGCTTCTTCGCCCGTTTCGCTCCACGACAGGTCCGACAGATGAACCAGACCGTCGATGCCGCCCGGCAGACCGATGAAGACGCCGAAGTCGGTGATCGACTTGATTGCGCCTTGCAGCTTATCGCCCTTCTTGAAGTTGCGGCTGAAGTCGTCCCACGGGTTCGGCTTGCATTGCTTCATGCCGAGGCTGATACGGCGGCGGTCTTCGTCGATTTCCAGAACCATGACTTCGACTTCGTCGCCCAGTTGCACAACCTTCGACGGTGCAACATTCTTGTTCGTCCAGTCCATTTCCGACACGTGGACGAGGCCTTCGATGCCCGATTCCACTTCGACGAATGCGCCGTAGTCGGTGATGTTGGTGACCTTACCGAACAGGCGCGTGCCCGACGGGTAGCGACGGGAAATGCCTTCCCACGGATCGTCGCCCAGTTGCTTGATGCCCAGCGAAACGCGGTTCTTCTCTTGATCGAACTTGAGGATCTTCGCGGTGACTTCCTGGCCAACCGACAGCACTTCGCTCGGGTGACGCACACGACGCCATGCGATGTCGGTGATATGCAGCAGGCCGTCGATACCGCCGAGGTCCACGAACGCGCCGTAATCGGTGATGTTCTTCACCACGCCTTCCACGATCGCGCCTTCCTTCAGCGTTTCGAGCAGCTTTGCGCGCTCTTCGCCCTGGGTCGCTTCGATCACGGCACGGCGCGACAGCACGACGTTGTTACGCTTGCGGTCGAGCTTGATGACGCGGAATTCCAGCGTCTTGCCTTCGTACGGGGTCGTGTCCTTGACCGGACGCGTGTCGACCAGCGAACCCGGCAGGAACGCGCGGATGCCGTTGACCATCACGGTCATGCCGCCCTTGACCTTGCCCGTGATCGTGCCGGTCACGAGTTCGTTATTGTCGAGCGCTTTTTCCAGCGACAGCCACGAAGCCAGACGCTTCGCCTTGTCGCGCGACAGGATGGTGTCGCCATAGCCGTTTTCGAGCGCGTCGATCGCGACGGAAACGAAGTCGCCCGCCTGCACTTCTACCTCGCCCGCGTCGTTCAGGAACTCTTCGAGCGGGATGTAGGCTTCGGACTTGAGACCAGCGTTGACGACCACGAAGTTGTGGTCAACACGCACGACTTCGGCGGAGATCACTTCGCCGGCACGCATGTCTTGCTTGGTCAGCGACTCTTCGAACAGAGCCGCAAAAGATTCGGTATTCGGGGTAGAGGTTTGCAGGTCGGACATAAAAATCAAAATTTGCATGGTTTTCGCGGTGCCCGGCTGGCCGGATGGTCAGCAATGACGGCTATGTGCGAATGCCACGCGGGGTTAAGGGGTTAAAACACGCTCCACGCACCTGCGCGAAGCACCTACACAACAACATACTGCTTTTACAACGAATTTCCTGTCCGTGTTTTCACGCCGCTTTTAGCGACGCATTTCACACGGCAGGCAGAAGCGCCTGGTACCACTGCACGACCTGATCGACCGCCTGGTCGATCGACAATGCCGAGGTATCGAGCAGCTTCGCATCCGCCGCAGGCTTGAGCGGTGCGGCTTTGCGCTGACTGTCGCGCTCGTCGCGTTCACGCAAATCCCGGAGCAAGTCATCTATATTAGCAGAAAAACCTTTTTGGATCAATTGCTTATACCGCCGGGCGGCACGTGCCTCGGCACTGGCGGTCAGAAACACCTTGAGCGCGGCGTCCTGGAAGATCACCGTGCCCATGTCGCGGCCGTCCGCGACCAGTCCCGGCTCCTTGCGGAACGCCCGCTGACGGGCCACCAGCGCAGCTCGCACGGGTGCGTGGACAGCGATCGCCGAAGCCCGCTTGCCGATTTCCTCGGCCCGGATCTCGCTCGACACGTCGACGCCGTCGAGTTGCGCGAGCCCCTCGCGAAACGTGATATGGAGATCGTCAATCAGTTTGGCAAGGGCGTCGGCATCGTCCGGCGCAATGCTGTAGCGGATGCTCGCCAGCGCGGCGAGCCGGTACAGGGCGCCGCTGTCCAGCAGGTGGAAGCCGAGATTGGCGGCAACCAGTGCGGCCACGGTGCCTTTGCCGGAGGCAGTCGGGCCGTCGATCGTAATGACGGGCGTCTGGTGAAAGGGACGGGTCGGTTTCATCGAAAAAGTCGCACGTCGGGTCGATTCGGTCGAATCAAGGTTGGGCCAGCGCAATAAAGCGCTCGAAATAGTCAGGGAAAGTCTTGCCGACGCACTTCGGGTCGTTGATCCGCACCGGCACGCCGCCAAGGCTCACGAGCGAGAAACACATCGCCATGCGGTGGTCGTCGTAGGTGTCGATGGCGGCGTTCGGCGTCAGACTCTCAGGCGGCGTCACGGCGATATAGTCCTCGCCCTCCACCACCTTCGCGCCGACCTTGCGCAGTTCGGTCGCCATCGCCGCCAGCCGGTCGGTTTCCTTGACGCGCCAGCTTGCGATGTTGCGCAGCGTGGTCGTGCCGTCGGCGAACAGCGCGGCCACCGCGATCGTCATCGCCGCGTCCGGGATCAGGTTGCAATCCATGTCGATCGGTTCCAGCTTGCCGTGATCGTGGCCAACGCCGCGCACCTCGATCCAGTCGTCGCCCATCGTCACGTTCGCGCCCATGCGGATCAGCGCGTCGGCAAAGCCGACGTCGCCCTGAATACTGGCTCGCCCGACGCCTTCCACACGCAGCGGACCGCCGCCAAGAGCGCCCGCGGCAAGGAAATACGAGGCGGACGACGCATCGCCCTCCACCATGATCTTGCCCGGCGACTGGTAACGCTGGCCGGACGGCACGGTGAACTGGTGCCAGCCGTGGCGCTCGACCTCGATGCCGAAGCGCGCCATCAATTTGATCGTAATCTCGATATAAGGCTTGGAGATCAGTTCACCGTCCACCTGCACCACCGTCACACCGGCCTCGGTGCGCAGCAACGGCAGCGTCATCAGCAGCGCGGTCAGAAACTGGCTTGAAACGTCGCCTTTCACGCGGATCGGCGCCTCGGCGGCGATCTGGCCTGCACGAATGCGCAGCGGCGGATAGCCTTCGTTCTCTTCGTAGTCGATCCGCGCGCCGATCTGACGCAAACCGTCGACAAGGTCGCCAATCGGCCGCTCGTGCATGCGCGGCACGCCATGCACGCGATAGTTGCCGCCGTTGACCGCCAGTGCCGCCGTCAGCGGACGCACGGCCGTGCCGGCGTTGCCGAGAAAGAGGTCCGCGGCCTTGGCGGTGAACGCGCCGCGTGTACCGGTCACCACGCACTCGTCGCCCTCGCGCTTGAGTTTCACGCCGAGCTTTTCGAGCGCATCGAGCATCACGCGCGTGTCGTCGGAATCGAGCAGGTTGGTAATCGTGGTTTCGCCCTCGGCGAGCGCTGCGAGCAGCAGCACGCGGTTCGAAATGCTCTTCGAGCCAGGCAAGCGAATCGTGCCGGACGCACGGGAAAACGGTCCGAGATCGAGGTATTCCATGGTTGAGTCCAGTTCCGGTTATTTCGCGGAGTCAGGCGCAGCGGCAAGCGTCGCGCGCTGTTCCTGCCATTCGGTACGCGCCACGCGCGAGCGGGCGAAGACAGCCTCGAGCGCGGCGCCGTCCGCTGCCTCGATGGCGGCGCGCAGGCGCGCCAGCACGGCTGTGTACGCATCCAGTTCGTCGAGCAGCGCCACACGGTTCGCCACGCAGACATCGCGCCACATTTCGGGGCTCGATGCGGCGATCCGCGTGAAATCGCGGAAGCCGCCCGCGGCGAAGGAAAATTTCAGTGCCGCGTCGGGCGAATTGAGAATCTGCTCGACCAGCGCAAATGACAGCAGATGCGGCAAATGACTCACCGACGCAAAGACGCGGTCGTGCTGCTCGGCGCTCATCTGATGCACCGCCGCGCCGGTGGCGCGCCACAGCGCGGCGACCCGCTCCACCGCCGCCGGGGGATTGTCGGGTAAGGCACAGAGAACCACGTTGCGGCCCACATACAAATCGGGCAAGGCGGCATCCACCCCGCTCGACTCACGCCCGGCGATCGGATGACCAGGTACGAACTGGCCTACCCGCTCGCCCAGCGCGGCCCGTGCCGCAGCGACAACGTCGGATTTGGTGCTGCCGGCGTCGGTGACGATGGTGCCCGGATCGAGAAACGGCGCGATCCGCTCTAGCAGCGGCTGGGTCTGCGCCACCGGCGCGGCCAGCAGCACAAAATCCGCACCGGACAACGCGGCCCGCAGCGCTTCGTCGTCGGCGAGCGCGGCGCTCGCGTCGATCACGCCAAGTTCGAGCGCGCGTGCAGTCGAGGCCGGCGAACGGCCTACCCCGATCACCGTACACGCCCCAGCCGCTGTACCGCGCTCGCGCAGCGCGCGTGCGAGCGAGCCGCCGATCAGGCCGACACCGAAAATCACCAGCTTGTTAAAAGAAAACCCGGCCACGTCGGTCATAGAGAGAAGCGCGCCATCGCGTAATGCGCGGGCGCGTGGATCAAAATCTGACGCTCGGTTCGAGCGCCCGGCGCGCCCGATCAGGCTGGCGCGAGCGTCTTTTCGAGCGCGGCGAGGAATGCTTCGTTTTCTTCCGGCAGGCCGATCGTGACGCGCAGCCATTGCGGCAAACCGTAGTTGCCGACCGGGCGCACGATCACACCCTGCTTCAGCAATGCCAGATTGACGCGGTTGCCGGCATCGTCGTCGTTGCCAACGCGCACCAGAACGAAGTTGCCGAACGACGGCACATACTCGAGACCGAGCTTGTCGAACGCTTCAGTCAGACGGCCATAGCCTTGCGCGTTCAGCGCCGCACTCTTTTCCAGGAACGCCGCGTCGTTCAGGGCTGCGATTGCCGCAGCCTGAGCCAGCGTGTTCACGTTGAACGGCTGGCGCAGACGGTTCAGAAGATCGGTCAGTGCCGGTTGTGCAATCGCAAAGCCAACTCGCAGTCCGGCCAGGCCGTACGCCTTCGAGAACGTGCGCGAGACCAGCAGGTTCGGGTAACGGCGCACCCATGCGATCGAGTCGTAGCGCTTTTCCGGCGCCAGATATTCGGTGTACGCCTCGTCGAGCACCACCACGACATGGCTCGGCACCTTGTCGAGAAACGCTTCGAGCGCCGGGCCTTCGATGAACGTGCCGGTCGGATTGTTCGGGTTGGCGACGAAAATGAGGCGCGTGTCGTCGGAGATCGCGGCCAGCATCGCGTCGAGGTCGTGGCCGTGCCTGACCGCCGGCACCACGATGGCGCACGCTCCCAGGCCTTGGGTGGCGAGCGCGTACACCGCGAACGAGTATTGCGCATAGACGATCGACTGGCCCTTCTCCACCAGCGCGTGCGCGGCGATTTCGAGGATGTCGTTGCTGCCGTTGCCAAGCGTGATCCAGTCAGCCGGGACGTCATAGCGGCTGCTCAACGCTGCCTTCAATTCAAACGCGTTCGCGTCCGGATAGCGGCCCAGCTCGCTTGCGGCCTGCGCCATGGCGCGCTGCGCCGACTCCGGCATACCCAGCGGATTCTCGTTCGACGCGAGCTTCACGATGTTCGCCTCGTCGAGGCCAAATTCGCGGGCCACTTCCGAAATCGGCTTGCCGGCGACATAAGGCGCAATCGCGCGCACATAGGAAGGACCGAAAGGCGTTGTCATGAATATCTCCGGATCGACTAATTGAAGTAATGGATGAGGTTCGGCAAAGGACGAGGCCTGTGTATCAGCGGGCCCGCGGGTACGAGCCCAGAATCTTCATGAACTCGGCCTTTGCGCCGAGCTCGGCCAGCGCCGCCGCGACCGGGGCATCGTCCCGATGGCCTTCGACGTCAATATAGAAGTAGTACTCCCACGTACCGACGCGCGCCGGCCGCGACTCGAAGCGCGTCATCGACACGCTGTGGCGCGCCAGCGGTTCGAGCAGCTTGAACACTGCGCCCGGCTGGTTGGCCACCGACACGATCAGCGAGGTCTGATCGTGACCGCTGACGCTGGCCGGCTCCTTGCCGATCATCACGAAGCGCGTGCGGTTGTGCGGATCGTCCTGGATCAGCGCGTGCGCGACCTGCAGGCCGTAGTGCGCCGCCGCGCGGTCGCCGGCAATCGCCGCCACCGTAGGATCGCTGGCGGCAAGCCGCGCCCCTTCGGCGTTGCTCGACACCGCCTGGCGCTCCAGATGCGGCGCGTTCGACGCGAGCCAGCCCTGGCATTGCGCAAGCGCCTGCGGATGCGCGCACACACGTGTCACACCGGCCAGGCCGCCGCTCAAGGTCAAAAGATTGTGATGGATCGGCAAAGCGAGTTCGCCGCCGATCAGCAGTTGCGTTTGCAGCAGCAGATCGAGCGTGCGCGACACCGCGCCTTCGGTCGAATTCTCCACCGGCACGACGCCAAATTCGGCGGCGCCGGCTTCGACCGAACGGAACACTTCGTCGATCGACGGGCACGGCAAGCCTTCGATCGACTGACCGAAGTACTCGTGCATCGCCTGTTCGCTATAGGTGCCCACCGGCCCGAGATACGCGGCCTTGATGGTCTTCTCGAGCGCGCGGCTCGCCGCCATGATCTCGCGCCAGATCGCGCTGATGTGATCGCTGGCGAGCGGCCCCTCGCTCATGTCCTGCAAGCGCGCGATCACCTGCTGTTCGCGCTCCGGCCGGAACACCGGCGCGTTGAAATGCTTCTTGACCTCGCCGACTTCGAGCGCGATCGCGGCCCGCTGGTTGAGCAGCGCGATCAACTGCGCGTCGATCGCGTCAATGCGTTCGCGCAGCGGTTTTAGTCGGGTATTAAGTTCGTCGTCCATGCGTAAAACGGCTCTGCCGGGAAACTGCGTGAAGGGATGCGCGCACCTGAAGCCAGGCTTAAGCGCTGCGCTGTTCGAATTCCTTCATGTACTCGACTAGCGCTTTAACGCCTTCGAGCGGCACCGCGTTGTAAATCGACGCCCGCATGCCGCCGATGGACTTGTGGCCCTTCAGCTGCACCAGCCCGCGCGCTTTCGCGCCGGCCAGGAAATCTTCGTTGCGCGTTTCGTCCGCGAGAAAGAACGGTACGTTCATCCGCGAGCGCGAAGCGCGTTCAATCTTGTTCAGGTAGAAACTGCTTGCATCAATCGCGTCATAGAGAAGCTTCGACTTCTCGATGTTGCGCGCTTCCATGACGGCGAGGCCGCCCTGCTTTTTCAGCCACTTGAACACCAGCCCGGCAATATAGATCGCATATGTGGGCGGCGTGTTGTACATGGAATTGTTCTCGGCGACCGTTTTCCATTCGAACGCCGACGGGCAAATAGTCATCGCACGATCCAGCATGTCTTCGCGCACGATCACCACGGTGACACCGGCCATGCCGATATTCTTCTGCGCTCCACCGTACAGTACGCCATATTTGGCGATGTCCATGGGACGCGAGAGGATATGCGATGACGCATCCGCGACCAGCGGGATGTCGCCAAGATCGGGGATTTCGAAGGTTTCGACGCCGTGAATCGTCTCGTTCGTGCACAGATGCACGTAGGCCGGATCGTCAGACAATTGCCATTCCGCACGCGCGGGGGCGCGGGTAAAACCGTCTGCGGTCTCGCCGGTGGCGGCGAGATGGACGGTACCGTACTTGTGTGCTTCCTTGAACGACTTTTGCGACCACGACCCCGTCACCACGAAGTCGGCACGCGGCTTCGAACCGAACAGGTTCATCGGCACAATGGCGTTTTCACCGAGACCGCCGCCCTGCAGGAACAGGATACGGTGGCTGGCGGGCACCTGGAGCAGCTCGCGCAGATCGGTCAGCGCTTCCTCGTGGATCGACATGAATTCTTTACCGCGATGGCTCATTTCCATCACGCTCATGCCGCTGCCGTGCCAGTTGAGCATCTCGTCGGCTGCGAGGCGCAGCACTTCTTCGGGCATGGCCGCAGGTCCGGCCGAGAAATTAAAGACGCGCATTGTGAAGTCCCTGAAGCAGGCGCTTGGCCAATAAGCCATGCGAATTCGCGCCTGAAAAGAAAATGGCCGTCTGCGCGTGTGCGCAAACAGCCATTATCGCATTGACGCCGGTAACCCGCCAAACCCCAGCGCCGCGAGGGGCTTAAGGCTGACCGGTTACTAACCAGATCAAGCTAAGCGAATCCAGCCAGGCGAATACCGGTGCCGCGGGCACCGGCGGTGACAGCCACGACGTGCTTACTTGGCCGGCTTGACCGAAGCGACTTCCTGGTCAGCCTGAGCGCGCGTTGCCTTGATCGATTGCGGCATGTACTTCTGCATCAGACCGTTCACGACGTCGCGGCCAACCTGGTCTTGAACCTGGATGAACTTGCGGCCCGTCGGGCTCTTGTAGAACGCCGTCAGATCCTTGATTTCCGACGTCGTGTAGTACTTCGCGTAGGCGTCGTACTGTGCTTGCATCGCATCTTGACGGAAGCCGTCCGTTGCGAAGACCTGGCCTGCCGAGTCAACCAGCTTCGGCACAGCGTTCTTCTGCAGCGTCGGAACGGAAGCTTGCTTCTGCTTGTCCGTCATCGTCTTGTTTTCGCTCAAAGCGTCCGACAGGATAGCCGGGACCAGTTGCTTGGCTTGCATTTGCGCGCTGTTACCAATTGCGCCGACGAGCTTTTGCGCGTCGATCGCGTCCAGCAGATCCTTGATGGCAGCCTGCTTGGCCGGATCGACCGGCGCTGCAGCAGCAGTGCTGTCAGCAGGAGCAGCCGTTTGATTCTGAAGTGCTTGCGCCATCGCGAAAGTCGGCACGAAAGCAGCCAGCAACATCAACTGTTTGAATCGTTTTTGCATCATTACTCCCTAAGAGAAATTAGTCGAACTGCTTGCCGCGCGGACTGCGTATCGGCCCGATACGCTTGTCTGCGTCCACGCAGCATTCACCTAATATATGAGACTTGCCGACGCGAATCAGGCGGCTCCGCCTTCTTCACCGCTTTCGTCACCTTCAGCGGAACCTTCGGCGTCGCCATCCACATCGGCTTCGGCCTCAGCAACCTGCTGCAGACCCGACAGCTTCGTCCCTTCATCAAGGCTGATGAGTGTAACACCTTGGGTCGCGCGGCCCATTTCACGAATTTCCGACACACGCGTGCGGATCAGCACGCCCGTATTGGTAATCAGCATGATCTGGGCTTCCTGATCCACCAGCGTTGCGGCAACGACACGGCCGTTGCGCTCCGACGTCTGGATCGCGATCATTCCCTTCGTGCCACGCCCGTGGCGCGTGTATTCGGCGATCGGCGTGCGTTTGCCGAAACCGTTTTCCGTGGCAGTGAGCACTGACTGCTGCTCGTCGCCCGCAACCAGCAGCGCAATCACCTGCTGCCCGTCTTCGAGCTGCATGCCGCGGACACCGCGCGCTTCCCGGCCCATCGGACGCACGTCGTTCTCGTCGAAGCGCACCGCCTTGCCCGAATCCGAGAACAACATGACGTCGTGCTGGCCGTCGGTGATCGCCGCGCCGATCAGGTAATCACCATCATCCAGACCGACCGCAATAATACCCTTGCGCAGCGGCCGGCTAAAGGCTTCCAGCGGCGTCTTTTTTACCGTTCCTAACGCGGTGGCCATGAACACGTACTTGTCGGCCGAGAATTCCTTGACCGGCAGCACCACCGTGATCTTCTCGCCGTCCTGCAGCGGGAACATGTTCACGATCGGGCGGCCGCGCGAGTTGCGCGAGCCCTGCGGCACTTCATAGACCTTGACCCAGTAGACGCGGCCGCGGTTCGAGAAGCACAGGATGTGGTCGTGCGTATTGGCGATGAAGAGCGTGTCGATCCAGTCGTCTTCCTTCATGGAAGTCGCCTGTTTGCCGCGACCTCCGCGCTTCTGGGCGCGATATTCGGACAACGGCTGCGATTTCACATAACCCGCATGCGACATGGTGACCACCATGTCCTGCGGCGTGATCAGGTCTTCGGTGTTCAGCTCGGTGGCGTTCAGCTCGATCTTCGAGCGGCGAGCATCGCCAAATTCGGCCTTGATCGAGGTGAGTTCGTCGACGATGATCGCCGTAATGCGTTCCGGGCGCGCCAGGATGTCGAGCAGGTCGGCGATTTGCGCCATCACTTCGCGGTACTCGCCGATGATCTTGTCCTGCTCCAGCCCCGTCAGGCGTTGCAGACGCATCTGCAAGATTTCCTGAGCCTGAGTGTCGGACAGATGGTAGAGGCCATCGGACTGCATGCCGAACGCCGGGTTCAGGCCTTCCGGGCGATACGCTTCCCGACCGCCGACAGCGGCGTTTTCCGTCTCGGCGCGCGACAACATTTCGCGCACCAGCGACGAATCCCACGAGCGCGCCATCAATTCCTGCTTCGCAATAGGCGGCGTCGGCGCTGCCTTGATGATTGCGATGAATTCGTCGATGTTCGCCAGCGCAACGGCCAGGCCTTCCAGCACGTGCCCGCGTTCGCGCGCCTTGCGCAGTTCGTATACAGTGCGCCGCGTCAGCACTTCCCGGCGATGCGACAGGAAGCAGCTCAACATTTCCTTCAGGTTCAGCAGCTTCGGCTGGCCGTCGACCAGCGCGACCATGTTCATGCCGAACGTATCCTGAAGCTGGGTCGCCTTATACAGATTGTTGAGGATGACCTCGGGCACTTCGCCGCGCTTGAGCTCGATCACCACGCGCATGCCGCTCTTGTCGGACTCGTCGCGGATATCGGAAATGCCTTCCAGCTTCTTCTCATTGACGAGTTCGGCGATCCGCTCGAGCAGCGAACGCTTGTTTACCTGATACGGCAGCTCGTCGACGATGATCGCCATGCGCTGGCCGCGGTCGATTTCCTCGAAGTGCGTGAGCGCGCGCATCACCACGCGGCCTCGGCCGGTGTGATAGCCGTCGCGCACGCCGGCCACGCCATAGATGATGCCGGCCGTCGGGAAATCCGGCGCCGGAACGATTTCGATCAGTTCGTCGACCGTCGCTTCCGGGTTCTTCAGCAGATGCTGGCAGGCGTCGACGATCTCGTTCAGGTTGTGCGGCGGGATATTCGTTGCCATCCCCACCGCGATCCCGGACGAGCCATTGATCAGCAGATTGGGAATGCGCGCCGGCAGAATGGCCGGCTCGTTTTCGCTGCCGTCGTAGTTCGGCGTGAAGTCGACCGTTTCCTTGTCGATGTCGGCGAGCAACTCATGGCCGATCTTGGACATGCGGATTTCGGTGTACCGCATCGCCGCGGCGTTGTCGCCGTCGACCGAACCGAAATTGCCTTGACCGTCGACCAGCATATAGCGCAACGAGAAGTTTTGCGCCATCCGGACAATCGTGTCGTAGACAGCCGTATCGCCGTGCGGGTGATACTTACCGATCACGTCGCCGACGATACGCGCCGACTTCTTGTATGCTCGGTTCCAGTCGTTGTTCAGCTCGTGCATCGCGTACAGCACGCGCCGGTGAACCGGCTTCAGGCCATCGCGGACATCGGGAAGCGCACGCCCCACGATCACGCTCATCGCGTAATCGAGATACGAACGGCGCATTTCCTCCTCTAGGGAGATTGGCAGAGTCTCTTTGGCGAATTGATCCATTATCCGTATCTTTTACGTGCGAAGACGATGGCGGAACACCGCCTCCGCGTAAGCGCTGCAGGCGCAACGCATCACGCGATTCTAACACGCGAGGCATCCATCCCCGCTGGGGTACGTATACCTATTAGTGGGAAGCACGCGAGCGGCTCTGGAGACGCTTCTGGGACAAGCAGCAGCGGGCCCGATTCGTGCTGACTCCAGATCGGCCCGCAGCCGCAACTGGCGGGGCAAACCGCCGCTCCAAGGCTTTTGTTGCGGATGCACCACAATCGGACAGGGGTATGGAAGGGGGGCGGAATTTTTTTTCGTGGGAAGGGAACGATATGGCAAAATGCCAACGCACAAAGAGTTAGACACTGCTCGAAGTCTACACAGCGCGTCTTTTGTTCCGCACCAATGTTATACTTCGAGCAATGTATGACTTGTCTTCGTCAACAGGCTCGCAGTAAACCTGCGGTAATCTCAATTTCGAGAGGAGAAATATGAATAAACTTTCAAAGCTCGCGTTCATTGCAGCTACCGCAGTTATGGCTGCATCCGCTTCGGCACAGTCAGTGCCGGCGTCGCGACAAGCTACGAACGACAACTGGGTGAACGGTACGGGCGAGTACGTGTGGATGAACGGCACGAACGAACTCTGCTGGCGAGATGCATTCTGGACGCCGGCAACCGCTAACGCAAAGTGCGATGGTGCACTGGTTGCACAGGCACCGACTCCGCCGGCACCGCCGGCACCGGCTCCGGTTATCTCGAGCCAGAAGATTACGTATCAAGCTGACGCTCTGTTCGACTTCGACAAGGCCATCCTGAAGCCGGGCGGCAAAGAAAAGCTGGACGATCTGGCATCGAAGATCGGCGCGCTGAACCTGGAAGTCGTGGTTGCTACGGGTTACACGGACCGCATCGGTTCGGACAAGTACAACGACCGTCTGTCGCTGCGTCGTGCACAAGCTGTCAAGGCATACCTGGTCAGCAAGGGCATCGAAGCCAACCGTATCTACACGGAAGGCAAGGGCAAGCGCAACCCGGTCACGACCGGTTGCAACCAGAAGAACCGCAAGCAACTGATCGCCTGCCTCGCACCGGATCGTCGCGTGGAAGTCGAAGTTGTCGGTACTTCGAAGCAGTAAGCTCCAAATTACCGCAGTATCAAAGCCCCGCTTCGGCGGGGCTTTTTTTATGTCCCACGGGTTTTTCGTACGCCCGGCCGGCATGCGCGCCGTCGCAGCCCGGCATCAGACACGCTGCCTGCAAGCCGCAAAGGCCGTGGCATTTTGCCGCTCTGTCTGTCGGCCTATATACTCAGGGTTTATCCTCGCATCCGCTCACCCGCTCTCCTCAAGGCCGCATCCGCCATGACCAATGCCGATCCCCACGAACTGCAGAAATTCAGCGATCTCGCGCATCGCTGGTGGGACCCGAACGCCGAATTCAAACCGCTGCACGAACTGAATCCGGTCCGGTTGAGCTGGATCGACGCTCACGCGCATCTTGCCGGCAAGCGAGTGCTCGATATCGGCTGCGGCGGTGGCATTTTGTCTGAGTCGATGGCCGGATTAGGCGCCGATGTGAAGGGAATCGACCTCTCGCATCAGGCATTGGGGGTCGCAGATCTTCACAGCCTTGAAAGTGGTGTAACCGTAGATTACGAAGAAATCGCTGCGGAGGCTCTCGCGGCCCGCGAACCCGGCACCTACGACGTCGTGACCTGCATGGAAATGCTCGAACACGTACCCGAACCGGCCGCCATCGTGGCAGCCTGCAAGACCCTGGTCAAACCGGGCGGCTGGGTGTTCTTCTCCACGCTCAACCGCAACGTGAAATCGTATCTGTTCGCGGTAATCGGCGCCGAATACATCGCGCGGATGCTGCCCAAGGGCACCCACGATTACGCACGCTTTATCCGCCCCTCGGAACTGGCAGCCTTCGTGCGCGCCGCCGAGCTACGCACCGCGGACATCAAGGGCATCGTCTATCACCCGCTCAGCAAGCACTTCGCGCTGTCGGACGACACGAGCATCAACTACATGCTCGCCTGCCGCCGCGACGTCTGACGCGCGCCGGCCCCCACCCTTACCTGTATACATGAGCGACCCTACTCCCCTGCCTCAGCGCGAAGACGAAGACGCCTCGATCGGCCTGTGTCAGGCGGTCCTGTTCGACCTCGACGGCACCCTCGCCGACACGGCCCCCGATCTGGCCGCCGCCGTCAACAAGATGCGTCATGAGCGCGGGCTCGAGATGGTGCCGCTCGACGACCTGCGGCCGCTGGCATCGGCCGGCGCCCGCGGACTGATTGGCGGCGCCTTCGGCATCGGACCTGAGCACCACGAATTCACTGCGATGCGCGCGGAGTTTCTTGCCAATTACGAAGCCGATCTGTGCATCGAAACGACGCTCTTTCCCGGCATAGACGCGTTGCTCGATGAGCTCGATGCACGCAGCGTGCGCTGGGGCATCGTCACGAACAAGGCCGCGCGTCTGACCGATCCGCTGGTTGCGCTGCTCGGTCTCGATCTGCGGGCGGGCTGTGTGGTCAGCGGCGACACCACACCGCACTCGAAACCCCATCCGGCGCCGTTGCTGCATGCGGCTCGCGAGCTCGATCTGGCGCCGGAGCGGATTGTCTATGTGGGTGACGACTTGCGCGACATCCAGGCGGGCTTCGCCGCCGGGATGGTGACGGTGGCCGCCGCCTACGGCTATTGCGGCAACGACATTCCGCCGGCCCGCTGGCACGCGCAGCATGTGGTGCAATCGCCGGCCGAGCTACAGAAGCTGCTCCGCGACATCAGCTAGGCGAGCACTGTCAATCTACTGTAAAATTTAGGTTGGCCCCGAAATTGGGGGCAACAAACCGCGGGGGCGACCTGGTTTCGACAGGGGTTGCGAAGCGGCTAGGGCATACCGAGGACCCGTCACCTCGTTAATCAATGGGAAAAACGTAACTGCAAACGACGATACGTTCGCACTGGCAGCCTAAGGGCCGCCGTCCTCTGCCTAGTTCACTGACGGGCTAGTGTCGCAAGACCGGTAGCAATACCGACAGAGGTCATATACGTCAGTTAAGCCTTGGCGGTGTCACGACGTCCGGGTCGAAAATCTAGTGAATCGCCGTCATGCAGCGTGTTCGTCCGCGTCGTGGCGGTTAAATCAAATGACAGAACTAAGTATGTAGAACTGGTCGTAGAGTGCTTCTGGACGCGGGTTCGATTCCCGCCGCCTCCACCAGAACACGTTGCACACAGCAGGAATGTCTTACGAGAAACCCCGACAGCATCAGGCTCTCGGGGTTTTTTGCTTCTATCGTCTACGATGTTCCAGCAGCACTTAAGACGCCTGTGACGGAGGGGGATTTCTTCCAGTAACCGCTGCGTGAGCAAATCAACCTGAAGCATCCGCTGGTGCGCCATGCTGACCTGATCAACTGGGAACGGCTGGGCGCGTCGATAAGCGAGAGTTTCGTGTCCAGCAAGGGGTGCCCGGCTACATCGCCGCGCCTGATTGCGGGTCTGCTTTACCTGCAAACGGAACCACCAATCGCCCCATCGAGCCTGACATGTTGACCACAACCTGCGAATGATCCTCAGGAAGCTACGGCTTCTTTATGCGTTCGTTGTTGCTGCTTTGCTCAACCCCAGCATTCCCGCCGATATGATGGCGTAACGTCGGCTGCACACAAGACGAATTGTTCAGGCTCGACCAATTAGAGAAACGCACTGCCAGTCGAGTCGCGCGCAGGCACTCAATCCATTTTCACGTAGATTGCCGCGTCCGCGGACTCGCCCCGGATCGCTCACGACGCCACGTTCATGGTTCACAAACCGCCCGACTTCGTCGAAGATCGAGTCTCGTCAAACGGAATACCTTCTCTGCCGCCGTTTATGCTCGCATCCGCCTCAGGTACCAGGCCGTTTTCCGTGCTAACACCAAGCGCCGCCTGCAACCTGCGAGCGCCGAACTGCGGAGTCTATTCGGATAGCACCGGCGACATCTCCACTCGGAACCCTTCATGAAATCACTCTTGCCGAAACTGTCTGCCGCAGTACTGATCTGCGGCTCGTTACTGGCGCAAAGCGCGCACGCGGTCGATCTTCAGGTCATGATCTCGGGCGGTTTCACAGCCGCCTACAAGTTGCTCACGCCAAAGTTCGAAGCGAGTTCCGGAAACACGGTCGACACCGCCTATGGGCCGTCGATGGGTAATTCGCCCGAGGCGATTCCCAACCGCCTCGCGCGTAACGAGCCTGCGGATGTGGTGATCATGGTGGGCTACGCGCTCGACAAGCTGATCGCCGAGGGCAAAGTGGCGCCAGGCTCGCGGGTCGAGCTGGCCGACTCGCGCATCGGCATGGCGGTGCGCACGGGCGAACCCAAGCCGGACATCGGCAGCGTCGAGGCGTTCAGAAAGACCTTGCTCGCGGCAAAGTCAGTGGCGTATTCAGACAGCGCCAGCGGCGTCTATATCCAGAACGAGCTCTTCGAGAAAATGGGCATCGAAGCTCAGATGAAGCCCAAGGCCACCATGATCCCCAAGATTCCGGTGGGTTCCGTCGTGGCCAAAGGGGACTATCAACTGGGTTTTCAGCAGGTGAGCGAACTGCTACCGGTGCCCGGTACCGAGTTCGTCGGCAAGATTCCCGAGTCGCTGCAATCGGTTACCCGTTACGCGGCGGGAATCCCGGTTAACGCAGCGCATCCGCGTGAAGCCAGGCAGTTGCTTGACTTCCTCGCGTCACCCGAGGCCGCGCCGGATGTGGCCCGCACCGGTCTCGATCCGCTCGCGGCGAAATAGACACCCGGCACCGCGGCGATACTGCCCGCGCACGCACGATCGTCGGCGCGATGTGTCGCGCCGCACGTGGCTATCAGTTTTGCGGGCACTGCAGATTGCAGCCGTCCGGGTCACCGTTGTCGCCCTTGCGGCGCATCGCCGACTTCTTGTCGGACTGGTATTTGTTCGACGGCGCCGAGGCGGCAAACGGCAATTGCGGGTGTTCCTGCAGATGGAATTCGTCGGTCAGAATGCCGCCCGGCACCCCCGGCGAGTTTTGCGCAAAAGCGATGGAAACCGTGGCGCACAGCGTGCCGGCCGCAACCGCCACGGCACAGGCTTTGAGTAGAACGTTCATGTCGATCCGGCGCGGCATGCCGCGCAGTTGAGGCTAATCCGAAGGCTCAAGAGTATCGCATACCGCACCGCCACGCAGCGGCACGCACCACCTGCGTTGTTACCGACGCTTACCCCACAAACCACGCCTCGCAATGGCGCAGCAAAGCATTGGCATCGAATGCAGGCCGGCCGCGGACGCTGACGTAGCCGTCCGGGCGCACCAGGTAGAACGCCGGCCGGGTCCGCCCATAAGATTCTGACAGCGGCGGCGCGCCCTCGCCTGCAACGTCCGTGATGCGCCAGATCCGCACGGCGCCGTGCAACAGGCGCTCGACGGCTGTGCCTAGCCGGTCGAGGTCCGCCGCGTGCGCTGCGGCGATGCGGCCGGCGGACGTATCGAGCGGCGCGTCTTCGGTGCCATTCGGCGCAACCAGCAGGAAGAGCGAGAAAAACGCCGGGTCGTGCAGATCGAAAATGCAGCCGATGCCAGGTGCGCGGCCAAGCGGCCCGTCCACCACATGCACCAGAGCATCCGGCGCGCGCTCCCCCGCCCGCGGGCCGCCATCGAGGATCCGTTCGAGCGTCAGCGGACTGCGCCGGTACTGGATCGACAGCTCGCTAACCGAGAGGCGCGCGGCATCGCGCAGCGGGCCGAGTGCGGCGAGCGCCGGCATCACCCGCTCTCGCAGCAGCTTCAGCGGCCCATGATCGGCTTCGGCGAGCTGCGTGACGAAGCTCGTCTGCCGCAACACCTCGCGCTCGATCGGATGCCGCTCCAGGTGATAGGAGTCGAGCAGCCGGTCCGGCGCATCTCCCTTGATCACGCGCGCCAGTTTCCAGCCCAGATTGAATGCCTCCTGAATGCCCGTGTTCATGCCCTGAGCCCCGGCGGGACTATGCACATGCGCAGCGTCGCCGGCAAGAAACACGCGCCCGGCCCGCAACTGTTCGACCATCCGGCTATTCAGATGAAAATGCGCCGACCACCGGAGCTCCGTAAATTTCACCGGGTGATGGATGCGCCGCCCGGCAATCGCGCAGCACTCGTCGAGCGACGGCGGCAGCGCAGATGACGCAGCGGCTCCTGATGGTGAAGGCGTTCCGTTAGCAGACGCTGCCGCCGTGTCCACATTGCGCGCCGGATCAGAATCGGCCGGCGCCGCGCCCGTTTCGACCGGGTCCGGCTGCGCGGAATGATCGGCGATCAGCCGGTAGCGCTCACCGCCCATCGGGAACAGCGCCGCGAGCCCCTCGCCCGAGGCGAAGATATGAAACTCGTCGTCGGGCCATTCGGTCTCGGCATTCAGATCGGCCAGCAAAAAAGTTTGCTCGAAGGTCTTGCCTGCGAAGCTCATGCCGAGCCGGTGGCGAATCGCACTATGCGCGCCGTCAGCCGCGATCAGGTACGAGGGATGGAGGGTTTCGCCGTGGCCGTCCGCGCGCTGCAGCGACGCGCTGAGTCCAGCGGAGCCTTGCACGAATTCAGTCAGTTCGACGCCACGCTCGACTGTCACGCCGAGTGTGGCCAGTTGCTCGGTCAGCAGACGCTCGGTGATCGACTGATCGAGAAACAGCAGATAGGGATAACGCGTTTGCAGCGGATCGAAATCGAGACGCGCGAGGCGTTGTCCGTTCGAATAAAGATTGGCCGCGCGAGCCCGATGGCCCAATTCCAGAAACGGCTCGACGAGGCGATGCTGCTCGAACAGTTCAAGCGTGCGCGCCTGGATGCCGATGGCCCGCGAATGCGGGTCGGGCTGCAACGCCTTGTCGATCAGGCGCACGGGAATATGCGCGCGCGCCAGACTCATTGCGGCGGCAAGCCCGGTTGGGCCCGCCCCGACGATCAGCACCGGCGACGCATCGTAGGAAGCGGCAGCCATGCGGAACTCCTGAGACCAACATCCGGCTAGTGTACGCCGCTGCCCCGCCACCTGAAGGTGCGGTGCGTCAATCCGGCGTCAATCGCGGTGCGGATGGTCGAGGGCGCAACGATGGTCGCTGGTGCCGAGGTCGACCTGCAGCGTAGCGTGCTGCATCGCAAATTTTTCGCGCAAGGTCAGGACGATGGCGTCGACGATCGCATCGCCCGGGTGACCGTCCGGCATCACGAGATGGGCGCTCAGCGCGTTGCCGGTGGTGGAAAGCGCCCACACGTGCAGATCGTGGACATCCGTGACGCCCGGCTGGCCCGCTAGATAGTCGCGAATCCGCTGCAGGTCGACGCCCGGCGGAACCGCATCCAGGGCGAGCCGGACCGAATCGCGCAACAGCCCCCATGTACCGTAGACGATCACCGCGACCACCACGAGACTCATCAGCGGGTCGAGCCAGCTCCAGTTGGTGGCGAGAATCACAAGGCCGCTGATCGCCACGGCGGCGGAAATCAACGCATCGCCCGCCATATGCAGGAAGGCGCCGCGGATATTGAGGTCCTCCTTCTGGCCGCGCATGAACAGCCACGCGGAGAAACCGTTGACCAGCATGCCCACGGTAGCGACCACGAACACCGTCAAGCCGGCGACCGGCGCGGGGTGCAGCAAACGGTCAAGCGCTTCGGCGACGATCGCCCCGCACGCAAACAGCAGCAGCCCCGCGTTCGCCAGCGACGCGAGGATCGACGTGCTGCCGTAGCCGAACGTGTAGCGTGCCGACGGCCGGCGTGCCGTGAGCCACGTGGCGCCCCAGGCGAGCAACAGACCCAGCACGTCCGACAGGTTGTGGCCGGCATCGGCAAGCAGCGCGGTCGAATGAGCGATCACGCCGTAGACGGCCTGTATCAGCACGATGGCGATATTCAGCACGATCGCGATAGCGAACGCGCGCCCATGACCGGCGACCGGCGCGTGATGGTGATGGTGACCGCCGTGGGCATGACCGTGGCTATGGGCGTGCCCCTGGGTGTGCGAATGACCGGCCTCCTTGTCGTGCTCGTGCGCCGTTTGGTCGTGCGAGGCGTGAGCATGCCCGCCATGATCATGCGCCGGGTGCTCGTCATCCGAGTGAAGATGGTCGGCCTCATCGCAATCCGCGTGATCATGTCCGGCGCCGGCCGGTTGCACGGCATCGGCAGCCGGCTCGCCGGCACGCGTTTCGTCGGCATCCGCGCCGTCGAGCCAGACCGGCGCGTGATCGTCTTCGCGCTCCTCGGCAGCCTCGTCAGGGCGTGGGATTTTATTCATTACGAGTCCAGGGAAAAGTCGGCGAGCGGTTCGGCCACATGTTCCAGCATGCCGGCAAGCATGCCGCTGATGTGCCGGTCCGCCGCGAGGTAGAACACCTGCTTGCCCTGGCGCGCGGCCCGCACGATGCGCGCCGCGCGCAACAGGCGCAGATGATGGCTCACCAGCGAAGGCGAGAGGCCCAATGATTCGGCAATCTCGCCTACCGGGCGCTGCTCGTCGACACAGGCCAGCACGATACGCAGGCGGGTTGGATCACCCAGCAAGCGAAACAGGTCGGCTAGCGGCACGACGCGGTCGTCATTGACAGCGGTGGCGTCAACGGTATCAGTGGACAAAGGCAACATCTCTCTCAAACATATGAATAGTTGTTCATATGTTATGGATCAAGCGGCAAAAGGTCAATCGGTGGGTATGGGGCAGCGAGTGTGGGAAAATGCGACATTTGCCTTACAAGAGCTGTGCTTCCCGTCATGGAACCCCTGTTTGAAAGCGCCTACGCGGCGCATCGTGACGGCCGCCTCGACGACGCCGAGCGCGGCTATCGCGCGACGCTGGATATCGATCCTGCGCACGTCGATGCGCTGCACCTGCTGGGCGTGCTGCGTCATCAGCTCGGCCAGCATGCCGAAGCGGCCGACCTCGTCGGCCGCGCGGCCGACCTGCGCCCGCAGGATGCCGCGCTGCAGTTGAATCTCGGCAACGCGCTCAAGGCGCTGGGTCAGCTCGACGGAGCAATCGAGCGCTTTCGCAATGCGCTGACGCTCGCGCCGGCGTTTCCGCTGGCGCACTACAACCTGGGCAACGCATACGCGTTGGCAGGCCGCCACGAAGATGCGGCCGACGCGTTCCAGAAGTCGTTGCGCCTGCAACCCGATAACGCGTCGACGCACAACAACCTCGGCAACGCGCTGCACGCGCTCGGCCGCCATGAAGAAGCCATCGCGTCGTTTCAGCAAGCACTCGAACTGCAGCCGGGACATGCGGGCGCGCACAACAACCTCGGCATGGCGCTCAATGCGCTCGGCAAGGCCGACGAGGCAATCGCGCAGTTTAGTGCGGCGCTCGCCGCACAACCGCGCTTTGTCGCGGCGCACTTCAATCTCGCCAACACGCTGGACGCAACCGGCCAGCACGAAAAGGCGCTCGGGGCATTCGAAGCGGTGCTGGCACTGCAACCGCAATTTCCACCCGCGCTATTCGGTCTCGGTAATGCGCTCGCCGCGTTGGGCCGTCACCGCGAAGCGCTGCC
The DNA here is from genome assembly GCF_056619545.1 of Paraburkholderia sp. SSBN10T. Lineage (NCBI taxonomy): Bacteria > Pseudomonadati > Pseudomonadota > Betaproteobacteria > Burkholderiales > Burkholderiaceae > Paraburkholderia > Paraburkholderia sp. SSBN10T. The sequence goes on from NZ_JBWQQI010000007.1 coordinate 244,581, forward strand.
GCGCTTCGAACTCGTGGTGGGCCTCGATCCGAAACTGGCCTTGGCCTGGCTCAGTCTTGGCACCGCGCACCACGCACTTGGCGCCCATGAGGCAGCCGTGCGCGCCTTCGATCAGGCGTTACGGCTGCGGCCCGATCTCGCCTCGGCGCACCTGAACCGGGCACTCGCGTGGCTCACGCTGGGCGATTTCGCGCGCGGGCTACCCGAATACGAATGGCGCCTGAAAACCATAGCCCAGCATGCCGCACAGACGCTGCCGCGCTGGCAAGGCGAGCCGATCGAACAACGCACCCTTTTCGTGCATGCCGAACAGGGCTTTGGCGACACGCTGCAATTCGTGCGCTTCGTGCCGCTGGCCGCCCAACGCGCAGCGCGCGTCGTACTCGAGGTACAGCCGCAACTCGTGCCGATTCTCGCGCCCGCCGCGCTCGAATGGCGCGTCACCCTGATCGCACAAGGCGCCCCGCGCCCACCGGCGGATTTGCAATGTCCGCTGCTGAGCTTGCCGCTCGCGCTTGGCACCGACCTCGAAACGATCCCCACACGCACGCCCTACCTCAGCGTGCCGCCGGCCTACCTGCGCAAGTGGCGCGGCTCGCTTGGCGGCCATGCCAGGCGCAAGATCGGCCTCGCATGGTCCGGGCGCATCCAGCAGCAGGAAAACCGCTCGATGCCGCTCGCCGCGCTCGAACCGCTGTTCGCGCTCGAGGGTATCGACTGGATCATCCTGCAACCGAATCTCAGCGCGGCGGAAAGCGCGACGCTCGATACCCATCCGCGCGCCGGCTCGATTCATCGCTTTGACAAACGAATCGGCGATTTCGCCGACACCGCGGCGATCATCGAACGGCTCGATGCCGTCGTCTCGATCGACACCTCGATCGCCCATCTGAGCGGCGCACTGCGCAAGCCGCTCTGGCTGATGCTGCCGTTTGCCGCCGACTGGCGCTGGTTTGTCGGCGCATCGCGCAGCCCGTGGTACCCCGGCGCTCGCCTCGTGCGCCAGCCGAAACCGGGGGCGTGGGCTGAGGTCGTAGAAAGCATCGCGCGCGAGTTGCGCGATGCGTAAGAGTAAGAGGTCCGCAGATTTTTAGATGTTCAGCGACGCTTGCGGCCTGCAAAAAACCCCCACGCTCGCAAGAGCGGTGGGGGTTTTCTTCGAGCCTGCGGCGTAGCGCGCCGCCTTGTCGTCAGGCCGTGCGGTACTGCTTGCGCGACTCCGGCGTGCGGTACAGCACGAGCGTCGCGATCAGCCCGCAGATTGCAGCAAGACCGAGCCACAAGCCAGGCGCCGCCTTGTTGCCCGTAGTATGGATCAGCAGCGTCGAGATGGCAGGCGTGAATCCGCCGATCGTTGTGGCAAGGCTGTAGGCCAGCGAGAAACCCGCTGTACGGACTTCGACCGGCATCACTTCGGTCAGCGCCACCACCATCGCGCCGTTATAGCTGGCGTACAGGAACGAGAGCCACAGTTCGACGGCGAGCAGGTGAGCAAACGACGGGTCGGCCACCAGCCATTGCACCGCCGGATACGCCGTAAGAATCGTCAGGATCGTGAATACCAGCAGCACCGGGCGGCGCCCGATACGATCCGACAAGGCGCCGGACAAGGGCAGCCAGACCAGATTCGACAGACCGATACAGACGGTGACGACCAGCGAATCGATCGACGACAGCTTCAGCACTTCCTTGCCGAAGGTCGGCGTATAAGCCGTAATCATGTAGAACGACACGGTGGTCATGATCACCATGCCCATGCCGCCAAGCACGACGCCCCAGTTCTCGAGCATCGACTTCATGATTTCGCCCATGCTCGGACGATGCTTGCGGGCGGCAAATTCTTCGGTTTCCTGCAGCGAGCGGCGGATCAGGAACAGGAACGGCACGATCAGACAGCCGATCAGGAACGGCACGCGCCAACCCCACGCGCTCATTTCCTCAACCGGCAGCACCTGGTGCAGGAACACGCCGATCAGCGCCGCGAACACCACGGCGACCTGCTGGCTGCCCGACTGCCACGAGCAATAGAAGCCCTTGTTGCCCTTGGTGGCGATTTCCGACAGGTAGACGGACACGCCGCCGAGTTCCACGCCCGCGGAGAAGCCCTGCAGCAGCCGGCCCAGCAGCACGAGAATCGGCGCGAGGACGCCGATGGTTGCGTAGCCTGGAATGGCCGCGACCGCCAACGTGCCGAGCGCCATCAGGCCCAGTGTCAGCATCAGGCCCTTGCGGCGCCCGTGGTGGTCGATGTACGCGCCCAGCACGATCGCGCCGAGCGGGCGCATCAGGAAGCCCGCGCCGAATACCGACAGCGACAGCATCAGCGAAGCAAAGTCGCTGCCACCCGGGAAATAGGTCTTGGCAATCGCCGAAGCGTAGTAGCCGTAGACCATGAAGTCGTACATCTCCAGGAAGTTGCCGCTGACGACGCGGAAAACTGTCCGGAATTTGGATTCGTTGGAAGATGCGTGAGACGCAGTAGACATGACACTCTCAAAATGGCCCAGCGCCGGATTGAGTCCAGCATGATTGGGCGGTTGACGACACTTCACCGCGTCGGCGAGCAGATGCCACTGGCGAGGGAGAACCTGAAGCGAATGCGCCGGGGGCGCTGCATTTTGATGCTGCGCGCATTACGACGGTATCAGGGTAAACCTAGGGGTACCGGCACAACACTTGCGAAGCCGAATGTTACCGTTCCTGAGGCGACCTTGCAGTCAAGACGGACACAGATCGCGCCCCGCGGCACGGCTCGCAGTACACTTTGAGACTGCATCCTCACGTGACGCTCCAACTGATGTCCATCGCCAGTGCTCTTTCGTTGCGCCCCGCAACACCCGCCGATGCCGGCCTGATCGCCTCGATCCATTCTGCCAGTTGGCAGGCCACCTACCGGGGCCTGCTACCCGACGACTTTCTCGACGGCGAAGTCACCCGCGAGCGCGCCGCTTACTGGCAAGCGCGCCTGAACGCCCCGGGCGCCGAACGGCGCAGCGTGGTGATCGCCGAGCGCTCGGGCGAGCCAATCGGCTTCGTCTGCGTAGAACGCCAACCGGACTCGGCCTGGGGCGTCTTGCTCGACAACCTGCATGCGCTGCCTGGCCACCAGGGAATAGGCGTCGGCAAACTGCTGATGCAAGCCGCGATCGACTGGACGGCCGCGCAAGGCGAAAACCAGCTTTATCTATATGTACTCGAGGGCAATACGCCGGCCATCGGTTTCTACGAGCGTCGGGGCTGGCAGTTCGCGGGCGCGGAGCCCGATCATATGGGCGGGGTCGATATCACCGCGCTGCGCTACGTGTACCGGCTGGATCGCCCGCGCGATGCAAGCGGATCCTGACGCAGCCGCCTTGCGTGGTGAGGCCAGTCACGCCGCTTCGCGCCGGCGCCGGCTTAGTGAGGCGCAGGCAAACCCGATTCGCTCTGGCGCTGTAGTTGCAGAATTTCGTTCTGCAACTGACGCAATTGCGCCTGAGCCTTTTCCTTCTCGGCGCGCAACACCGCAGCCTCGGTCTGCGTCCGGCGTTGATAGTCGTTGACCTTTGCCTGCTGCGTACGGGCCACGTCGAGATCGGCCTGCAAGCGCTTTGCGCGGTCTTCCGACAGTCCAATGACATTTTCGATGAACGCCTTCTGCGCCTGCAATTGCGTGCGGCGGATTTCCACCTCAGCCAGTTGTGCGCTCTGCTGCACAAAGCCGGCATAGACCGCCTCGGCACGGACCTCGTCCTGTGACTTGATCACGCGCCAGAAATGCTTGTCTTGAAACAACGCTACGTAGTACGTCATTTCCTGCGGATAGAAAAGCAGACTTGCGCCATAGCTGCCGTTGTAGGTGGTGCGCAACTCCGTGAGTTGCGAGTCGTGAATCATTTGCATCAGTTCGGCAACGTTGCCTTGTGCATCGTCACCGGCGCCACCACCGGAGGCGGAAGCCGCGGACGTCTGCAACGCAGCTGCAACCGGCTGAGGCGTGAGCGTATTCAGCGCCGGACGGGTTCCAGCGACCGGCGCGGAATACGCTGAACCGGCGCCCTCTCCCGCAAACACGGGACCACCATGTTGCAGCAGCGCACAGGTGGTCGCGAACAGCAATGCGCGCCGCACAGTCAAGAGGTACTTCATACGTGCATGCTCCATGCGAATTCCAAACAGCCGGGAATTATCGCGCGGATTTTCGCTTAAGCGAAGCGTTCCTGTGTCGTGCGACAACACTTTAAATCGAGATAGATAGCAATCTTAATTATTTGGCAAATCGCTCATCGAATTGCGGGAAAAAAGCTGTTTTCGAGATGAAAAAGGATAGCGGTGCCCTTCGTGCCGCCACTACGAACTCCGTGCGATCCCTGACGGCCGATTGCCTCACAGCCCAAATCGATCGAGACGAGTGTTTCTCCAAACATCATCCAGTCTGGTTGTCGGCTTTCTATGTGGCAGAGCTGATTATCTTGTTAAGATCGCGCCGCCTGACACACAGCGACCGTCGTCCGGGCGACAAAGGTCCGCACATAAAAAAACGGCCCCGTTCGAAAACTGAGCCGCTCTTGTGTTCGCTGCCGGCGTATCGCGCACGGCAACTGGATATGCGCGACTAGAAACGCGTCTCGCGCGCAACCCGCAGGAAGGTATCAAGCAGCGGCGTGCAATCGAGCAACTCCGGCCCACCCGCGCGATGAAACTCCGGGTGCCACTGCACGCCCATCACGAACGGCGCGCGCCGATAGCGAACCGCTTCGATGATGCCGTCCGAGGCTGACACCGCTTCGATATTGAGATCCCGCCCGATCGTCTTGACCGCCTGGTGGTGAATCGAATTGACGATTGCATCGCGCCGACCCGGAAACATGTTGGCCAGTGTCGAGCCGTCCGGAAAATGAATGCCGTGACGGTGCTGGTCATAGTGTTCATTGACGTGAACACCGGCGGTCGGTACATCCGTGGCGATATCCTGGTAAAGCGTTCCGCCGAACGCCACGTTGATCAACTGACAGCCGCGGCAAACCCCAAGCACCGGTTTGCCGGACTCGATGAATTCGTGCAGCAGTTCCAGTTCATACATATCGCGCACGCGGTCGCCGGGCCACTCGGGGCTCGTCGCCTGTTCGGCATAAGACTGCGGCGAAACATCCGCGCCACCCTGCAAGAGCAGGCCGTCGAGATGCTTCGCATAATCGCGCAGCCGGATATTGCTCGGATGCAGCATGCCCTGGTGACCGACGGTCGGAATCATGAACACCAGCACGTCGCGCGACATCACCCAGTGCGCAATCGATTCTTCAAGATACTGCAGCGTCTTGCCGCGCAAGCCTTTCGCACCCGGCTCAGGGTGGAAGATCCGCGCCGACACGCCGATACGCAAGGTGCGCTGGGTGATCCGCTGACCAGCCCGGTCGAAAATCTGCCGGGCCCGTGCCGCGACGATGCGGCCGAACACCGACCAGGCCGAATCGGTCTGCCTCAGATAGCGTGGCGGCGCAGGCGGCAGCGCGTTGGGGGGAGGTGGATTCGAAGCGCTGAAGTCGGGCGCCGCGCCGAAACCAGGCGGCGGCGAACCTGCGCCGCGCGCACCGGGTGCCGCAGTAGGGCCACTCGCGGCGGCTGGCTTCGCAGCCGTAGCATGCGTCGTTGCCGAGGCGGAATCAGAGGCTGGGGCAGCTTGCGTGGCACCTGGCCTCGCGCGTGCAGCTTCACGTTGCCGATGCACCGCAGCCTCCTGCTGCGCGGTCGAAGCCGCCGCTGAGGCGCGTGCTTCGGCGGCGTCGCGTTGCTGTGCCTCGGCTGGGTCTACGGGCGTGACAACCGATGCGCTGATGGGATCGTCGGTCGAGGAGCGGACGGCCGCGTCTTCGGGCGCCGGTGTAGGCGCCGCCGGCTGGGCAGACTTGGGAGACGACGAACCAGGCGGCACATCTTTGAGCGGCGACTGAATGGCATCCTCATGTGAGCTCGGCAACGTTACCTTCGGCGATGCCGGCGCCGTCTCGGGCTGCGCTACTTCAGACGTTGCGATATCGGGCTTCGAAGCCTCAGCCGGCGCGCCGGACGGGGATGGGGTACCGGGCGTGCCGGCATTCTCTGGCTTGTTTTCGCTCATGACTGTCGGACAGGCGCCTTCCACGCGAACGAATGGATATGGATTGATTATCCGCTACCGGGCGATGCGCGGCAAATGTGCACACAATTACTCACATTGTTACGTCTCGCCAATCAATTCGCGCGAGCACAGCCTTCACTCATGGCTCGGGGCGTTCGTCGAAAGTTTCGCGCAGGGCGATCTGCAGCGTCGCATGGATCTTGACGCACCAGCGCCATAGCAGCGTCATCAATAGCGCGGCGCACACCAGCACCACGACGAGCAATCCCGTGGGTGGCAGGATGCCCCCGGAGAGCGCCGCCACCAGGAGAAACACGCCCACCATCGACACCACCGGCACGAGGTCGGAGATCGCCGAACGGATCGCATGGGTAAAACGCCCGGCCTTCGCCGGCTGCACGCTCAGCTCGGCGAGCAGCAGTGCGAGCGATTTGGTCTTGCGATACACGGCAACCAGAAACGGCATTGCCAGCAGCAAGGCCACACTCCACAGCACGACGCGCTGCATGGGTTCGGAGGCTAGCCAATGGGAGAGCAGCGCGCTCGCGTAAGGCGCTCCGTACGACACAGCGAGAAAGATCGCCACCACGAGCGCCAGATTCACCGCAATCTGCAGAACAATCCGGCGCGTGATGTCGAATAGCGTCGGCCCGCCGCTGGCCGGGCGCAAGCTGCCAAGCCACTGCGAGTACATGCCGAACACATTGGCGATCGGACGTGGCATCGCATGACCGAGCCGCCGGGTGAGCGGATCGGCGGCGCGAATCAGATAAGGCGTGAAGAGTGTCGTCAGTGCCGACACCGCGACCGCAATCGGATACAGGAAAGCACTCGTCACCTTCAGCGTGAGGCCGAGCGAGGCAATGATGAAAGAGAACTCGCCGATCTGCGACACGGTCATGCCCACCCGCATCGCCGTGCGCCCGTCCTTGCCGGCGAGGAAGGTGCCGAGGCCGCACGAGACGATCTTGCCGACCACCACGGCGACGGTGATCACCGCAATCGGCCACGCATAGTCGATCAGCACATGCGGATTGAGCATCAGGCCGATGGTGACGAAGAAGATCGCCGAGAAGGCGTCGCGCAACGGCGCGATCAGATGTTCGATGCGATGCAGATGGCGCGACTCCGCCATGATGGCGCCGATCAGGAACGCGCCGAGCGCAATGCTGTAGTCGAGCTTGACGACCAGCAGGCAAAAACCAAAGCAGAAACCGAGTACCGAGACGAGCAGCATCTCGTCGCTGCCCGAACGCGCCACGTAATTGAGCGCGCGCGGCACGACCAGGATGCCGACCACCAGCGATACCGTCATGAAGAGCAGCAGCTTGCCGAGCGTAACGAGCGCAAGCCCTGCGCTCAGCTCGCCGGTCTGCGCGATGCCCGACAGCAGCACCAGCATCGCGATGGCGAGAATGTCCTCGACGATCAGAATCCCGAATACCAGTTGCGCGAAGTTTTCCCGCTTGAGGCCGAGCTCGGAGAGCGCCTTGACGATGATGGTGGTCGACGAGATGGCGAGGATCGCGCCGAGAAACAGCGAATCCATCGGACTCCAGCCGAACACGCTGCCGATCTCGTAGCCGATCCACAGCATCAGCACGATTTCGGAAAGCGCCGCGACGATCGCCGTGGCGCCGACCTGAAACAGCTTGCGCAGGCTGAACTCCAGTCCAAGCGAAAACATCAGGAACACCACGCCGAGCTCGCCGAGCGTCTGAATGGTCTGCTCGTCGTGAATCAACTGAAACGGCGGCGTGTAAGGCCCGATGATCACACCCGCGGCGATATACCCGAGCACCACCGGCTGTTTCAGGCGATGAAACAGCACGGTGACGACGCCGGCCAGCGCCATGACCACCGCCAGGTCCTGAATGAAGCCGATTCCGTGGTGCATAGGCCGAGTTTCCTTACAAAAAGTAATCTAAACGCCAGATAGTAACGCATCTCGGCGGCAAACCGTTTTTGCGACCTCCGGGCGTTTCGGAATGTTTTTGACACACTGGACTCTTGTGAAATATCACAATAATATTTTTCGAATATTTGGCAAATGGAGTGCAGCAATGACGCAGGTATCGTTCAACGTAATCGGCCGAACGGGAGCCAGCGCCCCCTTTACCGTCGAGGTGAATCGCTTGACCATCGCGGGCTGGGCCGGACGTGACCGCGCCGCGATCGAGCACCACATTGCCGAGCTCGCGGAACTGGGGGTGAAGCGGCCCTCGACCACGCCCTGCTTCTACCGCCTCGGTGCCGAACTGCTGACCCAGGCCGAGCAGATCGACGTGCTCGGCGCTCATTCGAGCGGCGAGGTGGAGTGCGTGCTGGTGCAGTCCGCGGCCGGCCTGCTGGTGAGCGTCGGTTCGGACCACACGGACCGCCTCGTCGAAGCCTACGGCGTCACCGTGTCGAAGCAGGTCTGTCCCAAGCCGCTCGCCCGCGACGCGTGGCGCTTCGACGACCTCGCCGGACACTGGGACCAGTTGCAGTTGCGCGCCTTTGCGATTGCCGGCGGCGTGCGGCGGGTCTATCAGCAGGGCAGCGTCGCTTCCCTGCTGGCGGCATCCGACCTGCTCGAACGCGCGCCGCTGACTGCGGGCGCAGCCATGTTCTGCGGCACGCTCGCGGTCGAAGGCGGCATCGCCGGCATGGCCGACGGAGATGCGCTCGAACTCGAACTGCATGACCCGGTGCTGAATCGCAGCTTGCGCCACGCCTATCGCGTGCATACCTTACCCATCGTCGAATGAGGCACCCATGAGCCCTGCCCCGTCTTCCGCTAGGCTGCCTGCCGGTTCCGTCGGCGCGTCTCACGATGCCGCCATAGAAGCCGCCGCGCTGCGCAAGATCACCTGGCGCATCATGCCGTTCCTGTTCCTGGTCTACGTGCTGTCGTATCTGGACCGGGTCAACATCGGCTACGCGAAACTGCAGTTCACCGGCGATCTGGGGCTGTCGAACGCGGCCTATGGACTCGGCGCAGGGATATTCTTCTTCGGCTATTTCGTCTTCGAAGTCCCGAGCAACCTGCTGCTGAAGAAATTCGGCGCCCGCGCGACGATCGCCCGCATCACCATGCTGTGGGGCACGCTCTCCTGCCTGATGATGTTCGTGCGCTCGGAGACGATGTTCTACGCATTGCGCTTCCTGCTCGGCGTGGCGGAAGCCGGACTCGTGCCGGGCGTGGTGCTGTATCTGACGTTCTGGTTTCCGGCGGACCGGCGCGCCCGCATGGTCGCGGTCTTCATGGCGGCGATTCCGGTGGCCGGTATCGTCGGCGCGCCGCTCTCGGGCTTCCTGATGTCGGCGCTGCACGAGGCGCACGGGCTGCGCGGCTGGCAGTGGATGTTCCTGATCGAAGGCATTCCGTCGATCCTCGCCGGCTTCTGGGCGCTGGCGGTGCTGCGCAATACGCCTGCGGAAGCCGCCTGGCTTGACGACGAAGAAAAGCGCATCGTGCTCGCGAGGCTCGCGCGCGAAAACAACGCCGCAGCCTCGGCCGGCGCCGAACACAACCTGCGAGCCGCGCTGCGCTCGGGACGCTTCTGGCTGCTGACGCTCATTTATTTCTGCCTCGTCACCGGCAACGCGGGCTTCTCGTTCTGGCTGCCGCAGATCGTCAAGGATCTCGGCGTGACCAATCTCGTCAGCAACGGCTTCGTCACGGCGATTCCCTATCTGGCGGCCGGCATAGGCATGATCCTGATCGGCCGGTCCTCGGACATCACCGGCGAGCGGCGCTGGCACTACGCGGTGTGCTGCTTTACCGGCGCGGCGGGGCTCCTGGGCAGCGCTTCGGTGACGAACTCGATCCCGCTGGCGGTGACCGGGCTGTCGATCACCTACGTCGGCATTCTCGCGGGCTTCGGCATCTTCTGGTCGATGTCGACTACCTTCCTGCAAGGCACCGCGGCCGTAGCCGGCATCGCCGTGATCAATTCGATCGCCAATCTGGCCGGCTACGTGAGTCCCTATGTGCTCGGCATCGTCAAGGATGCGACGCATAGCGTGACCTTCGGCCTCGTGCTGATCGCCGGGGCGCTGATCGTCGGCGGTCTCGTGACGCTGCTGATGCCGCGGGTCAAGGTGCCGCATGGCGTGGCGGAACCGGCGTGACGCCGCCCCGCCCACCGCACACCTCACTAAGCGCTGCGCCGGACAGCGCCTCGCATCAGCCCTTCCCCACGCCGCCGGGCGCGCCCGGCGGATTGCCGCCAGCGGCCCGAAGCCTTGTTCTACAATGCGGGCGAATGAGCTTCACCCTTGGTCTTCATCCGGCCCGTACGCCTTATTCATGACGCTTTTGCAAACCTCCCGCGCTCCCACGTCCGCCCGGAAAAATGGCGCGAGCCTCGCCGAACAGGCCTATGAATTCGTCAAGCGCGAAATCATCACCATGCGTTTGCGTCCGAGCGAAGTGCTCAACGAAGCCGAGCTGATGGCGCTGACCGGCATTGGCCGCACTCCCGTGCATCAGGCGCTGCACCGGCTCGTTCACGAAGGGATGCTGACCATCATGCCGCGCAAGGGCATCATGGTGCGCCCGGTCTCGCTCGACGACGTGCTTGCCATCATCGACGTACGCCTCATCAACGAGGGCCATTGCGTCGAACTGGCGGCGCGGCACGCGCAGGCGCACGATTACGAAGTGATGGAAGCGTTGCTCGAACGCTCGAAGGTATGCGTCGCTGCGCATGATGTGGAAGGCATGATGGAAATCGACCGCGAATTCCATCTGGCGATTTCGACGGCATCGCGCAATCCGGTGCTAGCCGACATCCTGCGCGGGCTGCATGAACGCTCGTTGCGCTTCTGGTTTATCTCGCTGTCCGAGCCGCACCATCTCGAGGACGTTCACGAGGAACACCTCGAACTGTTCCGCCTGCTGCGCGAGCGCGACGCCGAAGGCGCCCGCCAGTCGGTGCAGCGCCACATCGAAGCGTTTCGCGCGACCCTGTTCAACAGGATTTAAGCGCGGACTCGCCTGCGAATTTAAGCGAATTTGCCACGCCCCTAACCGGACCCGAACGATCATGGCCACTGAATTCACGCCCTTCCCGCCGCTCGCCCAGCTCGCCGCCGATCTCGCCGCGGGCCGCACCACCAGCCGCAAGCTGGTCGAAATCGCGCTCGAACGCATCGCCGACCCGGCCGGCCAGGGGTCGACCGTCTTCATGCACGTCGATGCCGACAGCGCCCGCGCTGCCGCCGACGGACACGACCGGCTGCGCGCCGCCGGCGCGGTGCTGTCGCCGCTTGCCGGGATCCCGGTATCGGTCAAGGACCTGTTCGATATCGAAGGCCAGGTCACCCGCGCCGGGTCGCGCGCGCTCGCCGGGGCGCCGCCCGCCACCGCCGATGCCCTGGCCGTGGCCCGCCTGAAGCGGGCGGGCGCGGTGATCGTCGGACGCACCAATATGAGCGAATTCGCGTTCTCCGGGCTCGGGCTGAACCCGCACTACGGCCATCCGCTGTCGCCGTACCGGCGCGGCGTGCCGGGCGACGAGCGGATTTCGGGCGGTTCGTCCTCGGGCGCGGCGGCGTCGGTGGCCGACGGCATGGCGGCCGTCGCACTCGGCACCGACACCGGCGGCTCGATCCGCATCCCCGCCGCGCTATGCGGCCTGACCGGCTTCAAACCGACCGCCGAGCGGATTCCGAAGCAAGGCGGCGTGCCGCTCTCCCCGACGCTCGATTCGTTCGGGCCGATCGGCGTGTCGGTCGCCTGCTGTGCGCTGGTCGACCGCATGCTGGCCGGGCTCGAGCCGCGCATCCCGGCGGCGCGCCCACTGGAAGGCGTACGCCTCGGCGTGCTCACCCACTACGTGACGGACGGCGTCGAGCCGGCCGTGGCCGCCGCCATCGACACGGCGCTCAAGCATCTGGAAGCGGCCGGAGCGATTGTCAGCGAAGTGCGTTTTGCGCCGTTGGATCGCCTGCCGGAGATCAACCGGTTCGGCTTCGCGCCGATCGAGGCCTATGCATGGCACCGGCCGCTGCTGGAACAGCATCGCGAGCAGTACGACCCGCGCGTGCTGACCCGCATCCTCAAGGGCCAGCCGGCGAGCGCCGCCGATTATCTCGACCTGGTGGCCGAGCGCGCCGCCCTGCTGGAAGCCGCCCGCAGCACGCTCTGGCAACGCTTCGATGCGATCGTCGCGCCGACGGTGCCGGTCGAGCCGCCGCGCGTGGCGGACCTCGTGAATGACGACGACGCCTTCGGCCGCACCAATGCCTTGATCCTGCGCAATCCAAGCGCGTTTAACTTTCTCGACGCCTGCGCGCTGTCGCTGCCCTGCCATCGGCGCGGCGACGCACCGGTCGGGCTAATGCTGGCGGGCGCCCCGCACGGCGACGACGCGCTGCTGGCAATCGGCCGCGCCGCCGAAGCGGTGCTCAACTCAATTCGTTAGACGAGAAACCGCGAGGCGGTGTTCGCGCTAGAATCGCGGGCACCCGCCCCGCGGATTTCCGACTCTCGACCGCTACCCGATCCATGAATAACGACAATGCAATGCTGCGCCGCGAGCGCACCCTGCTGGTTCTGCTTGGCCTGATCTGCGTTGCGCTGGTTGCCGGCGCGTTGTACATGCAATATGGCCTGCACGAAGACCCTTGCCCGCTGTGCATCTTGCAGCGTTATTTCTTCCTGCTGATCGCGATTTTCGCGTTCCTCGGCGCGCGTTTCGGTAGTTGGCGCGGCGTCAGGTTGCTCGAAGTGCTGGCTGCGCTGTCCGCGCTGGCCGGCATCGTGACAGCGGCCAAGCACGTTTACGTGCAGGCCAATCCGGGCTTTAGCTGCGGCTTCGACGCGCTGCAACCGGTGGTCGACAGCCTGCCGCCGGCTCACTGGCTGCCGGGCGTGTTCAAGGTCGCGGGGCTGTGCGAAACGACCTATCCGCCGATTCTCGGCATTTCGCTGCCGGGCTGGTCGTTGATTGCGTTTATCGTAGCGTTCATCCCGCTGGTGCTGAGCCTGGTGCGTAACCGTCGCCGGATCGACTGAGTTCTGAGCACAAATGAAGCGCTGGGCGACGCCACGCCGCCCAGCGCTTCATTTGTTTCCCCCCGTTTTTGCCTCCTTTTCGCCCCCCCATTACCCGCGGCGACTCGCGACCAGCCCTCCCCGGCAACCCGCTGCCCCCACCCCGCGCGGCTCTGCGCGCAATCCACCACTGTGCCGCCGACACCCGGCCACTCTCCAGCCCACCTGTGTTCATGACTAACCGCGAATAACCCGCATCACCCATGGGAAATCTTTTCGGGACAAGGTAGTGCTATCTTGGAATATGGATGGCGATCTACGTGCGCGAGGCCGGCTACGGTACGGCCCCCTCCGTAACGCGCGCCCGGTCCGCAATGTCTTTCGGATTCGCCATGACAACGCAAACCATCCGTTTCTATCACCGGGGCGCCGTCCGTGAGGTTCAAGGCGTGCCAGCGACGCGCACCGTGCTGCAGCACCTGCGCGAAGACCTGCATTGCACGGGCACCAAGGAAGGTTGCGCGGAAGGCGATTGCGGCGCCTGCACGGTCGTGCTCGGCGAACTCGACGCGCACGGCGCGCTGGTCCTCAAAGCCGTCAATGCCTGCATCCAGTTCCTGCCCACGCTCGATGGCCGGGCGCTCTTCAGCGTCGAGGACCTGCGCGCCGCCGATGGCGCACTGCATCCGGTCCAGCAGGCCATGGTCGACTGTCACGGCTCGCAATGCGGCTTTTGCACGCCCGGTTTCGTAATGTCGATGTGGGCGCTGTACGAGAACCAGCCTGCCGCCGCCGGCCTGCCGACCCGCGACGAGATCAACGCTGCGTTGTCCGGCAATCTGTGCCGCTGCACCGGCTATCGGCCGATCGTCGAAGCCACGCAGAAGATGTTCGACTACGCCCAGTATCCGCGCGTGCCGTTCGAGCGCGCCGCCGTCGCCGCAGCGCTACAGGCGCTGCAGCGCCGCGACACTTTCGAATACCGCGCGCCCGACGTGCGCGGCAGCGCCTTCGGCACCCCTGCGTTTTACGCACCGGTCACGCTCGACGCGTTCACGGCGCTGTGCGCCCAGCATCCACACGCGCGCATCCTCGCCGGCAGTACCGATGTCGGCTTGTGGGTCACCAAGCAGTTCCGCGACCTTGGCGACATCCTGTACCTCGGCAATGTGGCCGAACTGAAGCGCATTGAACGCGACGCGCAGACGCTGACAATCGGCGCGGCCGTGACGCTGGAAGACGCGTATGCGGCGCTTGCCGTCGACTACCCGGAACTCGCCGAACTCTGGACCCGCTTCGCCTCGCTGCCGATCCGCAATGCGGGCACGCTCGGCGGCAACGTCGCCAACGGCTCGCCGATCGGCGATTCGATGCCGGCGTTGCTGGCGTTAGGTGCGCAAGTCGTGCTGCGGCACGGCCCCAAAACCCGTACGCTGCCGCTCGACGCGTTTTACCTCGGCTATCAGAAGACCGCCCTCGCCAGCGGCGAATTCGTCGCGGCGATCCGCGTGCCGCGTCCGGCGCCCGATCTGCGCTTTCGCACCTACAAGGTCTCGAAGCGCTACGATCAGGACATCTCGGCGGTCTGCGCCGCGTTCGCCTTGCACATCGTGAACGGCACGATCGTCGCGGCCAGCCTCGCCTTCGGCGGCATGGCGGCGACGCCAAAGCGCGCCACCCACGCCGAAGCCGCGCTGACCGGCGCCGCCTGGGACGACACGGCGACCCGGCGCGCCATGGAAGCGCTCGCCGCCGACTATCAGCCGCTCACCGACATGCGCGCGTCGAGCGCCTATCGATTGAAGGTCGCACGCAATCTGCTGCAGCGCTTCCAGTTGGAAACGCGCGATCACGCGCCGCTCGCCCTGTTCGACGTCAATGCGTTCGCATTCGAAGCCGGCGTAGCGGACCCGGCGCCTGCGCAGGAGTCCCTGTGATGAACCAGCAAACCGATGCTTTCATCCGGCACGCCGCGGATCGCGCGGAGACGGCCGCCATCGGCACGTCTTTGCCGCACGAGTCCGCGACGCTGCATGTGAGCGGCGAAGCCGCCTATACCGACGACCTGCCGGAGCTCCAAGGCACGCTGCACGCGGCGCTCGGACTGTCACGCCATGCCCATGCGCGGATCGTCTCGCTCGATCTGGGCGCGGTGCGCAACGCCCCGGGCGTGATCGCGGTGCTGAGCGCCGCCGACATCCCCGGTGAAAACAACTGCGGCCCGGTGCTGCACGACGACCCGATTCTGGCCGACGGCGAAGTACTGTATCTCGGCCAACCGGTGTTCGCGGTGATCGCCGAAAGCCACGAACTCGCGCGGCGCGCCGCGGCGCTCGCAAAGAGCGACGACGTGGTCCGCTACGAGCCGCTGGAGGTCGTGCTCACTCCGGCCGAGGCCAAGGCCAAAAAGCAGTTCGTCCTGCCGCCGTTGCACCTGAAGCGCGGCGAGCCCGCGGCGCAAATCGCCGCCGCTGCGCACCGGATCCAGGGCAGCTTCGAAGTCGGCGGTCAGGAACAGTTCTATCTCGAAGGCCAGGTCGCCTACGCGATCCCCAAAGAGATGGACAGCATGCTCGTCTACAGTTCGACCCAGCATCCGAGCGAAATGCAGCAGGTGGTCGCGCATATGCTCGGCTGGCCAGCGCATAGCGTCGTGTGCGAATGCCGGCGCATGGGCGGCGGCTTCGGCGGCAAGGAATCGCAATCGGCGCTGTTTGCCTGCGTCGCGGCGCTCGCCGCAAAGTTACTGCGCCGCCCGGTGAAGGTACGCGCCGACCGCGACGATGATTTCATGATCACCGGCAAGCGTCACGACGCCGTCTACGAATACGAAGCCGGCTTCGACGAGACCGGCCGCATTCTCGGCACGCGGGTCGAGATCGCGCTGCGCGCGGGCTATTCGGCGGACCTTTCCGGCGCCGTGGCCACGCGCGCCGTCTGTCACTTCGACAATGCGTATTACCTGTCCGACGTCGAGATCGTCGCACTGTGCTGCAAGACCAATACGCAGTCGAACACCGCGTTTCGCGGTTTCGGCGGACCGCAGGGCGCGCTGGTGATGGAAGTGATGCTCGACGACATCGCCCGGCAACTGCGGCGCGATCCGCTCGAGGTGCGGCTTGCCAACTACTATGGCGTGGGCGAACGCGACGTAACGCCGTATGGCCAACGTGTCGAAGACAATGTGATTGCGCCGCTTACCGAGGCCCTCCTCGCCAGCAGCGACTACAGCGCCCGCCGCGCGGCGCTGGCCGCGTACAACGCAAAGAGTCCGGTGCTCAAGCGCGGCATCGCCTTTTCGCCGGTGAAATTCGGCATCTCGTTCAACGTGCCGTTCCTCAACCAGGCCGGCGCGCTGGTACACGTCTATAAAGACGGCTCGATTCTCGTCAATCACGGCGGCACCGAGATGGGCCAGGGGCTGAACACGAAGGTCGCCCAGGTGGTCGCCAACGAACTGGGCGTGCCGCTCGCGCGGGTTCGCGCCACGGCGGCCGACACCTCCAAGGTGGCCAATACCTCGGCCACGGCCGCCTCCACCGGCAGCGACCTGAACGGCAAAGCGGCCGAAGCCGCGGCGCGCACGATCCGCAACCGGCTCGCCGTGCTGGCCGCCAAAGAACTCGGTGGCCAGCCCGAGGCCGTCCAGTTCAGGGACAGCATGGTGCACGCCAACGGGGTGGCGATGCCGTTCGCCCAGCTCGTCAACGCCGCGTACCTGGCCCGCGTGCAGTTGTGGTCCGACGGTTTCTATACGACACCCAAGGTCCACTGGAACCCAAAGACGCTGACCGGTCACCCGTTCTACTATTTTGCGTATGGCGCGGCGGTGTCCGAGGTCGTGGTGGATACGCTGACCGGCGAATGGAAGCTGGTGCGCGCGGACGTGCTGCACGACGCCGGGCAGTCGATCAACCCGGCCATCGATCTCGGCCAGGTCGAAGGCGGCTTCATCCAGGGCATGGGCTGGCTGACCACCGAGGAACTCTGGTGGAACCGCGAAGGTCGATTGATGACGCATGCGCCGTCGACGTACAAGATCCCAGCGGTCAGCGATACCCCTGCAGCCTTTCACGTACAGTTGTATCGCAACGAGAACGCTGAGCCGACGGTATTCCGCTCGAAGGCGGTCGGCGAGCCGCCGCTGTTGCTGCCGTTCTCGGTGTTTCTGGCGATCCGCGATGCGGTGGCCGCCGGCGCGCCACAGGTGCATCAGGCGCCGCCCCTACGCGCACCGGCGACGCCCGAGGCGATTCTGGACGCGCTGGAGGCGATGCAGCAGCAAGCTGGTCCTGCTGCGAGCGCGACACCCGGGCAAGGCGGCCCGCAGGAGCACAACGCAGAGGCCAGCCCAGCGGCGGAGCCGGCAGCGAATCTGGCAGCGCACCTGGCAGGAAGCCCGGTGAGCGACACGCCGCCGAACGCCCCCGCCGGCGTCGACACCGCCACCTGATTTTTCACGCGCTGCGCGACACGAACGCGCCGCGCCATGCTTAACCGGCTGCACGGACACCCCGCGCGGCCATCGATGGAGAACCGCCGGATGCAAGCCTGGCTACCCGATCTGCAACACCTGCTGGCACATGGCGACGCGGCCGTGCTGGTGACGGTCGCGCGCGTCGAAGGTTCGGCGCCCCGCGAAGCCGGCACCAAGATGATCGTCACGCGCGATTCGGCGCGGCATACGATCGGCGGCGGCCACCTCGAATGGAAAGCCATCGAGACGGCGCGCCAGGTCCTCAAGGAAGGCATGCGCGTGCCGCATCTGCGCCGGCTCGAACGCTTCGCGCTCGGCCCGAGTCTTGGCCAATGCTGCGGCGGCGCCGTGGTGCTCGCGTTCGAGCGTCTGGACGTCGGCGATCTCGGCTGGATCACCTCGCTCGCCAAGCGTCTGGCGGCGGGTCTTTCGACGGTGCGTAGCGTATCATTCGGGCCCGCACCGGATGCGGTGATGCTGTCCGACCCGGAACCCGGCGTCGAAGGCGCCGACTGTTTGCTGTGGGACGGCGCCGGCTTCGACGAGAGCAGTTCGCTGCTCACCGAGACCATCGCGCCGCGCGACTTCGCCGTGGTGCTGTTCGGCGCCGGTCACGTGGGCGCAGCGCTCGTGCGTGTGCTGGCGACGCTGCCGTGCCACGTGCGCTGGGTGGACGAGCGCGACGCGCAGTTTCCGCCGCCCGCTCTGCTGCAGGCGCCGAACGTGACGATCGACCCGAACGACGCGCCCGACGAGGCCATCGACCAGGCTGCGCCGCACACGTATTTCATCGTGATGACGCACAACCACACGCTCGACCTCGAACTCGCCGAGCGCATCTTGCGGCGCGGCGACTTCGCGTTCTTCGGCATGATCGGCTCGCATACCAAGCGCAAGCAGTTCGAGCACCGGCTTGCCGCACGCGGCATCGACCCCGCGCAAATCGCGCGGATGAAATGTCCGCTCGGCGTCGACGGCATCATCGACAAGTCGCCGGAGATCATCGCAATTTCCGCGGCCGCGCAGGTGTTGCAGGCGGTAGAAGCCAACGCGCGCGCAACTCAGGCGGCATGACGGGGCAGCGCCTCACGACCTCCATCCGGCACGAATAGACTCATTCCGCATCAAACCAGGCAAACAATCGAACATGACTACCACAACCGCTCATACTCTCGCCGACAAGGTGGCCGGCGCGCCAAAGGCCGAACTGCATATCCATATCGAAGGCTCGCTCGAACCGGAGCTGATCTTCAAGCTCGCCGAGCGCAACGGCGTGAAGCTCGCCTACGACTCGATCGAAGCGCTGCGCGCCGCCTATGCGTTTACCGATCTGCAATCGTTCCTCGACATCTACTACGCCGGCGCGAGCGTGCTGCTGCACGAACAGGATTTCTACGACATGACGATGGCCTACGTGGAGCGCTCGCTCGCGGACAATGTCATCCACACTGAAATCTTCTTCGACCCGCAGACGCATACGGAACGCGGCGTATCGATCGCCACCGTCGTGGCCGGCATCGAGCGCGCGCTCGCCGACGCAGAAAAGCGCGGTCTGACGAGCAAGCTGATCCTGTGCTTCCTGCGCCACCTCTCCGAGGAAGATGCGCTCGCAACCTTCGAGGAAGCGTTGCCATTGTTCGATCAATACCTGCACCGGCTGATCGGCGTGGGGCTCGATTCGTCCGAGCGCGGCCATCCGCCTTCGAAGTTCGAGCGCGTGTTCGCCAAAGCGCGGGCGAAGGGCCTGAAGCTCGTCGCGCATGCGGGCGAGGAGGGGCCGCCCTCGTATATCTACGAAGCGCTGGATCTGCTGAAGGTGGATCGTGTCGACCACGGCGTGCGCAGCATCGAAGACCCGGCGCTCGTCACGCGTCTGGCCGACACGCGCGTTGCCTTGACTGTGTGCCCGTTGTCGAACCTCAAGCTGTGCGTATTCGACGACCTGACCAAACACACGCTCAAGGCGCTGCTCGACAAGGGCGTCGCCGTTACCGTGAATTCCGACGACCCGGCCTACTTCGGCGGCTACGTCAACGCGAACTACCTCGCCACCATCGATGCGCTCAAGCTCACCGACGGCGAGGTCTACACGATCATCCGCAACAGCTTCGAAGCAGCGTTCGTCACGCCTGCGGAGCGCGATGCGCTGATCGGGAAACTCGACGCGCACTGGCACGCTGCAGAAGTGAGCTGACCGGCGCGGTTGCGATGACCTGACAGGGACGGCGCCCGTGGCAAACAACCGGGCGCCCCCCTTTACATTCCCAATAACGGAGACGGCTTTTCCCATGACTCACTCGGCTCAATCAGCACAATCGGCATTCCGCGCCCAGTTGCTGACGTTCAACGGCGACCCGGCGCAATCGTCCAATGCAGCGGTGTTCCACGAAGACGGTCTGCTGATCGTCGAAGACGGCCACGTCGTCGCGGCGGGCGCGCATGCGGCGCTAGCGGCGCGGCTCGCCCCCGGCACGCAGGTGCAGGACATGCGCGACAAGCTGATCGTGCCGGGCTTCATCGACACGCACATCCACTATCCGCAGACGGACATGATCGCCTCGCCCGCCCCCGGTCTGCTGCCCTGGCTCGATACGTACACGTTCCCGACCGAGCGCCGCTTCACCGATCCGGCCTATGCCCAGGACACCGCCAGCTTCTTCGTCGAAGAGCTGCTCGCCTGCGGCACGACCACGGCGCTGGTGTATTGCACGGTCCATAAGGAATCGGCGGATGCGCTGTTTACCGAAAGCGAAGCACGCAACCTGCGCATGGTGGCGGGCAAGGTGCTGATGGACCGCAACTGCCCCGAGTTCCTGCGCGACACCGCCCAGTCGGGCTACGACGACAGCGCCGAGCTGATCGGCCGCTGGCACAACCGCGGACGCCAGATGTACGCGCTCACGCCACGGTTCGCGCCGACCTCGACCGAAGCGCAGCTCGAAGCCTGCGGCGTGCTGGCGCGCGAGCATCCGGATCTCTTCATCCAGAGCCACGTCGCCGAAAACACCGACGAAGTGAAGTGGGTTGCCGACCTGTTCCCGGGCCACCGCAGCTATCTGGACATTTACGACCACTACGGCTTGCTGCGCCGCCGCGCCGTGTACGGCCATTGCATCTACCTGGACGAGGAAGACCGCAAGCGGATGGCGCAGACCGGCACGCTCGCCTCGCATTGCCCGACTTCCAACCTGTTCCTCGGCAGCGGCCTGTTCGATTTCGACAAGGCCGACGAGGCCGGCATGCCGATCGCGCTCGCAACCGATGTCGGCGGCGGCACCTCGTTCTCGATGCTGCAGACCATGAACGAAGCGCACAAGGTGGCGCGTCTGACCGGTCACCACTTGACTGCCACACGAATGTTCTGGCTCGCCACCGCAGGTGCGGCCGAAGCGCTCGATCTGGCGGACAAGGTCGGCACGCTTGCGCCGAAGTCGGAAGCGGATTTTGTCGTGCTCGATCCGCGCGCGACGCCGCTGCTTGCGCGCCGCACCGCGCGCACCGAGTCGCTCGAAGAGCTGCTGTTCGCCTTTGCGTTGCTTGGCGACGACCGCGCGATCTTCGAAACCTACGCGGCCGGCAAGCGTGTGCACCAACGCGACGCGGCACGCCAGCACGCCACCCGCAAGGCGCAAATTGCCGCCTGAATCGACGCCTGAGCGCACCTGGGGAACGCGTCGAAGACGCAATTCAGCGCGCATGCCTCGCTAAAACGCAAAACGGCCCGGCAGGTTATCCCTGCCGGGCCGTTTTGTTGGCGTCCGCGCGCGCAACCGGCGCTCAACGCTCAGGCATCACGTCACTGCACGGCGGTCGGCGTCGAGGCCGGCAGCGCCGGCGCCGGCGAACCGGCCGCCTCGTTCGACACCCCAGCGTTCTTGTCCACCGGCATCCTGACCGTGCGCACCGCGCCGTTGCCCAGCGGGAAGTCCGCCAGCGCGCTGCGCGCCAGATACGGCATGGCGCGCACCAGCGACTGTTCGTCACCGGCGTTACGCGCCATCACGTTGTAGACCTCCTTGCCGCTCGTACGCTCCGTGATGCGAATGCCGAGCGTATGGGTGAATATCGGATACGCCTGAGTCACATAGGCAGGCGGGAACGGCCCGAACGGCCCCCAAGGGTCGAGCGGGCGGCCCCAGTACGGTCCCGGCCACGGGCTGCTGTAAAACACCGGCTGGCTCACGCTGACCGTTTCGGCTTTGGTGCCGTACGACAGCCCCACCAGATAATGCGCCTGCTGCGCGTCGACCTGCCTGAAGGCTTGCGTCGCCAGTTCGTTGGCGACCAGCAATTCGTAGGTCGCCTGCTCCAGGCTGTTCTGCTGTGCAGCACCGCGCGTAAACGCATAAGTGCGGCTCGCGTCGTTACCGCTCCAGTCCGAGAACGCCGTCACCTGGGTCGTCACGTAACTGGTACAGCCGGACAGCACTGCTGCCAGCGCCACCAGCATCAGCATGGCGCGCCGGGTCCAACGGTCTGATTTCATGGTCTTCCTCATCCTTGCGTGTTGTCGCCGCACGCATCCGCGGCGGCCCGATCATACGCTGACCAGGCCCCTAAACAAAAAGTTCGACGCGCACAGCGCATCCGGGCTTTGTACAATGGTCCGACATACCGGTGCGCACGGGTTGCGCGACCGGCTTTAGACCCCATTCTTACAAAATACCATGGCTGATACCGCAACACCTCCAGTGATCCGCCGCGCCGATTACGCGCCGCCCGCCTTCCTGATCGACACGGTCGAGCTCGAATTCGATCTGGTTGCCGAACGCACGGTCGTCAAGAATACGATGCGCGTGCGCCGCAACCCGGACGCCGCCCATGCCGCGCACCTCGAACTGCTGGGCGAGCGGCTTGAGTTTGTCGGCGCCGCCATCGACGGCGCCCCGTACAGCGCCGTGCGCGCGCATGAACACGGGCTGACGGTGGAGAACGTGCCGGATGACTTCGAACTGACGCTCACCAACACCTGCAACCCTGCTGAAAACACTACGCTGTCCGGCCTGTACGTGTCCAGCGGCAACTTCTTTACGCAGTGCGAGGCCGAAGGCTTTCACAGCATCACCTACTTCCTCGACCGCCCGGACGTGATGGCCACCTACACGGTCACGCTGCGCGCAGACAAGGCGGCTTACCCGGTGCTGCTCTCGAACGGCAACCTGCTCGAGGAAGGCGAGTTGCCCGACGGCCGCCATTTTGCGCGCTGGGAAGACCCGTTCCGCAAGCCCTGCTATCTGTTCGCCCTCGTGGCGGGCAAGCTGGTGTGTGTCGAAGAACGCGTGAAGAGCGGCTCCGGCAAGGAAAAACTGCTGCAAGTGTGGGTCGAACCGCACGACCTGGACAAGACCCGCCACGCCATGGATTCGCTGATCCATTCGATCCGCTGGGACGAAAAGCGCTTCGGGCTGGAACTGGATCTGGACCGCTTCATGATCGTCGCCGTGAGCGACTTCAACATGGGCGCGATGGAGAACAAAGGTCTCAACATCTTCAACACGAAGTACGTGCTGGCGAACCCGGAAACGGCCACCGACACCGACTTTGCCAATATCGAAGCGGTGGTCGGCCATGAGTACTTCCACAACTGGACCGGCAACCGCGTCACCTGCCGCGACTGGTTCCAGTTGAGCCTGAAGGAAGGTCTCACGGTATTCCGCGACCAGGAGTTCTCGGCCGATATGGCGGGCGGCCAGAGCAACGGCAGCGACGAAGCCGCGCGCGCCACCAAGCGGATCGAGGACGTGCGGGTGCTGCGCCAGATGCAGTTCGCCGAGGACGCCGGTCCAATGGCGCATCCGGTGCGTCCGGAAAGCTATGTCGAGATCAACAACTTCTACACGATGACCGTGTATGAGAAGGGCTCGGAAGTCGTGCGGATGTATCAGACGCTGTTCGGCCGCGACGGCTTCCGCAAGGGCATGGACCTGTACTTCAAACGCCACGACGGCCAGGCGGTGACCTGCGACGACTTCCGTCACGCGATGGCGGACGCGAACGGGCGCGACCTCGCGCAGTTCGAGCGCTGGTACAGCCAGGCGGGCACACCGCGCGTGACGGTCAAGACCGACTACGACGCCGCGCAGCGCAGCTACCGCGTGACGCTCGCGCAAGGCTATGGCGACGCCGCCCCGGCCGCTCGCGAAACACAAAAGGGGCCGCTGCTGATCCCGTTCGCCATCGGCCTGATCGGCAAGGACGGCGCGGATTTGCCGCTGCGCCTCGAAGGCGAAGCCGGCGCGGCGCCTGGCACCACGCGCGTGCTCGAATTTACGCAGACCGAGCAGACCTTCACGTTCGTCGACGTCGCGGAAAAGCCGCTGCCGTCGCTGCTGCGCAATTTCTCGGCGCCGGTGATCGTCGAATACGACTACACCGCCGACGAACTGGCCTTCCTGCTCGCTCACGACAGCGACCCGTTCAACCGCTGGGAAGCGGGTCAACGCCTCGCCACGCGCGAGCTGCTTGCGCTGGCCGGGCGTGCTGCGACCGGCGTGCCGCTGCAACTGGACGATTCGGTGGTCGCCGCGTTCGCGCGCGTGCTGACGGACGAGTCGCTCTCGCCGGCGTTCCGTGAACTGGCGCTGATCCTGCCGTCCGAAGCCTATCTGGCCGAACAGATGGCCGAGTCGAACCCGGCCGCGGTGCATCGCGCCCGCCAGTTCGTGCGCAATCGCCTTGCCACGGCGCTCAGGAGCGAATGGCTGGCGATCTACGAGCAGCACCACACGCCGGGCGAGTATGAAGCGACGCCGACGGCAAGCGGCCATCGCGCGCTGAAGAATCTGGCGCTGTCTTACCTCGCCGAACTGGACGATCCGGCTGACGCAGTGCGCCTCGCCTCGGCGCAATACTCAGCCGCCGACAACATGACCGACCGCTCGGCCGCCCTGTTCGCCTTGCTCAACGCCGCGGCGACGGGCGGCGGCAAAGAGGCGCAGGATGCGCTCGACGACTTCTACCGCCGCTTCGAGAGCGAGCCGCTCGTCATCGACAAATGGTTCGCCATGCAGGCTGCGCAGCGCGGCACTGCGCAGCGGCCGGTGATCGAGATCGTGCGCAAGCTGATGGCGCATCCGGCGTTCAACCTGAAGAACCCGAACCGCGCGCGTTCGCTGATTTTCAGTTTCTGCAGCGCCAACCCGGCCCAGTTCCATGCTGAAGACGGCTCGGGTTACGCGTTCTGGGCCGAACAGGTGATCGCGCTCGACGCCTTGAATCCGCAAGTCGCCGCGCGTCTGGCCCGCTCGCTGGAACTGTGGCGCCGCTTCACGCCGAAGCTGCGCGACGGCATGCGCGCGGCGCTGGAGAAAGTGGCGGGACAGGTGAAATCGCGCGATGTGCGGGAGATCGTGCAAAAGGCGCTGGGCTGATTTTCAGAAAGCGCTTTAGCGTAGGAAAAAAGCCGGCAGAGAATGCCGGCTTTTTTTCGTCTGTAGGGTCTGTCGGAGTCGGCCCATAGGAACTGGTTGGCCGTTCGGATGACTGTTTTTGTCGAGCCGCTGGGGTGAAAGTAACGCATCCAACTAACTGTTTACGTTTAACGCGACGCGTTATATCATCCCTATGATCACAACATTCGGCGACAAGGCCACCGCATCGTTATTTAGAGGCAGCTTCGT
Organism: Paraburkholderia sp. SSBN10T; assembly: GCF_056619545.1. Lineage (NCBI taxonomy): Bacteria > Pseudomonadati > Pseudomonadota > Betaproteobacteria > Burkholderiales > Burkholderiaceae > Paraburkholderia > Paraburkholderia sp. SSBN10T. Next base: position 269,759 of record NZ_JBWQQI010000007.1, read on the forward strand.
CCGTTCGCTGCCCACGCAGATTCAATCCACCGCTCATCGTAAGCTGCTCATGATCGATGCCGCGGTTTCTATTGAAGATCTGTACACGCCGCCCGGCAACCGGCTGGAGGCGTTGCAGGGGCAATGGAGCATCCGCATCAACGCGCAGTGGCGCATCTGCTTTCACTTCGTGGATGGCGAGGCGCTGAACGTCGAGATCGTCGACTATCACTGATTGATTGGGAGACCAGCATGGTCATCAAACGCTCCGAGCTGGAGAGCAGCGACTTTTCGGACATCGAAACCGGCGAGCGGATTGCGCCCGTCCATCCGGGCGAGATCTTGCGCATCGAATTCCTCGACCCGCTCGGCATGTCGGTCAACGCGCTGGCAAAAGCCCTGCACGTGCCCACGCCGCGCATCAACGATGTTGTGCTCGGCAAGCGCGCGATCTCCGCGGACACGGCACTGCGGCTCGGCCGCTACTTCGGCGCGAGCGCGCAGTTCTGGCTCAATTTGCAGATCGACTACGACCTGCGCATCGCCACTGAGGCAGCCGGCGAGCAGATCGCGAACGAAATCGAGCCGCTCGCCAGGGCGCGACGCCCGAGATTGCCCAAAATGCCGCGCGGCCACGCCAGCGCTGCCGCCCTAGCCAAAAGCGTAGCTTGCAGCGTCGCCGCTATCAAACCTCGGCGCAAGCCCTGAGCTCCAACACCCACGCGGCGCTCGCATTCCGAGTCAGATCCCGCCAGATCCCGCATCGCAGGCAATCTCCGGCAAGCGGCGGCCAGGCGAATGCGGTCAGGCAGCAGGGAGAGTACGGGCACGGCCGCTCAGCCGGGTTGCGCCGACGCAGCGTGAGCTTTCCATCTTAAAAGCACAGGAAAGACACAGCGAGCAGGTAAAATTGCAAAATTCCTTCGCCTTATCGGAGTACTGCAATGGCTTTGCAACGTCGTACCACTCTTACGAAGTACCTGATCGAGCAGCAGCGCGAGACCAACAACCTGCCGGCGGATCTGCGCCTGCTGATCGAAGTCGTTGCGCGGGCGTGCAAGGCGATCAGCTATCACGTCAGCAAGGGCGCGCTCGGCGATGCGCTCGGCACCGCGGGCAGCGAAAACGTCCAGGGCGAAGTGCAGAAAAAGCTCGACATCCTGTCGAACGAAATCCTGCTCGATGCAAATGAATGGGGCGGCAACCTCGCCGGCATGGCCTCCGAGGAAATGGAAACGTTCTTCCCGATTCCGGCCAACTATCCGAAGGGCGAATATCTGCTGGTGTTCGATCCGCTGGACGGCTCGTCGAACATCGACGTGAACGTGTCGATCGGCACGATCTTCTCGGTCTTGCGTTGTCCGGACGGCCAACAGCCGACCGAGCAGTCGTTCCTCCAGCCGGGCACGCAGCAGGTTGCGGCGGGCTACGCCGTGTATGGTCCGCAGACCGTGCTCGTGCTGACCACCGGCAACGGCGTGAACTGCTTCACACTGGACCGTGAGCTGGGCTCGTGGGTGCTCACGCAAAGCGACATGCGCATTCCGGTGGAAACGCGCGAATACGCGATCAACGCGTCGAACGAGCGCCACTGGTATCCGCCGGTCCAGAAATACATTGGCGAGTTGAAGGCCGGCAAGGACGGTGCGCGTCAGAGCGACTTCAATACGCGCTGGATCGCCTCGATGGTGGCCGACGTGCACCGTATCCTGAACCGCGGCGGCATCTTCATGTACCCGGCCGACAAGCGCACCCCGGACAAGCCGGGCAAGCTGCGTCTGATGTACGAGGCAAATCCGATGGCGTTCATCGTCGAACAGGCTGGCGGCGCCGCGACCAACGGCGAGAAGCGCATTCTGGACATCGTCCCGAAAAGCCTGCACGAGCGCGTGGCGGTATTCCTCGGCTCGAAGAACGAGGTTGATCGCGTGACCCGCTACCATCTCGAAACAAAAAATTGAGCCGGGGACTTGCCAAAGCGCTGATGAAGTCCCTATAATCTCGGTTCTCCTGATGCCGGAATAGCTCAGACGGTAGAGCAGCGCATTCGTAATGCGAAGGTCGGGGGTTCGATTCCTCTTTCCGGCACCAACAGATTCAAGCACTTAGCCCAGTCATTGCGACTGGGCTTTTTGCTTTGTGGGGTCCATGTAACCGCTGTGTAACTACTTTCGGGGAAAGTGGCGGCCGGACTCTGGAGACTTTCCTTCACAGAGGTGGCTAAAGTTCGCGGCAAGGATGCCGACAGATTCTCTTGTCCGCGCCCCACATCTGGTTGGCTACGAATCGACTTTTAGCGAAGAGAACTAAAATACCCAAACTATCTTGGAATGAGTTCCTCCAAAAGCACGGCACTGGCGTTTGTCTATTTGGGCGAGTCCCAGCTGGAAGACCGCGCGGCTTGACTCGCGAGGGCTTGGTTATGCCAACCGCGTACGGGCTGATCGGCAAGCTTCTTGTATTGATCATGTATGTCAGGGAGATTGGTCCATGAGAAAGGAAGGGAAGCTAACTCATCTAGTTTTCAGCAACGGAGATGACGTTAAAAAACTGTCCTCCATTTTGCCGGTGGGCAATTTCAAAAAAAGCACCATCCCGCCGTGTGGCGTAGTCGGCACCTTTGTCTTCGAAGGCGCAACATACAACCGTCTAGCGCCAAAACTTGGTTTTGCTCGGTAAAATGACGCGGCCAATTCTGCGAAAAGTGTCAGCGGATATGCGAATCCATCTGTGTCCTGAACACAGATAGCGCGCGTAGTACTGCTGCAGGGGCGGCGGAGCTTTCATACAACTCGTCTTTCGCTGAATACGACACTAAGGCCGTTCAGGCAAGAATATCGTCTCACCAATTGGTACCGCAATGAAAGAATCGAAGACCGCAGCCGAGCTGAACCAAATCCTCATGGGCCTGATCAGCGAAACGCCTCTGACGCGAGCCGTTCGATCAGTCGAGATCGAAGCCCATCGGATGGACGACAATGGACGAAATTGGCGCGCAAAGATCGGGGAAGTCCGAGAAGGCTCCGACGCAATTGTTTTTACAACAATCTTCCCTACCGCGATCGAGAGCGTGATTGATCACGCCAGGGACTTGTACGATCTGAAGTGAATTGCGGCGGTCGGGCACTCCTAAAGGCTCAGTAGATATCTTCGTTTGCCGCGGCCTGTGATACGAACCTCCGTAACTGCCAGTCCCTGATCTGCACCAAGGCATTCGCCCATTCCCCCGACGACAACGTCCGCCATGCCTGCTCAGGCCTCGGCCAGACACGCTTCACGCGAAAACCATCGATGTCGTGCCACGCAGGGCTAACTGGATTGGCTCGAGGCGCTGGCGTGTATAAGAACAACGAACGCCGGCAGGTTCGACATCTTCGCCAGTTCCCGGATGACGCCGATCGGCTTCTCCTGTCCAATGTCCTGTGCCACCTCAACCAGCGCCAGCGGCAACTTGTTCGAGTACCCGTATTCGACGAACAGCACGCTATCAAGATCAGCCATCGTCAGAGACTGCGCCTGGCGACGGCCGAGGAAGCGACTAATCGATCGCGACCGGTGCCAGACACCATATGCGCGGTCGCGGATGAGATGTTGTTCTTCTTGCATGGCTTGAATTATTCGCTCTGATAGCTGGCTGATCCCTTCGCCCTGACAACACGGGCTTTGGCCATCAGAAACACAAGAGCATCCATGATGCGGCTCAATGTTGATACGGTTAAAGTGACAGTCGTAGGTGATATCGCCAAACGCATTTACGCCAAGATGAACATACGAGTCACGTTGTATCTCCTTTACCCCAGCCAATCCGGAATTGATAACGACATTATCCCGGTACGTCTGCAGGCTTACAGTATGGGCTAGTGGCCTGTCTGTGCGCGGGCGGATTCTGCGGCGCCCCTTCAATCGAGGCACGGCCGGCATGTGCAGGATGTCAGCCATTCGCATGCTCCTGAAGGTAGGCATCCGGGTTTTCGAGCTCCTTTAGCCACGGATCGTCGAATCTCGGGGAACCGCCTTCGAGATCCATCTGCAGATACAGGAACACCGCGTCCTGGAATCCGCGCCGACGTTGCTGGGGCATCTGGTTGAGCGTAGACATAAACTCATCGCCCATGTCCCACGGCGCGGCGAACTGACGATCGCTCCAGCCTTCCAGAAACTCTTGGGCCTCGCGCGTGCCGGCCAGATATTCAACAGTCACAATGCGCTTAGCCATTTTTCGCCTCGCTCACAAGACCCATCAGGGTTTCTGCAAGCTTGTACATGTCCGTCTTAGCGTTGATCAGCGCGCACTTCACCGGCAATGCGTCCAGTTCGTCGTCCGGAAGCGCCTCGGCCATGAACTCCAGGAGGTTCTGGATCCTCCAGGCGAAGGCGCTCTGCTCATCCAACAGCTTGGCGATGCGTTCAATGACCTCCCTGTATTTTCCGCCCTCACGAGCCGCGCTCACCGCCTCGTCGACTCCAGCGTCAAACTCATCGAATATCTCGCTGACCAGATTGCCGAACTCCTCGTCGGACTGCCCTACCGCCTTCGGCACGTTCTTGCCGACCCAATGCGAGACCAGGTCGCGCTGGACATAGGACACCGCTTCAGCGTCACCGAAGATTGCACGGCCGCAAACCCGGGCCAGTGCGAGCGCATCGTCTTTCGGCAAAGACGCCAGATTGATAGGCTTAGACATGGCGCCCTCCCTTCTCGCTAAGAAGGAAGCTTGCGTCATCGCCGATCTGCGTGAGCTCGCTGATGACGCGGAGCTGGTCCGCAATCACGAACATCAGGTCGGTCACGTTCTGGCTAATCGTGAAGTTACCGGCGCGTACCTTGCCGGGCTGATCGTCCCAGAAGATCAGGCAGCCGATATTGGAGACCGTCTCGGCAAGGTTGCCGGCCATATGAATGGCGCATTCCGTGGCCTGGCTCAGGAATCGAAGTTCGTCGGCATCAAGGCTCTTGGTGCGGGCGTGCGGGAAGCTGAGAACAGCGGAAGGTGACATCGGGCCGAACGAACGTTCTTCGGTCGGCGGTTGTGTGTTGTCGCTGGATTGCTCAGGACGAGCAAGAGCTTCAGTATTCATGATATGGATTCCTATGAGGTTACAAAGCGCCGACGACCGGTGCAATACCCACATTACGCCTCATGCACTACGTTATTTTCCGATCCGTGCCGTCAGTCATTCCCTCCCCCGCACGGCACCGTGATATGCGACACGATCGCATGCGCCGACGTCGCCATGCTTGCCAGATTGGCGAAGAACGCGGACCGCAAGTCGCTGGTGAATGCGCCAACGTCACCGTCCTCGCACAGCATCAACGATGCCCGAAGCGCCCCGAGCAGGTAATGCAGGCGCTCGACGTCGTCTGCGCTCAGATCGGCATGCACAGTGGCAGTCGCCCTTGACTCGCATACGTTAAGCATGAGGCGTCTCCGGCATTTTCGGAAGGTTCTTCAGCCCGACGTCAGCTTGTCGCCTCACAACCGCAGCCGCGTAGGTAATTCGCTCGAGCTTTGTCCGTGGATAGGTCGAGTCCTGGAGCAGGTCAGGAATCAGCTTTGCCGCGGCCTCGATAGTCTTGATCTCGGCGCCGGTCGTGGCATTCATTGCAGCGCTCCGCGTTCAGCCGCTGCAGCCGCCGTTAACTCCGAAACCTTGCGTAGCGCATCTGCAAGCAGGTCAAGACCCTCGCGCTCGCTCGGAGCATGTACGGCAGCGCGCAGTGCATCCTGGACGATGACGTGGATCGGCGCGGTGCCGGGGTTTATGGGTAAGTGTTCATGGTGCTCACGCAAACGCCAGCTCAACGTCGTCCGTGTCAACGAGCGGGATCAGTTGCCCGTCCATCACGAAACCGAGATTCGTGATAGCTGGCGCGTTGCTGCGGGCGTCGACCGCCCAGATCGGCGAGCCCAGCACCCCCACCTTCCAGTCGTAGTAGAGATCTGCTGCGCGGCCCACGACGCGCACGACACGTGTACCAAACCGGTTTGTCAGGATCGCAAGGTTGTTGCGCTCGCAACGCAAATTTTGACGGCGAGCGCTGGCCGTGGTCTTGGCGGTACTGGTTTGGCTGTTCATGATTCGCTCCTTTAGAAGGGAAATCTGGGTGGTCATTGGCATGGTTGTACATTGACCTTGATTGAAATGCAGCACCGTGCTTTATTTATTGCAAGCACCGTGCTGCATTAATATTCGCCATGGCTCGCGACGAACCCCAAGTGAATTTACGAATCCCAGCTAATCTGAAAGATCTGCTGGACGAGGCTTCAGCCCAAAACAAACGCCCCCTAACCGCCGAGGTGGTGGCTCGTCTGGAGGGAAGCTTCGGCGCAGAGAAAGGCTCGAGCGCGCCCCTGATCGACGAGCACACGCTCGACCTGTTCGCCGAGAAGGTTGGTCAGGTGCTGGATGAGCGGGAACGGAAGAAAAAGAAAAGTTGACCGAGTCCGGTTCTGGGTCGATGAGGCCACATAGCGCACGAATAATTTCAAAGCGGCGGCAGCATGACTCTTATTGACGAAACGATACCCCTTCCCCGATGTCGCCGATCGAGTATGAGCAGACGGTTCAGGCCTGGATCGACAAAGCTGCTGGAAATGAACTGGTCGATTACAAGTCGACGCATCGGGAGATAGTCGCTGGCTCGGATGGGGAATATGAGATCGACGTCGTCACACGTTTCTCGGCACTCGGCGGCGCGCTGTTCCTGGTTCTAATCGAATGTAAGCGGCATAGGGTCAGGGTGAAGCGCGAAGTAGTGCAGGCACTCGTCGCGCGCCTGCAATCAGTCGGTGCGCATAAGGGCATGATATTTTCGACTTCCGGCTTTCAGTCAGGCGCAATCGAGGTCGCGGAAGCCCATGGAATTGCACTTATCCAGTTGGCTAACGGCAGGACTACCTGGCTGGCGAAAGGCGGCGGGGTCGACCGTAAAACAGATCCATTACCCGACTATATCGACCCTGTGGTTGGTTGGCTTCTAGCGAGCGGGGCGACCGCACTCATTTCCACCCGTGATGTCGGAGCGCTCCAGGACGCTTTTGGGCTGCCTGGTTAGGATCTAACACAGCTATCAGGCACGCTGCGCAGCGACGATGTCGTCGCATAAACAAAAGGACCTTAATCGTCGATGGGAATATCGAACTGCGTCCCGCAAGACGGAAATTTCAGGAGATCGAATTTGTGTTTCCGCGGCAATGCTATGAGCGGTTGTTCCTTGCCGGCCAAGTAGCATGCCGGGCAAGGGAAGGCATCGTGCGACTTCAGGCCATGCCATCGACACAAAGTGATCGATATCGGGAGCCGCTGTGCAACTCCCCTCAAGGCAATCCAGCAGTATGTGAAACAGCGCCGGATTCTGCATCACAGCTTTCGATGTGCGCCTGAGACGCGTATAGCGACAATCAGTGAAGCGCGGCAAACAGTGGGATAAGCGCAGGTTTGACAAAAGGCCACGCCCCGCCGATAAAAAGCGTCGCAGTCAGCCAACCGGTTCCCTCGGCGATCCGAAATGGTCATGTTCCTTGCGTTGCATCTGCGATAGCGTCTTGTGCTGATAGAGTCTGCGCATCAAGTGCCTTGATTCTCCCCATAATTTCACGCTGGCGCCAGATGTGCCCTTGAGAATTTGCGTACATATTGATGAGAGCGGCGACCAATCCAAGTGCGAAAAAGTGCCGCTGATGGGTAGCCTCCGAGAGTGGCCTTCACAACACTCTCACTGGCATAGATTGCTGAGACACCAGCTAAGCCAGCACTATTGACGAGCGCCAGCGTGCGAACAGTTCCCAGGTTTCATACCTGAAAGGCTCCCAAGCAGTCGGACTGCCACCTTAAAAGCGCCTCTCGAACAAGCCTTCGGTATTCCGGATTCTCTTGCCCTGCCATCATGTCCTCTGGAACTTTTTCTCTTCATGGCAATCACTAATCGATACCGGTCAAGTCTTCGATGTCGATCTCAATGTACTCCCGCACCTCTATCATCGCAGAATCCAAGTATCCCAGCGAGGACATGCGGAATCGGTCAAATATTACAAATCGTTAAGTTCAATACCATTCTTGCAAAAAAACGTCCCTGCGGCCAGAATTTCATCGCTTACATGAAATTTAACTAGAACCACAATGGCCGAGGGACTAATAATGGACTTTATCGATCAAGTCAGAGCGCTTGCATCGCGTGTAGCAGTTGCCAAAGATATGCTGCAGACGGAAGAGGCCACTAAGAACGCGATGGTCATGCCGTTCATCCAGTTGCTGGGGTACAACGTATTTGATCCGCTGGAAGTTACGCCAGAACTGATAGCGGACGTCGGGACAAAAAAGGGCGAAAAGGTTGACTACGCAATTCTCAAAGATGGCCGGCCTATCATGCTGTTCGAATGCAAGAAGAGCGGCGGCGATCTGAACATCAACCATGCAGGACAATTGTTTCGTTACTTCCATGTGACCGAAGCACGATTCGGCGTACTGACGAATGGTATTGTTTACAGGTTTTTCACTGACCTCGAAAAGGCGAACAAGATGGACGACAAGCCATTTTTCGAGTTCAATATCTTGGATTTCCGCGAGCAGGATGTTGATGAACTGAAGAAATTCGCCAAGGCTACCTTTGATGTCGAGACCATACTGACGACGGCTAATCACCTCAAGTACACACGTTCGATCCAAAACACGCTGAACGATTGGATGACCAATCCTCCGGAAGAGTTTGTTCGCCTTGCATCCGCAGAGTTCTTGGCAGGAAAACAGTTTAGAAATGCAGTAAAGGACCTTTTTACGCAAGTCACCAAGCAGGCGTTCCAGCAGCTTGTGAGCGATAAAATCAACGAGCGGCTCAAAGGTGCAATGACACCAGAGCCAATCGCCGCTACGCCAACGCCGATCGCCGTGGAAGACTCCCCTGACGCTGAAGAAGCGTTTGCGCCCTCGGAGAGCGCATTGGAAGCGTTCCAGATCGTCAGGGCGATTGTTCGTCCCGTGGCAAAACCGGGTCGCGTCTCCATGCGCGCCGCAGCAAGCTACTGCGCTGTTCTATTTGACGATAACAATCGCAAACCAATCTGCCGATTACGGTTCAACAATGAAAATCGCCTTGTCATTGGGTTGTTCAACGACAACAAAGAGGAAGAGCGAGTTCCGATTGGAAGTGTCGACCAAATATTTGACTTCGATGATCGCCTAAGAGCGTGTGTAAGTGCGTACGTGAAAACCGACTCTTCTAAGGAAAGCGCTAGCGACGTCGCTGCTACGTGACACTTTTCTTTAACCTAGAGCTGCGATGGACATAATAGAAGCCTGAGTCGTCCGCAAGCCGTCGCTCACCGACCCGGTAGTCGTCGACATACGGCCTGCGGAACGACTAAACCATCGCATCTGCTTGCCAACATAGTGTATCAAGGTGCACCGGCTGAAATCGAGCCGACGCTATTATCATCGTCGCACACGGGCAACAATCGATTGAGACAGAAAACTCAACCAATGAAACGGCTGAAAATTCAACTTCGGCTCGGGGTTCTTTGCGTCTTGCTGTATTTCTCAAAAGCGATCTCGGCGACGGAAACGCCCCTCGCGTGCCAAACAGTGGCGGACGACATCCAGGTGCATTCATGCGCCGACAACGCTGTCTACTTTCGAGGTGCGCTACCGGTGTTCTTCGCCTGTCCGAATTTTGGCGTGCGCCACATCTGGGGACTGGGTGCGGGTATCGAATATTCGCCTCCCCCATCGTATAGCGGCGTATTTCCCACATGCGATGGTGCTCACACAAGAATGGAAAGCGTCGAAAGGCGACGGAAGGACTGGCTCCTGAAACACGTATGGAGAATGGCTTTTCGGCTTCACCTCGGCAACTTGTACTATCTCTAGGTGCGCCCTAGTATGACGTGCCATCGCGCAGACGCCTCTACGGCGACGGAGGTCCGATCGGGTTGCCGGCGGCTTGCTTCTGTGCGTCGAATGTCTTGTTGGTGAACAGCGAGCCGCTGCTGCTATGGTTAGAGCAGGGGGGAAGTGCGACTGGAATCGAGATGATTGAAGCAACCCAAATAAGCTCAACGACGCCGAACGAGCCGACCTGCTCTGCTTCCTCGCGCTGGTGCAACTCATCGGCCATGCAAGTGCCGGCGACCGAACTACCCAGCCGCAGACGGCGTGCTGATCGTCATTCCCTCGCAAGAATCTGGATCATGTCAAGGGCATTGCGTTGCGCGACGTCCCGATAGCAGTTGTTGAACAGGACATGCGTGCGCGCTACCCGCTTCGAGATGGCCTGAATGGCCGACGCCAGCTCGCGCAACTCATCGGCCACGCGCAGACTGGCGGCTGAATGCGGACTGATCACGTCATCGAGGCTGGCCTTGAGGCGGTTGCTGACATATGAGATGCACATTCCGCATATTCCGTCGAGCGCCACGTTGACTGGCTAAACGCACAGCATCTCAACATGTAGGAAATACATAAACTTTGCTTTCCACATCAACGCGGGGCGCACTATGCTCACCAATACTGTACGTCGCGCATTTTCTAGCTGAGTTTCCGCGTTCACGCCAATACCTAAAAGCAGTCAGCGGACCGCGCACACCCTGAAATCAGCACAACTGCATGCCGATGAAGCCTGGAAAAACACGATTCAAGGGATGCACAACTCCACATTCGGCAAAGATCCGAAAGCGCAATTCTCGAAAACGACAAGCAAGTCGAAACGCTCATTCCGAATTGGCTGTCGTCAAAGCTGGAGGTCAGATATGACTGCGCCAAGCAAACTTTATCGAGTATCGCTGAAGCTTCAAGCCAAGACGCCTGCGCGCAAGTTGATCGAAATCCCCTCCTCTGAAACGCATCCAGACCTGCTAGAAGCTGTTCGCCAAGCCGTTGCTGAGAATCGGGAAGCGGCTGAGTGGCCGTCCCCGTGTTAGACACTCTTACTGTAGCAGTACATAGCATTCCGCTTCGAGCACACTCCAGTGCAATAACAGATTAAAACTAAGGCGTGCGACGCCCGGAAAAGTACGACTGAGGGTGCCCCGGGTATCGGTGAGGCCGCCGCACTCCCGCGTCCATGATCTGCATGGGGTGCAGGTGGTCGGAGGTTCAAATCCTCTCGCTCCGACCAACTCAAACCCGATGGGCGTAAGGCTTGGCGGGTTTTGTCTTTGCGTCTAAGTTTTTTCCGCAAGTTGAAGAAGATATTAGTGGTCCCTAATATTCACGCCGATTTCTTATCCGGAAGGTGCAGCACAACCGTTGAAACGGGTACCCATGGGTTTCTCCAAAACGATTCCATCTTTTCTCCCGTTGCGAATAATTTAACGCATGTTAGCATTCCGGCCGTGCCAGCTCGTAGAGCGCTTACAGGCACGACACGGAGATCTGTCACATGCATTCATTAAAAATAATAATGGTCGCGGCAATTTTAGGCTGTGGGTATCAATTCGTTACCACCGTTCTAGGCACCCTGAAACCCCGGACGGGGTCGACGCACTCCGTGACCCGCGCGCTTGACCGGGTTAGCACGGAGATGAGCGTTCACGTACCGGCGTACAACCGCGAGCGAGTGATCAGGAACATGAACGTTTGAGCGCCGGCTTTGCGCCGAAGAACGGACCGTCACTCGCCGAGGATGTCCGAAGGGTGGTCGACGGTGGCAAACGTTCACTATTGAGACAAGCCAGTGGTCAACTTTCTTAAGATCTGACGCAGTGCATCTCGCTCGTCCTTCCCCAGAGGATCGAGTATTGCATCGTCCACTTGCTGGGCGATTGCCGTCGCTTGATGCAGCATTGCTACGCCTTTTTCGGTAAGTTCAATTGCATATCGACGCCGGTCCGCTTCATCCGGGACTCGACTGATTGCACCCAACGCTTCCAGATCGTCGATCATCGCAACGATTGCACTCGGCACGAGGTTCAATGCCTGCCCAAGCGCCAGTTGCGACGTCATGGGCAACTTGCGGATTGCCGCGAGTAAGCCGCAGTGTTTCGGACGAATCCCGATTGAACGCAACCGTTGGGCGAACTGCTCGGTGGCGGCCTGCCCGAGCTTGCTTAGCATGTATCCCGAGGTGTCGGTCAGATGGCTTGACGGTTTCATTCAGACATACTACATTAACCAAATTATTCATAGAGGGAACGATTCTTTATGAGAATAAAAATCCTGTTCTTTGTCTTGGCGGCTCTCACTTCTATCAATGCACTGGTTAGCGCGGGGTTTTCGCTGGCAATGGTCATCGGTCAACCGCTGGCTGACGCTGCGGCAATGTATGGAGTTGCGCGTAGCGTGCCCCTTGCCGTTGCAACACTCGTTGCGGTTGCCATACGCTCCTATGCAGGAATCACCACGCTGGCCCTTCTATTGGCAGCGATACAGGCCTGCGATGCAATCGTCGGCTGGGTGTCTCACGACGTGATGAAGACGATCGGACCGGCGACGCTTGCAATATTGACCATAACGCCGGCGGTGATCTTCATCTATACGATCCGGCAGGATGCCCCGCGACTCGATAACGTGCGTTAGCACAAGAGGACGTACGCAAATCTTGAAGGCCAGAACACTATGACGGTGACCCGACGGATGGTTTGGCCGCCGGAGGTCGCCTGCGTCCGTCAGGGAGTAGTTATCATCTCAGCGCCAACGCCAGTTCCACAAATTGCATTGCCCGGGCATTCGCGTCGCCATAGCGGTGACCAATATACAGCGTGGTAGTCGTGTCCGTTTCGTTCAGATCTCGGAATACAACGCCTGGAACCGCGATTGTCTGCAGCGTCGACGGCACGAGGGCGATACCTAATCCGGTGGCGGTCAAGCCAATCAGAGTCGATGCTTGCTGAGCCTCCTGTACCACTTGAGGCGCGAATCCGCGCTTCGCGCATAGCGCGACGGTCTGTTCGTACACCGCCACCCCTGCTTGCCGCGGATAGGCGATGAACGGCTCGTCGCGCAGATCCTTGATCTTGACCGAAGACGCATTGGCGAGCCGATGCTGGGCATGCATGGCGAGCAATAGCGGCTCTTCCATCAGTGGCGTGAACACCAGATCAGTGGGAGGCGCGCTTTCGGGCATCCGCAGCAAACCGACGTCAATTTCGCGCTGCTCGATCGCCTCGATCTGCCGGGACGACGACAACTCCAGCAGCGTGATGTTGACCTTCGGACGTTGCGTCCGGTACGCGTGAATCAACCTCGGGAAAAACGGTGAAAGCGTTGATGCGTTGGTAAAGCCGACCCGCAAACGCCCTACCTCGCCGCTGACGGTTTCCCACACGCTCTCCTTGGCATGTTCGACGCGCGCGAGGATCGCGCGTGCGTCGTCCAGCAACGCCAGCCCCGCCTCGGTCAGCGCGACAGTGCGGCGCGTGCGGTGGAAGAGCCGCGCGCCCAGTTCCGCTTCGAGCGCTTGAATCGCGAGGCTCAGCGGCGCCTGGGTGATGCCGAGCCGCTCTGCGCAGCGCCGGAAGTGCAATTCCTGCGCAAGAACGACGAAATACTCAAGGTGTCGGAGATTCACTGATTTACTCTTTAAATCAATAATATTGGTTTAGAGAATAAGTGAAAACTGTTTACCGGGCGATACTGTCTTCCACCTACACAACGGCGGAGACAACATGAACGGTGCTGAACTGGTCGAACGCCTGCGAGCACGACACAAGGTCATCGCGCTGGGAATTCGTGCCTCGCGCACGACAGATGCGATCCGCTGGGCCAAAGCGGCAGGCTACGACACGATCTGGGTGGATATGGAACACAGCTCGCTGCCGGTCGACACCGTGTCGCAACTGTGCTCATGCGCGGTCGACCTCGGATTGATGCCGTGGGTGCGAGTGCCGGAACGCGATTACGGCACGATCAACCGCGTGCTGGATGGCGGCGCGCTCGGCATCATCGTGCCGCGTGTCGAGACTGCCGACCAGGCGCGCGAGGCCGTGATCGCCACGCGCTTTCCGCCGCTCGGCCAGCGTTCGCAACTGGCAACGCTACCCTACGTCAACTTCGAGAAACTTCCTGCTCGCGAACTCAACCGTCGTCTGAACGACGCGACCGTGCTCAAGGTGCTGATCGAAAGCCGCGCCGGCGTCGAAGCGGCCGATGCGATCGCGGCGATCGAAGGCGTCGACGTGCTCGCGCTCGGTTGCAATGATCTCTCCGCCGACCTGGGCCACACCGGCGAATCGGCACATCCCGAGGTCGTGGCCGCGTGTCGCAAGGTGATCGTGGCAGCAGAGCGGCACGGCAAGGTGGCGATCGTGGGTGGCATGCCGGAGTGCGAGGCGCTCAACGCATTGCGCCGCGAGGGCGCCGCGCCTTTTGTCTTTGCCGGCATCGACAGCGATGTTTATCTGGCGGCGCTGCGCGAACGCGTCGAGCAGGCACGTCAACTTTAATTCGAACTTCTATTTTCAGATCATGGCAGAAACCCCGCTGATTTCCACGCCGATGCGCGACTATGAAACCCTGTCGCGCCCGTCGTTCACGATGCCGCCGCTCGCCTGCGACGCGCACATGCACGTGTTCGGTTCCGAAGACAAATATCCGAAAGTCGAGCATCCACACTACACGCTGCCGGACGGCAAGCTCTCGCACTATCTGCAGATGATGAGCGTACTGCACCTGAAGCGTTTCGTAATCGTGCAGCCGAGTTTTTACGGTACGGACAACCGTTGTCTGATTGATGCGTTGCACGTGGCGGGCTCGATCGCGCGTGGCGTCGTGATGATCGACGAGGACACCGACGCGGCCACGCTGGATAGCTTCCATCAGTCCGGTGTTCGCGCGGTGCGCCTCGATCTGTTTGCGCGTTCCGGTCTGCCGACCGTCGAGATCCAGCAGTACATCGCGCGGATGGCGCGCTTGTGCGCGAGCCTCGGTTGGCACGTGCAGTTCTATGCGCCGGGTTGGGTCGTGCGCAATCTGATTCCGTTTCTCGCCGACGTACAAACCGATTTCGTCATCGATCACATGGGCTACATGCTCGAGGAAGACGACCTCACCCAGGCGGATTTCGACCGTCTCCTCAGTTTGCTGAAAGACGGCAATTGCTGGCTTAAACTCAGCGCGCCGTACCGGATCGCCAGGCATCGTGGCTATGAAGCGGTGGCGCCGATGGCCGAAGCAATCATCGAGGCTGCGCCGCAAAAGGTGATCTGGGGCTCGGACTGGCCGCACATTCCCGATTCGACGCGCGACACCGGCGAATTGCTGAATCTGCTCGGCGCATGGACCGGCGATCCGTTGGTGCACAAGATGATTCTGTCCGACAACCCGGCACGGCTGTTCGACTACTGAGGCAGTCCCCCCACTATGTCCTACCAACCCAACGCAGCGTTTGCCGGTCTCTTTCGCGCGTTCACGTCAGACCCGCAGAGCATCGGCGCGCATCTGACGCAGCAGATGGCGCAGCAGCAAGCGGACGATCCCCTACTGGTCTCGACCGGCAGCGATATCGTGCTGTTTCCCGGCGCAGGGCGTGCGCCGACCCTCGAGAGCTTTCGCAAATCGACACGTGGCTTCATCGAGCTGACGGCGGTATCGCATTTGCCGCTGGCGCTGGCTTACCTTGCGCGGATGCGTGAACTGTCGCCGCACGACGACGCGTGGCAACGCGATGCGTCGAACCTGCGCGGCCATGCCGAGGCAACCCGCGCGGCGAACTCGCTTGCGCTCTGGCGCGATCACATCGCGGTCGATAGCTTCGCGGGCCATGAGCAGAAGATCGCCGATCTCGTCGACTACACCTGTGGCGTGACGATCGAACTGCTTGACCGGATCGAAAAAGATCACTCGCTGCTGCGCTTCGAGCGTCTGAACGACGAGTACTTCGCCGCGCCGCCCACAAGCACGTTTCCCGTACCGATGAACGATGTGATGTTCGCGACCTTCGGGCTTGCGTTTCTCGACATCGTCTACCGCATCGGCAACTGGTTGCGCGCGCAGGCACTCGACTGGAACCGCCTGATGGTGCTCATCAGCGGTCAGTCGGGCAGGCCGACAGCCGGTGTAACGTGGGCGTCGAACAACATGTGCTATCTGGTGTGGTGCGCGTCGAATCGCGTGCTGTTGCCGGAGCGCGTGTTCATCGCGCCGCATGCGCCGTCGTTTTCGATCGCCGAATTGCCGGATGCCGCCGGCATGGCGGAACTGGAGCGCACGTATCGGGCGTTGTGGCTCAACACCCACTCGAGTATCGATGTCGCGCGTGCGCTGTTTCCCGGGCAGCGTCCGTTTCACTTCGATCCGGCGCCGCCCGACGGCATGCCACCCATCACCTCGCTCGACGATCGCGATGCGACTACGGCGCGTCTGCGCCGCATCATGGAAGATCCGACGCAGCTATTGTCCAACTGCGTCGCTGATTACATCGTCGATCAGTTGTACCGCAACGGCAACCAGCCGCAAAAGGTTGAGATCCCAGGCTTTACGAATGTGACTTTTCCGGGCGCCGCGCGGTCGTAACGACGGCCGCCCGACCGATACCCGCGCGTAAGGGCAGCCGCGCGGGCTACAACAAAATGCCCGTGATGAAGGAGACAGGCTTCATGAATGCACTTTTACAAGAGCCGTCGGCGGGTCCGCCGGTCAGCAACGTACTGCGCATCACGCTGGTGTGCTTCGCGGTGTCGATGATCGACGGCTTCGACACGTTAATGCTGTCGTTCGTCGCGCCATTGCTGGCGAAGTCGCTGCAGATCGATCACGCAACACTGGGACGCGTGTTCGGCGCCGGCTTCATCGGCACGGTGCTCGGCTCGCTGATCGTCGGCCCGCTGGCGGACCGTTTCGGGCGACGGCCGATGCTGCTGCTGGCGCTTGCCGTCACCGGCATTTTCACGCTTGGCTGTGCATTTGCCACGTCGGCAACGATGCTGGCCGCGCTCCGGTTTATCGGCGGCCTCGGCATGGGTGGCGCCATTCCGCCGGTTGCGGCGATCACGGCCGAGAGCAGTTCGCCGCAGCGCCGCTCTTCGCTGGTGATCCTGATGTTCATCGGCTTTCCGCTCGGCGCGGTGGTGGGCGGCGCGATTACCGCGGCGTTGATGGTGCGCTTCGGCTGGCCGTTCGTGTTCCTGATGGGCGGCACGTTCGCCTTGCTCGCGCTGATTCCGGTGCTTCTCGTGATTCCGGCGCAAGCCGTCAGCCGCGCCGAACGGGCGGCAGCGCAACAGCACGCCGCAGCGCGCGGTCTGGAAGTGGTCGGCGGCGTGTTCGCCGGTGGCCGGCTCCCGGCGACGTTGGCACTGTGGTTCGGCGTGTTGTCGAGCATGATCCTGTCGGGCTTCCTGGTCAGTTTCATGCCGACCATTCTCAACATGAACGGCGTCGAACCTGGTCGTGCAGCGCTGGGTTCCGTGCTGCTCAATTTCGGCGCGATCGGTGGTGCATTGGTGATTTCGACCGTGGTCGGCAGGCGCGGGCCATTCGTACCTGTGGCGATTTCTTTTCTGGGCGGCGCGGTGTTGACGGTGGCGTTGGGCCAGATCATCGGTGCGGGGAATGTCGCGCTTGCGATGCTATTTGCCGTCGGTGCGTTTCTGGTCGGCGGGCAGTTGACGTTTCCGGCGATTGCCAGCTATCTCTTTCCCGCCAACGTGCGTGCGGCCGGCGTCGGTTGGACGCTGGCGATCGGACGCCTCGGTTCGATCGTCGGGCCGGTGGTCGGCGGCATCCTGCTGTCGCAGCATCTGTCCTTCGAAGCACTTTTCATGCTGGCGGCGATCCTCGCCGTAGGCGCGGCGCTGGGTATTGGTCTCGCCAATGTGCTGCGGCCGCGCGAAAAAGAGAGTGGGCCGGTCACACCGACTGCGTCTTTTGCGATCACGGGTTCGGAGTTGGGAGAGGCGGGTCATGGCAAGAACTGATTTGGGCGCAGGCCTGCTCACGACGCTGCAGCAGTTGCCGACCAGCGGCGCGCGCGCAGTCGAAGTCTTTACGACGGACGAGGGTACCTTTCTCGCGGTGCCGCAACTCGCGCGCGACGTGCCGGGTGAGCCGCCTTACATGAACGGCGGCGACAGCGATATCGAAGCGCCGATTTACCGCTGGCAGGACGGTCGTTTCGTCGAGCATGAAACGCTGGCATTACCTGGCGGCGAAGACCTCGAGTACTTCGAAATCGACGGCCGGCGCTTCCTCGCGGCGGCGGGTATTCGAAGCGGCAAGGGGCCGTACGATCTCGATACCGAAGCGCTCGTGTATGAACGCATCGCTGGCGCATGGGTGCCTTTGCAAAGCTTTCCCGCATTTGCAGCGAAGCAGTGGACTGCCTTTTCGTTCGACTCGCGTCATTTCCTCGGGTTGGCGCAAGGCGCCGTGGTCGACGGTGTCGTGCCGAAACATCCGCGCGAATCGTGCTTGTTCGAATGGCATGGCGAACGCTTCGAGCCGTTTCAGACTTTCAATGGGCAATGGGGCTACAACTTCGCGTTCGTGTCATTCGGCGGCGAGCACTATCTCGCGTATGCGGATCACGTCAGTGGATCGTCGGTGAATCGATGGAATGGCGAGAAGTTTGTACCGCTGCAAACGTTCAACGAAAACGGCGGCCGCGCATTCCGCTTTTTCGAAGCGGAGGGCGCGTTATGGATGGTGCACGCGAACCTGCTTAAACACACCACGCTTTATCGATTCGACGGTGCACAGTTTGTCGATAGGCAGATACTGGGCGGCCCCGGTGGACGCGAGCTGTGCCTGATCGATGGCAAAGAGGGTCGCTATCTGGTGCGCGCGTGCTTTATCACCGGCACACCTAAAGCACCGGTTGTCGTGCAGCAATCGGAGATTTTCCAGTGGCGCGATGCGTGCTTCGAACTGGTGGGCGACTTCACGACATCCGGTGCGACCGATGCTGCCAGCTTCGTCGATGACGGTCAGCGTTATCTGGTGGTCAGCAACAGCCTGAGCGACGAGATCCGCTTTCGCACCGATTCGACGTTGTACCGGTTCAACGGTTAGCGCCTAACCGACATCCTCAGCGCTCCGGCGGCCCGCCGGGCATTCCCTTTCGGGAACAGCGATCCCTCTTGCGAGGGAGGGCACCGTTTTGCCTTAAAAAATAAATAGCGGAGACAATGAATGAATAAGCTCGCCATGAGCGCTGCAACGTTGTTTGCGTTAATGAGCCAGACTGTCCACGCTCAAAGCAGCCTCACGCTGTACGGAAGAATCGACGAGGGCCTCACGTTTGTCGACAACGAGGGAAGCGGCCATAACACGAAGCTCGATAGTGGCGTGCTGTACCCGAACATATGGGGCCTCGCCGGTCATGAAGATCTGGGTGGAGGCAACACGGT
The DNA here is from genome assembly GCF_056619545.1 of Paraburkholderia sp. SSBN10T. Lineage (NCBI taxonomy): Bacteria > Pseudomonadati > Pseudomonadota > Betaproteobacteria > Burkholderiales > Burkholderiaceae > Paraburkholderia > Paraburkholderia sp. SSBN10T. Next base: position 289,015 of record NZ_JBWQQI010000007.1, read on the forward strand.
GGTGTTCAAGCTTGAAGGTCTGTTCGATCTGAACAGCGGGAAAATGCTTCCCGCCAATACGGAATTCGCACACCAGGCCCTGATTGGCCTGGAGACGGATTACGGCAGGATCACCATGGGTTACCAGTACGACATGGCCTTCGATTTTTTCAACCAGTTCAATGTGAGTGCGCTCGGCAGTGGCTACGCAATCCATCAAGGGGATCTAGACCACACCAACAACGACCGGATGCCAAACTCCGTCAAATACACCAGCCCGACCATCAAGGGATTCCAGTTCGCCGCGATGTATGGCTTCAGCAATACGGCAGGAAGCTTCCATAACGGCAGCGCGTGGAGCGTGGGCGGACAGTATGCAAACGGCCCCCTGACGATCGGCGCGGACTATACGTTCGATGCAACGCCGACGCTGGACCCGTACGCGCAGATCGGTTTGCGCACCTTCTTCGGCGTACCGACCGTGGCGGGAACCGGCAATTCGGCCACCGACCTCCAGCCGGCCTTCACGCTCCATTCGTTGGCCACGTTCGGCATCGGCGCTTCGTATGCGATTGGTGATTTCACCCTTTACGGCAACTTTACCGATACGACGCTGAAGTTCCAGGGCGAGGCTTCCGTGATGCACGTCTATGAGGGCGGGGCGACGTATCAGGCCACCCCGTTCCTGCAGTTCGTATTCGGCTATCAGCACACGGGCTTTCAGGGGCACAAATGGAATCAGGCGACGGCGGCGGCCAACTATGCCCTCTCCAAGAGGACGCAGATTTATATCTCGTCGGACTACGTGAAAGCATCGGCCGGTGTCGATGCAGTTCTCGGCGAGGCCTTTGCGCCGTCGTCGACGGGTCAGCAAGCCGACGTTCGCATCGGTATTGTTCACTCGTTTTGAATCAGGGACGAACTCCCTGTCTTGCACCTGACTTAAAACCGCAACAACTGATAGGAGATATCAACACATGAAACGAAAATACGCTGGAATCGCGCTAGCAGGAATCCTGGCGATGCTTGCCAATGCATGGGGCAATGAGGCGGCAGACAGTTTGCCAAAGTGGTCTGCAAACATCCCCGTAAAGGTAGCGACACATTTTGCTTTCGACACAAGCGCGACGGCAGACGGAAAGTACTACCTTGCCGACGGATCGAATGTCGCACTGGATGTATTCGACGTAAAAACCATGACGCTGCTTGCCCAGATTCCTGGTGATTTTGCGGGCGTGGGGAAAACCTTCGATACATCTTCGCCGGCAGGTGTGACGCCGGTCCCGGGTACCCCTCTGGTCTACGTGGGAGACGTCAATGCGGTCAAGCTTATCGACGTATCCGAAAAGAAGCTGGTTAAAACGATCGAAGTCAGCACCGAGGGTATCCGTGCCGACGAGGGTTGCCTCGACCCGGAGCACCACATTCTGATGTATTCGAGTGGCGGCGGAAAGCCCCCGTTTGCGACATTCATCGATACCCAGACTCAAGCTGTCGTCGGCAAGCTTTCGCTGCATGACTCCACCGGTCTCGAAGCGTGTGGCTACGACCCGAAGAACAGGGACTTCATGTTGAACAACGACGGCACTCAAGCCAATCCGAAGGGCGAGGTCGATGTCATTCCTGTTGAGTCCGTTCTTGCAGGAAAGCCCAGCGTTTCGAAGGTGTTCGGACTGAAAGGATGCGGGGCGCCAACTGGCATTGCAATCGGACCGGGCAACGATGCGCTGATTGGATGTGATCCCGACGAGGGGAGCAAGCAGGCGACGTTGATCATCGACCGCAGCAACGGCAAGACGCTGGCCGAATTGCCGTTCGGCGGAGTCGACCAGGTCGTCTACGACCCGGTGTCGAAACGCTACTTCCTTCCGGCCGGCCACCACTCTGCGGACGGTGTTTCTCAGGTTGGACGCAAAGACGCGAAGTTCGATTCGGTACTCGGCGTTGTCGATGCGACGACACGGCACTTCCTTGGCAGCGTTCCCGCAGGAGTCCACGCTCACTCTGTTGCCGTAGACGGGGAGTCACACCGCGTCTTCGTGCCGCATGCGGGTGGCGCCTCCGCCGAGTTTGCCAGCCCGGGAGTATCGGTATTTGCCACACAGTAAGAACGGGCTCGCCGACGACCTGTCGATATCCGTAGCCCATTCGCAATGATTGGGCTGAAGAGTCCAAACCGGCCTGGGCACATACCCGCCGGTTTCAATTGCTGTTGTGAGGCGAGCGCTGCCTTTGATTCAACACGCCTGGAAAACTGTAAAAGGAATAATGTGATGACCCGAACCCCGCATTCATATCAACGTGGCGAGACGAATCTAGTCAGTAAAGTCCCGCATATTACCGTGATGTTCTGGATCGTCAAGATTCTCGCGACCACGGTGGGGGAGACAGGCGGCGACGCCCTTTCCATGACATTGCAGCTCGGTTACGCGATCAGCAGCATCATCCTTCTCGCATTTTTCTTTGTCACGCTGACTGCCCAGATCTCGTCTAAATCGTACCGCCCTTTCTTTTATTGGCTAGTGGTGGTCGCCACAACGACCGTCGGCACGACCACATCGGATTATCTGGACCGCACCGTTGGCCTCGGTTATGTGAAATCTTCCTTGCTGTTGTTTTGCGGCGTTCTGCTGATCCTCTTCATCTGGCGCCGCGTCGTCGGCAGGGTCGAGTTCGAGAACATTGCTACCAGGAAGGAAGAAGTCTTCTACTGGCTCACGATTCTGGTTTCCAATACGCTCGGGACCGCACTAGGCGATTTCGTTGCGACCAGTGTCGGTCTGGGATTCGACGGCGGCGCGCTGGCGTTCACCGGGCTGATCGCCGTGGTGGCCGCAGCGCACTTCTGGCTGAAGAAAGTGCCGCCCAGCGCACTTTTCTGGGCCGCATATATCCTCACGCGCCCCCTCGGAGCCACACTCGGCGACACGCTCACCAAGCCTTATAGCGAAGATGGGCTGGAGTTGGGTCGCATTACTTCTTCCTTGACTATTGCAGCTTTCATGGTCGTGGGAATCATCTGGATGTGTAGAAAAAAACAACAGGATCTCACTCCATCCGGCCAGGCTCTCTCGGATTGAGTCGACGGCAAATCCGCAGCATCGGAGTCTGCCTCTTCCGCGTGTTAGAGCGCCAGCGCAATCGGCACAATCGCGCCGGCCAGATTACGTCAGCTTTGGATAAAAGCTAAAAGGTCCGCGTTGAGCACATCGGCGTGAATCGTGAGCATGCCGTGCGGATAACCAGGATAGATCTTCAGCGTCGCGTTCCTGATCAGTTTTGCCTGAAGCAGGACGGCGTCCTCGTAGGGCACGATCTGGTCGTCGTCGCCCTGCATCACGAGGGTCGGCACCTCGATCGCTTTCAGGTCCTCGGTCTGATCGGTTTCCGAGAAGGCCTTGATGCACTCGTAATGTGCATTGGCCGCGCCCATCATGCCCTGACGCCACCAGTTGTCGACCACGCCGTCGATGACTTTCGCGCCGGGCCGATTGAAACCGTAGAACGGAATCGGCACCTCGCGGAAAAACTGCGCCCGGTTGGCGGCGAGCTGCGCGCGGAGCCCGTCGAACACGTCGATCGGCGTGCCGCCAGGATTGCTCTCGCTCTTGACCATGATTGGCGGAACAGCGCTGACCAGCACGGCTTTGGCCACGCGGCCCTTGCCGTGGCGGGCGACATAGCGCGCCACCTCACCGCCGCCGGTGGAATGGCCGATGTGGATCGCGTCCCTGAGGTCCAGATGTTCGGCCAGGGCCGCCGCATCCGCGGCGTACGTGTCCATATCGTGACCGCCGGCGGTCTGGCTCGATCGCCCATGACCTCTCCGGTCATGAGCGATGACACGGTAGCCGTGCTGTAGAAAAAACAGCATCTGCGCATCCCAGTCATCCGCGCTGAGCGGCCAGCCATGGTGGAATACGATGGGCTGGCCATGACCCCAGTCTTTGTAGAAGATCTCGGTGCGATCTTGCGTCGTCACAAAAGGCATGTGTTTCTCCTATGACATTCCGGTGTAGCGCCCGACCTGAGGATGGCCTGGCAAGAAAACCGGACAGCCTGCCCAATGCCGGCTGTTCCGGCTCGATACACAGTACAGATGTCGCTTGAACAAATTGCGGCACCGCGATCGCCAAAACGCGTCCTTCAGGTCCGCGGCGCCGCGAGATAGAAGTCCCGCGCCGTTTGCGGCGGCCGCCCGATCAGACGCTCGAGATCGCCCGTGACCTCGGAGAATTCGCCGGCCGCGATCGCGTGGAACCACGCCGCGAAGAAGTTCGCCACCGGCTCGGGGAATCCTTCCCCGATACGCGCATCGACGAACTCGGCGACGGGCACGTCGCAATAGTCAATCGTGCGTCCGCCCGCATCGGACATTGCCGCTGCGATATCGGCCATGCCAATGGCCTCGCTGCCGCCGAGCGTATAGAGCTTGCCGGCATGGCCGTCGCTGGACAGCACCACGGCAGCGCCTTCCGCAAGCTCGCGCCGGCTGGCGAAAGCGCCGCGGCCCTGCCCTGCGGGCACGCGAATGCCGGCCTCGGCCACGCTTTTGCCGAACGGCAGCGTGTCGAAATACATCGTGTTGCGCAGGATCGTCACGTCGAGACCCGACGCCTGCAACAACGCCTCGGTTTCCTGCTCCCATTGTGTCACAGGAGGGATATCGACCGTACTGCCTGCGGCGCGCTGCAGCGAGACATAGTGCACATGGCGCACGCCGGCCCGTTTCGCCGCCTCGATGACATTCGCATGCTGCGTCACGACGTCGCCGAAAGCCACGGTCGATACGAGCAACAATTTGTCCACCGCCGAAAACGCGCGTTCGAGCGAGGCCGGGTCGAAATAGTCGCCGGCCCGTACGTCGACGCCTTGTTCCGTGAACGCGCGCAGCTTGGCCGGATTGCGCGCCAATGCGGCGATCTCGCCAGCCGGCACGCGCTGCAGCAGGAATTCGACGACCTGGCTACCCAATCCGCCTGTCGCACCTGTCACGAGAATCTTGCTCATTGCCTGGTTCCTTACTTATGCGACGGTTACGGAAGGTGCATCGAACTGCCCGGCCTTGCCGCCGGTGTAGAGCTGCCGGGTGTCCGGATCGTCGATGACCGTGTACGGGAAGCCCGACCGAATCGCGCTCACCGCATCGAGACGCGCGATCTGTCCGGTCGACAGCGTCACGTTCGCCGCAGCGAGATTGCTTTCGAGCTGGGCCAGCGTGCGCGGCCCGATGATCGGCAGCGAGCCCTTGGCCGCCACCCACGCGATGGCGATTTCGCCCGGCGTGACGCCGGCGTCCTGCGCGATCGCGATCAGCGTGTCGAGGATCGCGGTACGCTGAGCGGAGTTTTCGGCCTGGAAAACTTTTCCGCCAAGCCCCTCGGCACGTCCCTTTTCACCCTGGCGATATTTGCCGGTCAGCATGCCGCCACCGAGCGGCGACCAGGCCACGATGCCGAGGCCGAGTGCCTGGCCGGCCGGCAACAGCTCCTGCTCGGTGCTGCGTTCGACGAGGCTGTGCTCGACTTGAAGGGCCGCGATGGGCGCCGCCCCGCGCAATTCGGCAATGGTCGCGGCGCGCGCCACGCGCCAGGCGGGAAAATCGGACAGACCCGCGTAGAGGATCTTGCCGGCCCGGACGAGATCGTCGAAGCCGCGCACGATCTCCTCGACCGGCGTGACACCGTCGGACACATGGGCCCAGTAGAGATCGATGCGGTCGGTCTTCAATCGCTTCAGGCTCGCCTCGACCGACGCGACCATCGCCTTGCGGCTATTGCCCGTGACCAGAATGCCCGAGTTGGCATCCGTGCGCATCGTGAACTTCGTGGCCAGCACGAACTCGTCGCGCCGTCCAGCCAGCAAATCGCCGAGGATCTCTTCGGACTGGCCGAATTGATAGCCGTTAGCCGTATCGATAAAGTTGCCGCCTGCGGCTGCATAGGCATCGAAGATACGACGCGCCTCGTCGGGTTCGGCGCCATGTCCCCAGCGGGTGCCGAAATTACCGGTTCCGAGCACGAGCGTGGAGACCCGCAGACCGCTATGCTTGCCAAACAATTGATAACGCATAAATCGGATTCCTTATTATTCCGTGTATAGATCGAAAAAAATTCAGGAAAAATCGCTGCCGGCCGACACGCAATATGCCATCCAGGACGGCAAACGTGCCCGGCCAAGGTTTTGCCGGGCTCCGTCAGACTGCAGTCAAATGTTCACGAACCTTCTCGCTCGACTGCATCCATACCGGAATTGCGATTGATATCAAGCAAACTGCCAACAGCCGCATCGAGGATTCGGCTGGACAGCGCCTCGTCCTCGGTAAGACGCGACAACAAAAGCGCCCCCACCATCGTCGACAGCACGACGGCAGGATCTCTTTCCGCCCGGTGGGCCGACGAAATCTGCATGGCCCGATCGAGAGTCGCCAGATACGACCGGATACCGGTTTCGAAACTCCGGATCATTTCCGGCCCCTGCCGCGCAGCATCGGTGCCAAGTGCGGGAAAGATGCAACCATCGCCGATCCGGTCACGGTGATCATGAGACAGGTACTGGCCGATTATGGTCGCCAGCGGATCGTCGCCACCCTCTTCGACCAGGCGGGTCAGTCGTTCGCTGCTGTCGGCCAGCACACGGTCGCAGGCCTGAACCGCCAGATCGTCTTTCGACTTGAACTGCTTGTAGAACCCGCCTTGCGTCAAGCCAACCGCGCCCATCAGGTCATTGAGGCCGACCCCGTCGAAACCGTGTTCACGGAACAACCGGCCGGCTGCCTCGATGACCGCGCGCCGGTTCTCTTCCGCCTGTGCCCGACTGACCCTCATGACGCTCTCCGCCGATTCGATGAACCGATTATATTGTGATCACCATCTATTTGCAAAGGGTGGATTCGAAGTAGGGTGTGAGGGGAATGACGCGTGTGCGGCATTCGTCGGTCGCTCGTCCGCCTCTTCGGCCAACCACTCGGCCACACATCGGTCGGTGAGTTCGTTAAGCTTCAGTACCATCAACGATGCCAGTAGGCCGGCCCCGTCAAGCCTTTGTGACGCTTCTTCGTCTCAGCACCGGGGGACGCCAAGGCTTCGTGGTCAGCGATATATCGCGCCGACCGCGGGCGCTTCGTTTTCGGGGAAATGGTCGTACGGAGATACACGAGGTATTCAGCCCATGCCTCACCCATAACTACGACCTGGCGACGCGCTTCGGTCTGCGTTCTCTTAGCGCCTTGAGAGACACCTTCATTGCGCGGTCAAACACTTCGAATAATCCCGACAACGAATGACGGGCCGCATCTTTAAATGGCATGTGGCACGTTCGCCACCGTTTTAAATAAGAGCAACACATGACCGTGAGACTGTTTGATAGTACAGTCCACGAGCGCAAACGCACTGATTTATGCGCTGCGAATATCGCGCCAAGACGACGTCTATATCACTCTATTCTGGGGGCATACTGTCTTGAACACGTCCGATCCTTCCAAGGTTGCCGATATCAAACCGAAGTGGCGCGAACGCTTTGACTTCTTCGATGCTTACGGCGCGCCCTCCTCCCCTGAGTTTCGTGCCGCCTTTAAAGCGCTGCCGCGCAACAAGAAGCGGTTCGTCAATTTCAGTTTCCTCGGTTTCTTCTTCGGTCCGTTCTATTTTTTTGCGCTCGGGCTATGGAAGAAAGCACTGTCGCTGCTCGCGATCGCACTGGCAACGACGGTCCTGGAAACGATTTTCTCGATAGTCACCCAGATAGATATTCCGCGCGCAGTCGATACCGGCATCAGCATCGGTTTCGGTTATCTCTTCGGGCTCTGCGTGAACTACGCCTACTACCTGAAAGAAGTAAAAGGCAGCCAAGGCTGGAATCCATTCGAAGGAATGCGGTTCTAGGATAAAGCCCTCGAAGAGGGCAACCGCTCAGCGCCGCGCCCGCTCGCGGTACTTGCCCTGCAGGAAATCGATCAACACGCGCAGCTTGAGCGGCATCTGCGAGCGGCTAGCCGTATATAGATAGAAGCCCGCAAAGCGCGGGCACCACGCGTCGAGCACAGGCACGAGCCGGCCGTCTGCCAGTTGCTCGTGAACGTACTCGTCTGTCACGTGCAGCAACCCCACACCCTGCTCCGCCGCGCGCACCATGGTGCGTAAATCGTTGGTCACGAAGCTGCCGCGCACGTCCACCTCGAACACTCGCGACGGGTCGCGCGGCTGCGCAAACTCCCAGCGGTAGATGCCGCCGCTCGTCGAAAACCGGTAACGCAAGCAGTCGTGTCCAGCCAGGTCGTCCGGGGTCTGAGGCGGCGGATAGCGCTCGAAATAATCGGGCGAACCGGCCACGACGATACGGAGTTCGCCGCCCAGTGGAATCGCCACCATATCCTGCGCAAGGCGCTCGCCCAGCCGGATGCCTGCATCGAAGCCCTCGCCCACCAGGTCCGCGAGTCCGTCGTCGAGCACCATTTCGAGGCCGATGTGCGGATACAGGCGCGCGAACTCACCCAGGTGCGGCAGCACCCGCAATTCGCTCGCGACCCGCGAGAGATTGATTCGCAACGTACCAGCCGGATGGTCGCGGGTTTCGTCGAGCGCGTCGAAGGCGGCCTCGAGCGCTGCGAGCGCGGGCCGCACGTGCTCCAGAAACTGCGCGCCAGCCTCGGTGAGGGCGACGCGGCGCGTAGTCCGGTTGAACAGGCGCACCGAGAGTTGCGTTTCGAGCGTGCGCACCGACTGCGACAACGCCGACGCCGAGACGCCCGACTCGCCCGCCGCCCGCGTGAAACTTCCGTGCCGCGCTACGGCAGCGAAAGCCATCAACGCAGGTAATTGTGCAGGATCCAAGCGCGCTCTCAATTTTGAAGTACGACTTCATAATCCTTGCAGACAACAGCCATTTTTCCAAGCAAAGAATCGGCGCACGATACCTCCATTGCCCGACTACCTTGGAGGACACCACCATGACGATGCACCAATACACCTTGCTCGGCCGTTCCGGCCTGCGCGTCAGCCCCATCTCACTCGGCACCATGACGTTCGGCACCGAATGGGGTTGGGGCGCCGAAGAGAAATCCTCCCAACGCCTGTTCGACCTCTATGTGGATGCCGGCGGCAACTTCATCGATACCGCCGATCTGTATACGGAAGGCACGAGTGAAACGTGGGTGGGCAAATTTGTCGCGGCGCGCGGCCTGCGCGACCGGCTCGTGATTGCCACCAAGTTCGGCTACAACGCCGAGGCCGGCAATCCGAACGCGGGCGGCAATCATCGCAAGAACCTGATGCGTGCGCTGGACGGCTCGCTAAAACGCCTCGGCACCGATTACATCGACTTGTACTACCTGCACACCTGGGACCGCGTCACGCCCGTCGACGAAGTCATGCGCGCGATGGACGACGCCGTGCGGGCCGGGAAAATCCGCTACGTCGGTTTGTCGGATACGCCGGCCTGGTTCGCCGGGCGGGCCCAGACACTCGCTGACTGGCGCGGTTTCGAACCGGTGGCGGCCATGCAGCTCGAATACTCGATGATCGAGCGCAACGCTGAAAATGAGTTCGCGGATCTCGCCGCCAATCTCGGGATGGGACTCGTACCATGGAGTCCGCTCGGCATGGGGGTGCTGTCGGGCAAGTATCGTCCGTCACAGGATGGCGCGAGCCGCGGCATCGCGGGCGAAGGCCGGCTGGCAAGTCTTGCGGGCAGCCCGCCGCCGGGCTTCGACAAGCTGACCGAGCGCAACTTCCGGATCGTAGCCGCGCTGGAGGCCGTCGCCCACGAGGCAGGCCGGCCCATGGCCCAGGTCGCGCTGAACTGGCTGCACCAGAAACGCGGCGTGTCGAGCATCATCGTCGGCGCAACCCGCCCCGAGCAACTGCAGGAATCGCTCGGCTCACTCGACTTCACGCTCGCGCCGGAACTGATCGCGCGGCTCGACGCCGTCTCCGAACCGGCGCGTCCGTTTCCGTATTACATGTTTGCGGACGGTCATCAGGCACGTATTCACGGCCAGGTCGAGGTGGTCGACAAGCCTTCGGCATTCGACCCTCCAGTGCGAGTGCCGGCACCGAACGCCGACGCTTCCTGACGACCCACTTAACCCCTTGGGAGACGCGAGGTTTGCGCAGAAGCTCGCCTCGCAATTCGTCAGGGTTATCCGAGAGAAGCTTTGTGCTTCCGGATCAATGCACGCCGCGCTCAGTCGAGATGCGACGTGCATTCGTCTTTTCATATGCATACGTAAAAGAACGTTAGACGCGTCAACGGAATCACCTAATCCTTCGTTAACAAAAAATTGAGGGTGCAATTCGACGCGTTTGAATTCGGTCGCGCCCGGAAACGATATACGCAGCGTCATCCGTCTGCATGTGTGCAGCGCAGCGAAACGGATTGTTTAAGGGTCCTGATAAGTGATCAGCCTGAGAGAAGGCCAATAGCATTTCGGGATGTCGTGCCCGGCAGCCAAGGCCAGATGAAGCTCAACGGCTCGACATTGAACAGGCCTGCAATGCGTGGAACCGCGCGCTGCAACGCACCAATCCGGCCGTGCGCAGCGGTGCAAGCGGCTTGGCTTAGTGGCGAAAGAGCGCGGCGGCATCAGCAAGGAATGTTGCAGGATGCTGCGGCCGAAGGTGCGAACAGTCGTGCAATAAGCAGGCGGCGAGGACTGTCGCACCCAAGGCTGCAGACATTGTTCAAGCCATGCGGAAGGTATTGTTCTGATTAGTCCGACCGTTCGCAATTGCAGGACAACCGTTAAATTTTATTCAAATGAATTCAAGCAGAGTGGCGTTGTGCCGTTAAAGCAACAAATGGCCAATGAAAAGCAGTGTGACCGCTTTGCAGCACTGGTGCAAAACGGGGACCGAGGCAGATAATCGGTTCGTAAAGGAGAAATATCATGGATGCCAAACCGCCCAAGATTCCGACCCCGGATAAAGTGTTCAGCCCGGATCCGGAACCCGCCGGCGTTGAGTTCCTCGGCGCCGAACTGCCGGAGCATGTTCGCGCGTTCTTCGACGAACAACGCAAGTCGTGCGAGCCCAAGTAATACCAGGCTGGCGCAGCGCAGCAACCGGGGCACGCATACGGTGCGTGAGCTTGATGCTCGCGCGTGCACATCACACAGGTCGTTACGGGGCGCGGTAGCCGTTCGGGACGCGCCGGGTCATCACCTGGCGCGTTGGATCGCGCGCCTCGAAAGCAGATACACGCCGCGCGCGCTGCGCATCGTTTATTCTTCTGGCTTTCCGCTTTGACCGTTCGGTCATCTTCCCCCACATGAACCGTTTGTATCGTTCCAGCGTGACGAGTGCGCTTGCGCTGTGCGCTGCGTTGACGCTCACGCTGACGCCCGCCGCCGCGCGCGCGGACAGCGACGACACCGCTCTGACCAATCTGATTTCGCTTGTGTCGCAAAGGCTCGCGCTTGCCGAACCGGTCGCACAGTGGAAATGGGCCAACCACCAGGCGATTACCGATGCGCCACGGGAGGCCGCTTTGCTCGCCGACGTCGCCAAACGCGCCGCAGCGGCGCAAGTGGACCCCGAGTTTGCGCGCGCCTTCTTCCAGGACCAGATCGACGCCAGCAAGGAAGTGCAAAACGCCCTGTTCGCCACCTGGCGCAGCACACGGCCGCCGGAAGGCGCGGCGCCCGACCTTGTCACCAGTATCCGGCCTCAGCTCGATCAACTGACCAAGTCGATGGTCGCCGGTCTCGCTCGCGTGCAAACGCTGCGCACCGCGCCGGACTGCCCATCGCGCGTGGCGCAGGGCATCGCCAACTGGAAGTCATTGACACGCTACGACTCCACGCGCTCAGGCGCCCTCACCCACGCACTGGGTCATGTATGCGAATCGGGCGGCGTGGGCGCAACCGGTTAGGCAACGTTCGCCGCACCCGCCGGGTTGACGGCAGCACCGAGCGGCATGACCCGCAAGCCGCGCGCCAGATGAGTCTGCAGGATGCGGTAGGTCGACAGCTCAAACGAGCCCGCGACACTCGACGCATGCAGGCTCGCCGCCTGCGCGAGCGAAGGCGCGTGACCGACGTAGCGCCAGCGGTCGACCACGTGAAAGGCCCGGGCCTGCAATTCCGCGTCGCGCTCCTCGAAGACAATCGGGCCGTCGAACGGCCAGGGCGCATCGACAGGATCGCTTTTCGCAACCCGTGGCAGGCGGTTTTGTCCGGGACGCAGTGTGGCGATCCATTGCGCCTCTGCCAGCAGAGCACCCAACTCGCCGCCGGTGGCGAGCCATTCGACGCGCCGCACTTGCTGAGCCAGCCGCAGATCCTTCGACGAACGGCGCTCGCCGGTCAGATGTGAGCGCAGACGCTGGCGCACCCGCACGCTACGACCGACGTAGAGCGGCAAATCCCCTTCTCCATAGAATGCGTAGACGCCGCAACCGGCCGGCGCCGTATCGAGCAGGTCTTCAGTGATCTCGCCCGCCAGCCGGTAACGACGCAGCGTGCGGTCGATTTGCGCGCGCAGCACGTCGACAGGCACGAGACCGTGCAAGCGCTGCCAGAATTGCCACAGCAGATCGGCATCGGCCAACGCGCGGTGCCGGTCGGACGGCACGAGGGCGTGACGCTCGACCAGCGCGTCCAGTCCATGACGCTTTTCCGCGGGAAAGAGCGCGCGCGACAGGCGCACGGTGCAGAGAACGTCGGGATTGAACGCCAGGCCCGCGCGGCGGAACTCGCTGCGCAAGAAGCCACGATCGAAACTTGCGTTATGTGCAATAAACAGCTTGCCGTCCAGGCGCTCGAACAGCGCGGGCGCGATCGCATCGAAGGTCGGGGCGCCGCGCACCATCGCATCGGTGATGCCGGTCAGTTGCTGGATAAACGGCGGGATGGATTGTTGTGGGTCGACCAGCGTACTCCACCGCGACACGCCCTCGGGCCCGACTTCGACCACGCCGACTTCGGTGATGCGATGCTCGCCGGTTGAGCCCCCGGTGGTTTCAAGGTCGACAAATGCGATCGGCGCATCGATCGCGGGGTTCTGCAAAAACGCTTCAGACATGGGCGGGAATAGGTTTCGGTGCGTGGCTAGCGGCAAGTATGCACCAGTTGGCACGTGGAGATGCAGGTGGCATGACGGTTTTAACGTATCTGCTTCGAAGCTGGCAAACGCCATTCGTTTGCTTTCAGGCAGCATAAATCTCGTGTGAATATTATGTTTTTATGACCTGATTGCAATAAATCCTGAGATTTTTATACTGGAAAACCCTGAGCAAAGCAGGATATGAACCGCTGGACGCATCCAATCGGACTATATCGCCAGAGCATAAACCCATATTAAGGATGAGCCGCGCTTCCGCGCCGCATTGACGCGGATGACTGATGTATAGGCTTGCGGATTGATAGATGCCCATAAAAAAGCCCTCGGCTATGCGAGGGCTTTTCCTTGATACCGCGATGCAGTACATGCGACTGCGCGAACCGCCTGGCTTACAGGGGCTGAATGTTCGCCGCCTGCTTGCCCTTCGGGCCCGTCTTCACGTCGAAGGAAACGCGCTGGTTTTCCTTGAGCGACTTGAACCCTTCGCTACGAATTTCCGAGAAGTGCGCGAACAGGTCGTCACCGCCGGAGTCCGATGTAATGAAGCCAAAGCCCTTAGCATCGTTGAACCATTTTACGATACCGGTTTCCATATTCCAGTTTCCCTCGAGATTTTTTGATTAAAACGGGCAATGCCCTCACGCCGATTACCGATACACCCTGAACGAGGGACGTGATAGCGATACGCCATCACGCCTGCCAGTCGAAATTCAGCATTGCAGTTATACGGGCAACAAAGATCGGGCGTCAAGAGAATTTTTAACAATCGCTTATCTGTGTAAACCATAACGAGCATGGTCTGACTCAGCGCAATAGTTGAGTACGATTCAGCACATTTAAGTAGCAACCGAATAATCATGAAGTCATTTTTACTGAACTTCATTTCAGCATACATAAATAGGGAATTTTTCCCGCTATTTGTAACAAACCATGTCATTCGTAAGTGTTTGTCCGAGTTGCTGCAGTAAATCCTCGGTATCAAGATGGATATTGGCAAGATGTATGAGGAGACAGCCATGCTTTTGAATGAATTCCGGCGCCTTGCCGCCTGGCTTACCGGCTCGCTGCGCGGAACGCCCGTGGACAGTGGCGCTCAGGCCACATCGTCCGCGTTCGACTTCGATCCAATGTGGCATGGCGATCACTGGCAAAACCTGCTGTCTTCCCCAATGGACGCTCGCCACTACGTAATGGAAGATTGGAGCGTGGTGAGTGAGGTGGATTTCGCACCCACCGGTATGGCCACCCAGATCCGCTAGAACAGACCTGGAAACTTAGGGGCAAAAAAAAGCGCGACCGGGAAGTCGCGCTGACAAAGGTTTGGAGATCTTTTTCGTCAACGAAAAAGTCTGCTTCGGAAAGCAGAGATTTCAGTATACAGCCGAAGCTTCAGATGATTGGCGACGCAATCGACAATCATCTATTGCGCTTATAACAACAATCGTTTTTTTCATTCTTTTGGCGTTGTTTTTTTACATCGTTTGATGTAGCAATTGAACAACGCGTCGCGGTTGACACCGCACCGCCTCGCCCAATTCATGCTCGCAAAGCCTTTCCCAGTAAGGCTTTCACTGACACCACCAATAATTGCGCGTCAAGTAATACTTTATTGCGCAAATCGGAATGCCCGCCGGGCGACCACATCCCTACACTCTGCCTGTCCGGAAACGAGCGCGCTTGATGTATGCGCGTTTTCACGCTGTATTCGCCTCTCGCAGCGTAAGCGTGACGTTTCCTTGAAGCCTGGGTTTCCAAAGCCCATCCTGTTCTCGGAGTTACAAAGATGAAAAAGACACTCATGGTCGCGGCCCTGACGGGCGTTTTTGCTACTGCAGCACAAGCACAAAGCAGCGTCACGTTGTACGGCCTGATCGATGCCGGCATCACCTACACGAGCAACCAGCGCACGAGCGCTACGAGCGGTCACTCCAACTGGCAAGAAACCAGCGGCTCGGTTAACGGCAGCCGTTGGGGCCTGCGTGGTTCGGAAGACCTCGGTGGCGGCCTGAAGGCAATCTTCACGTTGGAAAACGGCTTCGGCATCAACAACGGCACGCTCAAGCAAAACAGCCGTGAATTCGGCCGTCAAGCTTTCGTCGGTCTGGCAAGCGACCAATACGGTTCCGTGACCCTCGGCCGTCAATATGACAGCATGGTTGACTACGTCGGCCCGCTGGCTCTGACGGGCACGGGATACGGCGGCACGCAGTTCGCCCACCCGTATGACAACGACAACCTGGACAACTCGTTCCGTATCAACAACTCGATCAAGTACTCGAGCGCGAACTACGGCGGCTTCAAGTTCGGCGCCCTGTATGGCTTCTCGAACGCCGCAGGCGCCTTCGCGAACAACCGCGCATACAGCCTCGGCGGTTCGTACACCTACGGTGGCTTGAACGTTGCAGCCGCTTACATGCAACTGAACAACAACGTCGCGGGCATCCTTGCACCGTCGGCATCGTCGAACACGGGCGGCGCAGTCGCAAGCGACAACACGTTCGAAGCTGGCCGCCAGCGGACGTGGGGCGCTGGCCTGAGCTACGCGTTCGGCCCGGCAGTGGTTGGCGCTGTGTACACGCAAACGAACCTGAACCAGGCTGTCGGTATCACGGCAAGCAACTCGGGCACGTCGAACGGCCTGGGCTTGGGCGGCGGCAGCGGCCACTTCCAGAACTTCGAACTGAACGGCCGTTATTCGCTGACGCCGGCACTGAGCATCGCAGCTGCGTACACGTACACGCAAGCTTCGATCGACGGCGTCCGTCCGAAGTGGAACCAGTTCAACCTGCAAACCGCCTACGCGCTGTCGAAGCGTACGGACGTGTACCTGCAAGGCGTGTATCAACGCGTGAACGAAGGTTCGGGCGTCGACGCAGTCATCAACGGTGTTGGCACGGCTTCGGCAACCAACAGCCAAGTCGCTGTGACGGCAGGTCTGCGTCACCGCTTCTAAAGCATCTGGTTGTATATGCAGTAGAGAAAGGCGCCGCTTGCGGCGCCTTTTTTTCGTCCTGATGCGGCTTGAACGGACGGGGGCACCCTTTGGCAAGGATGCGGGGCACGTCGCCCGAAAGCATGGCATAGCGGCCAAGGCCGCGGCGCATCGCGACGCAACATACTTCCCCTCTGAAGCCGCGCAAGAGCCGCGTTTAGCAGCCCCGCCCGTTAACCACCCGTATCCGGCGGCGGATACCTGACGTCGATCACATCGATCGGCTGCGGCCCTGCGGGCGTATGCAGCGTCACCTGATCGCCGATTCTGGCCTTCACCAGCGCCCGCGCGACGGGCGAGATCCAGCTAACCCGCCCATGGTCCAGATCGACCTCGTCGACGCCGACGATCGTCACCGTGTGCATCTCGCCATCTTCGGTCGCATAGTCGACTGTCGCGCCGAAAAACACCTGATCGACGTTCTCCTGCTTGCTGCTGTCCACCACCTCGGCCAGATCGAGGCGTTTGGTCAGAAAGCGGATGCGCCGGTCGATTTCGCGCAGGCGCCGCTTCCCGTAAATATAGTCGCCGTTTTCAGAGCGGTCGCCATTGGACGCCGCCCACGACACCAGCTTGACGACCTCCGGGCGCTCCTCATCGATTAGATGAAGCAATTCATCGCGCAACCGGCGGTAGCCTGCGGGGGTAATGTAATTTTTCGCGCCCGCCGGGATCGCGGGCTGGGCGGTGTCGAGATCGTCATCATTCTCGTCGCTCGACTCTTTGACAAAGGCCTTGTTCATGATCTTCCATTGACTGCAGCAAACCCTGCCTATCAAGGTTACACGATCAGGGCACTGGGACAAATCGCAGTTTGAGGCTTCCCTTTTCTTTTAGCTTTGCTATAATCTCGTTTCTGCGTGCGGCTGTAGCTCAGTTGGATAGAGTACTTGGCTACGAACCAAGGGGTCGTGGGTTCGAATCCTGCCAGCCGCACCACTTATTCGAGGGCCTCCCTCCGGGGAGGCCCTTCTGTTTCACCCGGGTATGTTGTTATATCCGCGTTGCACCCGTTTAGCGTGCGGCTGTAGCTCAGTTGGATAGAGTACTTGGCTACGAACCAAGGGGTCGTGGGTTCGAATCCTGCCAGCCGCACCACCTATAAAGGGCCTTCCTCACGGAAGGCCCTTTGTTTTTGATCCCGTAAAAGCATCTACCCAACCCAAGCAGCACGCGCACCAGCCGCGGCTTCAGCCGCGCCGGTATCGCACATCTGAAGCCGCCCGCCCTCAGCGGGGCGCCGACTGGATATCCCCGATCTGCCCCTCAGGCTTCGGACTCTCTTCGACCGAAAGCGTCAACGCCTGCTCGCTGATGGGCGTCGCGCTCAGGCCGACCAGCCCCTGAGATTGCTGCAGCATCTCCTCGACCGTATCGCCGAAACGGCTCGCCACGAACGCGCGCAGCAGCGCTTCGCGTAACGAAGCACCGCGCCCCTCCACCGTCCTGTGGCCGCCCGTGAAATCCGCAATGCAGTATGCCTGCTGCCGGCTGACGTGCTCGCGCACCTCGAGACGCTGCGCGCGTTCCAGCACCGCCGCCGCGGCTTCCCACGAGGTAGATGGCGTGAAGCGCCCGTCCCACAGATGGCCGTGATCCTCACCGCGTATCGCCACGGTTTGTCCGCTATCAGTAAAGTGAATTTCGCGCACGAAGTCGTGCAGGCTGCGGGCAACCCAATAGTCGAGCGCCATGCCGGTCAGGTCAGCTACGTTCATCACCCTCCCCCTCAAGAACAGAGTGAGCGGCGGATCTCGCCGAACGAAGTGAGCAAGCTTCGCGCCCAAACCTGCCCGCCACCCGGCACGCTCAGTAATCGGCCCGTTCGCGGTCGATTCGCATCCCGCCATCGTGACGGTGATGTCCTTCCTCGCTCGGCCGTTCGCGCGCGATACGCATCACGTCCGGATTCGTACGAACCCGGCGCATGACATTGGCGAGATGCACCCGGTCGCTCACCTGAATCACGAAGCGCAAGACGGTGGATTCCTGCGACAGGTCTTCGTCCATCGCAATGTGGACGATATTGGCGTCGGCGGACGTGATATCCGCCGCGACGCGGGCGAACACGCCCTTGGTGTTCTTGACGAGCACCTTCACCGCCACGTCGAACAGACGTCCCGGTTGCGGCGCCCACGCTACGTCGATCCAGCGGCCCGGATCGCGCCTGTGGATACGCTGGGCGACCCGGCAGTCGGTGGTATGGATCGCCATACCGAGGCCGATGCCGATATAGCCCATGATGTCGTCGCCTGGAATCGGCCGGCAGCAGGCCGATAGCTGCACGGACATGCCTTCGGTGCCGGTAATCACAACCGGCGGCGCATGCGACGCATGACCCGACTCGGAGCGCGGGCTGTCGTCGTCGGCATCGCGGCCGCTCATCAGCACCTCGATGCGCTTGGCCATCACCGCCGCCACACGCCGGCCGAGGCCGATATCCGCGAAAATTTCCTGACGGCTCTTGTTGCCGGTCCACTGGACGAGCTTTTCCCATACTTCCGGCGTCACATCGGACAGCGCAAGGTCGTAGCCCTTGAGCGCCTGATCGACAAGCCGCTCGCCCAGTTGCACCGACTCGTTCAGCCGCATCGTCTTCAGATAGTGACGAATCGCCGAACGCGCCTTGCCGCTTCGCACAAACCCGAGCCAGGCCGGATTCGGTTTCGAATACGGCGCCGTGATGACTTCGACGATATCGCCGCTCTTCAGCTCGGTGCGCAGCGGCAGCAGTTCATTGTTGATCTTCACCGCGACACACTGGTTGCCCAGATCGCTGTGGATCGAATAGGCAAAGTCGAGGGCGGTGGCGCCGCGCGGCAGCGCCATGATCTTCGACTTTGGCGTGAACACATAGACCGCATCCGGGAACAGATCGATCTTCACATGTTCGAGGAATTCGCTCGAATCGCCTGCTTCGCTCTGAATATCGAGCAGCGACTTGAGCCACTGATGCGCGCGCTTCTGCACGTCGTTCAGGTCGGCGCCGCCGTTCTTGTACAGCCAGTGCGCAGCCACACCCGCTTCTGCAATCTCGTGCATCTTGCGGGTGCGCACCTGAAACTCGATCGGCGCGCCGAACGGGCCGACCAGCGTGGTGTGCAGCGACTGGTAGCCGTTCACCTTCGGAATGGCGATGTAGTCCTTGAACTTGCCCGGCACCGGTTTGTAGAGCGCATGCAGCGCGCCGATGCAGGTGTAGCACTCGAGCGCGCTCTCGACGACCACGCGGAAGCCGTACACATCGAGCACCTGCGAGAACGACAACTGCTTGTCGCGCATCTTCTTGTAGATGCTGAAGATGGTCTTTTCGCGGCCGGTGACCTCGGCGTCGAGCTTCGCATCGGCAATCGCGCGCTGCACCGACTCGAGAATCTTGCCGACCACTTCCCGCCGGTTGCCGCGCGCCGCCTTGACGGCTTTTTCGAGCGTGGCATAACGATGCGGGTTGAAGTTGGCGAAGCTCAGATCCTGCAGCTCGCGATAGGTATTGTTCAGACCTAAGCGGTGGGCGATCGGCGCGTAAATGTCCAGCGTCTCGCGCGCAACGCGGCGGCGCTTTTCCGGCGGCACCGCACCGAGGGTGCGCATGTTGTGCAGGCGGTCGGCGAGCTTCACCAGAATCACGCGCACGTCGCGCGCCATCGCGAGCAGCATCTTGCGGAAATTCTCCGCCTGCGCTTCCTCGCGATTGCGAAACTCCATTTTGTCCAGCTTGGACAAGCCGTCGACCAGTTCCGCGACCTTCGCGCCGAACCGCTCGGCGAGTTCGGCCTTGGTCACGCCCTGGTCTTCCATCACGTCATGCAGGAGCGCTGCCATGATCGACTGGGCGTCGAGCTTCCAGCTAGCGCAGATCTCTGCGACAGCAACGGGGTGCGTGATGTAGGGTTCGCCGCTCTGGCGGTACTGCCCGAGGTGGGCTTCGTCGCTGAAGTGGAACGCCGCCTTGACTTCCTTGATCTCTTCCGGCGAAAGATAGCCGGACAGTGCGGTAGTCAGCTTGGCGATCGAAACGACGTCATGCCGGCGCGGCTGCTCCGGCGTGGCGGTCGGCCCGAACAGATGGCGAAACGACTGTTCGAGGACCGCGTCGATGTACTTGCGTGCAGAAGCCGGTGAGTCGCTGTCGTGGGCTTCGTGCTCCACTTCCGTGACGGGGGGCGAGGGGGTAGTGCTCATGTTCGCCTCCGTATCGGGTTGGACGCCGGTCTGCACGCGTGTGTGAATTACATGGCTATCGAGAACGACTGAAGCGTACCTTAGACCGGTACCTTCTTCAGCATTTCGACGCCGACCTGGCCGGCCGCGATTTCGCGCAGCGCAACAACGGTAGGCTTGTCGCGGCTTTCGATCTTCGGCGTGTGGCCTTGTGCGAGCTGGCGTGCGCGATAGGTTGCGGCAAGTGCCAGTTCGAAACGATTCGGGATCTGTTTCAGACAGTCTTCGACGGTAATGCGGGCCATGTTGGGTTCCTTCTCAGTATGTTGCTTATTCTACCTTATGTGCTCGATACCTCGCCGCGATCACGCGTGCGGGAGGTGGATGCCGAGCTGCACAAAAAGGTCCGTGTGGCGTGCGTATTGCGAGGCGAAGCGCAGGCGTGTGGCGGCAACGAGGCATTGCAGTTCCGCGAGCGCGCGATCGAAGTTCTCGTTGATCACCACGTACTCGGCTTCCGCCGCGTGCGCAATCTCGCTGCCGGCCGCGAGCAGCCGCCGCGTGATCACGTTCGGCTCATCCTGACCGCGCTTCTTCAGACGCTCTTCGAGCGCTTCGAGCGAGGGCGGCAAGATGAAGATCTCGACGGCATTGCGAAACTGCTTTTTCACCTGTTGCGCGCCCTGCCAGTCGATTTCGAGCAGCACGTCATGGCCGCTTTTCATCTGCTCCTCGATCCACAGGCGCGAGGTTGCATAGTAGTTGCCATGCACTTCCGCGCTTTCCAGGAACTCGCCCTCGGCGTGGCGCTTCAGAAAATCGTCGACGGCCGTGAAGTGGTAATGCTCACCGTCCTTCTCCTTTGGACGCGGCGGGCGCGTCGTGTACGAGATCGACAGGCGGATCGCCTGGTCGCGCGCGAGCAGCGCGTTGACGAGCGTCGATTTGCCCGCGCCCGAAGGCGCGACCACCATGAACAGGTTGCCGGGATAAGCGCCGGCGTAGGGGTTGCGCGGTGCGCTGCTTTCGCGTGTGTGGTCGGTCATTGCAATCGTTGTCCGAAAGTGGGCTCGAGGGTCACTCGAGATTCTGTACCTGCTCGCGCATCTGTTCGATGAGCAGCTTCAGGGTCATCGACGAATCGGCCAGTTCCTTCGCGGCGGCCTTCGAGCCAAGCGTGTTCGCTTCGCGATTTAGCTCCTGCATCATGAAGTCGAGGCGCTTGCCAACCTTGCCGCCCTTCTCGATCACGTGGCGCGTTTCGTTCAGGTGTGCGGTGAGGCGCGACAGCTCTTCGGTGATGTCGATGCGGATGCCGTACATCGTCACTTCCTGGCGGATCCGCTCGGCGATTTCCTCGCGCGAGATGCTCGTCGTCACCGTATCCGGAGCGGCGATGCCGAGCGCTTCCTGGAGCCGCTCGACAATCTTCTGTTGATGCTTGGTAATCAACTCCGGCACCAGCGGCGTAATCTTCGCGACGATCGTTTCCATCTCGGTGACGTTGGCGAGCAGCATCGTCGCCAGTTGCGCGCCTTCGCGCGCGCGCACGTCGATCAGATCGGCAATCGCCTGCTTGCCGCACGCGAGCACCGCATCGCGCAGCGTTTCCGCCGCAACGCCGCTTTCGGCCAGCACGCCAGGCCAGCGCAGGATTTCGCCGGTGCGCAGGCGGCCCGCCTCCGGGAAGGCGTTCACCACCGTGCGTTCGAGCAGCGCGAGTTGCGACAACGCGTCATGATTGATCGCCCCGGCATTGGCCGCCTGTTCGCTGCGCTGCAGGTTGATACGAATATCCACCTTGCCGCGCGAGAGCTTGTTCATCAGCATTTCGCGCAGCGTCGGCTCGCAGACGCGCACGTCTTCGGGCATGCGGAAGTTCAGGTCGAGGAAGCGCGAGTTCACCGTGCGCAGTTCGACCGACACGCTCACGCCGCCGTTGCCTGAGGTCGCCGCGAGTTCGCGCGTGGCGCTCGCATAGCCAGTCATGCTGTAGATCATCATTTGTCTCGCGATAGAGGCCATGCCGCTGAAGGGATGGCCGGAAGAGTCGAATCGCCCGGCGTGTACGAGACGCGGGGCGTGGAACCGGCATTATCCCATTTTTGGCGGAACGCCCCGCCGCACGCGGCCTGGCCGTCGCACGGCTCGCGCCGGAGCACGCAAGACGCCGGACCACGCACCGGGCCATGCTCCAGCCGCCCCGCACGATCGGCGGTAAAATCGACGTTTCCCTCCAGCCTTTTTCCCACCAAGACCCCGAACGATGAACGACACCACGAAACGCCCCAGCGGCCGCCGCGCCGATCAGTTGCGCGATGTGCGCATCACGCGCCACTATACGAAGCACGCGGAGGGCTCGGTGCTGGTCGAGTTCGGCGACACCAAGGTGATCTGCACGGCAAGCATCGCGGAGACGGTGCCCGGCTTCCTGCGCGATCGCGGCCAGGGCTGGCTCACGGCCGAGTACGGCATGCTGCCGCGCGCCACCAATACCCGCAACGACCGCGAAGCCGCGCGCGGCAAGCAGAGCGGCCGCACCCAGGAAATCCAGCGGCTGATCGGCCGGGCTTTGCGCTCGGTGTTCGATCTCGAGAAGCTCGGCCAACGCACCATGAATCTCGATTGCGACGTGATCCAGGCCGACGGCGGCACGCGCACGGCGAGCATCACCGGCGCCTTCGTCGCGGCCCATGATGCGGTGTCCAGGCTGCTCGCCAGCGGACGGATCGAAAGCTCGCCGATTACGGACTTCGTGGCGGCGATTTCCGTGGGCGTGTACAACGGCCTGCCGGTGCTCGATCTGGACTACGACGAAGACTCGAAGTGCGACACCGACATGAATGTCGTGATGACGGGCGCAGGCGGCTTCGTTGAAATCCAGGGCACGGCTGAAGGCACGCCGTTCTCGCGCGACGAAATGAACTCGCTGCTTGATCTCGCACGCGACGGCATCAGCACGCTGGTGGCGAAACAGAAAGAAGCGCTGGGGTTGAAGGGTGAATGATCGTCAAGGCGCCGGCGGCGCCACTACGGTAACGGCAGCGCTAGCGGCAAACGTGACGCCGGCGGCGCCCGGCAAGGTGGTGCTGGCCTCGAACAACGCAGGCAAGCTGCGCGAGTTCGCCGCGTTGCTGGGCGCGGCCGGCATCGAACTGATTGCGCAAGGCGCGCTCAACGTGCCCGAGGCGGAAGAACCGTATCCGACCTTCGTCGAAAACGCGCTGGCGAAGGCGCGTCATGCCGCGAGGCTCACCGGCTTGCCGGCGCTGGCCGACGATTCCGGACTCTGCGTGCGCGCGCTGCGCGGCGCACCGGGTGTCTACTCGGCGCGCTACGCGCAGCTTGCCGGCGGCCCGAAGAGCGACGCCGCAAACAATGCACGCCTCGTCGAGCAGCTACAGGGCGAAACCGACCGGCGCGCGTATTACTTCTGCGTGCTGGCGCTCGTGCGCCACGCTGAAGACCCGGAGCCGCTGATTGCCGAAGGCCGTTGGCGAGGCGAGATCATCGACGTACCGCGCGGTGCGCACGGCTTTGGCTACGACCCGCACTTCTTCCTGCCTGAACTGAACGCGACGGCCGCTGAACTCGATCCGGCGGTGAAGAACACCAGCAGCCATCGCGCGATCGCGTTGCGGCAACTGCTTGCGCGGCTGACGGAGGAAGCGTGATTCCCATCAAACCCGCCGGCCAAAGCGGCGCCGGGGTGATCCCGGCGTTCACCGCGCCGGGCAGCATTCATCTGACCTCGCTGCCGCCGCTGGCGCTGTACGTGCACTTTCCGTGGTGCGTGCGCAAGTGCCCCTACTGCGATTTCAACTCGCACGAGTGGAAAGGCGATGCATTCCCCGAGAACGAGTATCTCGACGCCTTGCGCCGCGACCTCGAACTCGCGTTGCCGCTCGTCTGGGGTCGTCAGGTGCATACCGTGTTTATCGGCGGCGGCACGCCCAGCCTGCTGTCGGCGGCGGGGCTCGACCGGCTGCTGTCGGACGTACGCGCGCTCCTGCCGCTCGACGCCGACGCCGAAATCACGCTGGAAGCGAACCCCGGCACGTTCGAAGCGGACAAATTCGCGCAGTTTCGGGCAAGTGGCGTGAACCGGCTGTCGGTGGGCATCCAGAGTTTCAACGAAGCGCATCTGAAGGCGCTCGGCCGGATCCACGATGCGGCGCAGGCGCGCCATGCGGTGGACGTAGCCGCCACCACCTTCGAAAACTTCAATCTCGATCTGATGTTCGCCCTGCCGCGGCAGACCCTCGCGGAGTGTCAGGCGGATATCGAAACGGCCTTGTCGTTCGCGCCGCCGCATCTGTCGCTGTACCACCTGACGCTCGAACCGAACACGCTGTTTGCGAAATTCCCGCCGGCACTGCCGGATGACGACGCGTCCGCCGACATGCAGGACTGGATTCACGCGCGCACCGCGGCGGCCGGCTATGAGCGCTATGAAGTGTCGGCGTACGCCCGGCCGAACCGGCAAAGCAGGCACAACCTCAACTACTGGCGTTTCGGCGACTACCTCGGCATCGGCGCCGGCGCGCATACCAAGCTGTCGTTTCCGAATCGCATCCTGCGGCAGATGCGCTACAAGCATCCGACCACCTTCATCGAGCAGGCGAAAGCGGGGACGCCCGTGCACGAAGAACATGAAGTCGGCTCGCGCGATCTGCCGTTCGAGTTCATGTTGAACGCGTTGCGACTGGTGGAGGGGTTTCCGGTGCATCGATTCATCGAGCGCACCGGCTTGTCGATGACGTCGATCGAACCGGCATTGCAGGAAGCGGAACGACGCGGCCTGATTGTGCGCGATCACGCGACGATTGCACCGACGCCGCTCGGGCAAGCCTTCCTCAATGATCTGCAGGCGCTGTTCCTGAAAGACCCGCAGTGAGTCGCAGTGAGCAATTCCAGGCGAACTTGCCGTGACGTAGGGATTTCAGGTTACAATTTAGGGCTTGGAGGTGTGGCCGAGCGGTTTAAGGCACCGGTCTTGAAAACCGGCGAAGGAGCAATCCTTCCGTGAGTTCGAATCTCACCGCCTCCGCCACACACCCCTGCGCTGCGCAACTCCGAGCGCACAGCACGTCCCGCGCAACACAGCACGTCTACGTACTTCCCCGACTCAATTTTCGCCTGGCCCAGCCGATACACAGTTACGAGTCCCGTCGGAACTCGTCTGGGAGTCACACATGAAACTTCGCCCCTTGATCACCCTGCTCGTCTCCCTCGCCATCGGCGCGGCGCCTGCCCTCGTCAGCGCCTGGGCATCCACGGACCACGATGCCGCTGCGCTGTTCGGCGGCACGAAGCTTACGACTGTCCAACAGAGCGGCGGCACGGCCACAACCGCGATGTCGACGGTGTCGGTCGGAGCGGACGTGCTCGGCGGCGCCAGCGGCAACGTCGGCGTGAATATCGCGGCGGGCGCGCTGAATGCACAAGCCAATCAGATCGCGCTGATCAGCGCGCCGGCGGCAGACGTCAATACGCTGCAGGATGCCCACGCCGCAGCAACGGTCAACGGCAGCAGCACGGCGACACTCGGTGCAGGCGCGTTGGCGCACGTGAGCGGCAATGTCGGCGTGAATGTCGTCTCGGGTGTGGGCAATGTGCAGTCGAACGCGCTCGTCATTCATTAAGGCACGTTAGCAAGACGCGACACTGAAGGCGCGAAGGCGTCCGCATAGTTCGGCACGCATCGAAACATTCCGTCAGGGGACACCCTAGACTCGAAGTCCCACAACGACGACGGAAACCGATCATGAACGAGGCCACCGAAGCCGAGATTCGCTACATCTACGACCAGTGGCACGAGACGGTCGTGCGGCGCGATCTCGCGGGGCTGCTGGCGCTTTACGACGACGAGGCGCTGCTCGAAAGCCCATTGATCCTCGCCACCTCGCCCGACAGGCAGAGCGGCATTCTGCGCGGCAAAGCCGAAATCACGCCGTTCCTGGCTGCCGGCTTGCGCGCCCCGCCTAACGATCTGGGCCGCTGGTACCGCACCGGCACCTTCTTCGCCAACGGCAAGCAGCTCACCTGGGAATATCCGCGGCAAACACCGGATGGCGACCAGGTGGATCTGGTGGAGATGATGGATATCGCCGGCGGCCTGATCGTGCATCACCGGGTCTACTGGGGCTGGGTCGGCTTCCGATCGCTCGCCGCCACACTCGGAACGAAGCGCTCCTGACATGTCCCAGCTCGCAAGGATCTCGGCCACGGCGCGCCGGGTGCTGGCCGCAACCAGCATCAGCTACACGATCGTTCTGCTCGACGCCTCGATCGTCAACGTTGCGCTCGAACAGATCGGCACCACGCTGCACAGCAACGTCACGGGCTTGCAGTGGGTCGTCAATGCCTACACGTTGAGCTTCGCGAGTCTGCTGCTCAGCGGCGGCACGCTCGGCGACCGCCTCGGCGCGAAAAACGTCTACCTTGCGGGGCTGGCGCTATTTGCGCTGGCATCGGCGCTGTGCGGCATGGCGCCCAATCTGGTGACACTCGCCTTCGCGCGCGCCCTGCAAGGCGTGGGCAGCGCGATGCTGGTGCCGTGCTCGCTGGCCCTGATCAATCGCGCCTTTCCTGACCCGGCCCGGCGAGCGTCGGCGGTTGGCGTGTGGATGGGCTGCGGCGGCATCGCGATGGCGTCCGGGCCGCTCGTGGGCGGCATCCTGATCCATGCGCTCGGCTGGCGCAGCATTTTCATCGTCAACGTGCCGATCGCACTGACCGGCATCTGGCTAACGCGCTCGATCGGTCGTGACGGCTCCGCACCGCGCCGTCATTTCGACCTCGCAGGCCAGGCCACAGCGATTGCCGCGCTCGGCACGCTGATCGCCGTGCTGATCGAAGGCTCGACGCTCGGCTGGCGATCAGCGCCGATCATCGTCGGAATATTGGTGTGCGGTGCTGCGTGGGCACTGTTCCTCGGTATCGAGCAACGCAGCGACGATCCGATGCTGCCGCTCTCATTCTTCAGGAGTCCGCTGTTTTCGGCATCGACTGCGGTCTCGATGGCGTCCGCGTTTGTGTTTTACGGGCTGCTGTTTACGCTCAGCATCAGCTATCAGACCATGCGCGGGTTCTCGGCGCTCGAAACCGGCCTCGCGTTTCTGCCGATGACGGCGATGGTCGCGATCGGCGGACTCGCGTCACATCGTCTCGTGAGGCGCTGCGGTGCCCGCCTCTCGATGTGCGCTGCATTCGCACTGTACGCGGCCGGCTCGCTCGGCATGCTGGCGGCGTCGCCACACGCGCCATATTGGGTTGCCGTTGCCCCGATGCTCGCGATCGGGCTAGCGTCAGGCTTCGTCTCGCCGGCGGCTACCGCACCGGCGATGGGTACGGTCGAAAAACAACGCGGCGGCATCGCGGCAGCAGTGCTCAATTCAGCTCGCCAGACAGGCGCCGCATTGGGTGTGGCGATCTTCGGCGGCTTCATGAGCGCCATACATCCATTCGAAGCAGCCATGGGTGTCGCACTCGAAACCGCCGCTGCGGTTGCACTGGTCGCTGCGATCGTCTGGTGGATGGCCGCGCGCGGTTTCGGCAAGGCGAGTCCAACTGCCAGGCTTTCGCCGTCGCAGGGGATCGGAACTCTGAGCCACAATGAAGCCCGCTGCACGCAGCGATAAGGGCGATAGGGACCGGTGTGGAGACCCGTGCACGCGCAACGCCATTGGAGCGGAACCCGATGCGATGCGCCAGCGCACCGGGCGCATCCGGTCACGGGTTGTAATAGCTGTAAGAACGGCTGAAACCCAACCAGCTTCACCCACGCCTACACTGGAGTTGCCTCATTCCCCGTGAGGTGTTGTGAATCTCCTCAGCTTGACTTGGCCCACCCCGATCCGGTGGGCCTTTTTACAGCGCCGCGCCGAACCTGCTCCCGCGAGCTCACACAGCGCAAACCGCCTGCTTCTCTCGCGCATCCGCGCAACGGCGATTCAAATCGCGGTGCATGGCCTGACTGTCGAGCAAGGTCGACACATCAGACAGCCCCTGGTCGAAGCGCAACACGTATTCGATATCGGTGTAATCGTGATACGCGCCGCTGTCGGCCAGCTTGCGTGCTTCGGCGATGGCGGCGTGCTGCCGCTCGCTTTTGGTCAAATCTCTGATCGCCATGATTGCCGCTCCCAAGGAACAGTGTCTCCATCATAGCAACGCCGTACGTCTCGCAAGGTAGCGCGCACGCAACACCTGGGATTTCCGCTATGTCCTCTGGGTCCGGCAAGCGCCCAGATGCGAGCGGCGCGATTCATCAGACATACTGCGAACGTAAGCATCTGTAAATGGGGCGTGCCCCCATTGTCGCGGCGCACACAGCATAGCGGGGCGCAGAGCGGATTTGCATGATTCGATCAGTAACGCACCGTCACACGCCGGGGCGAACGCATTCGACCCCGCACGTCTCCAAGCTATCAAACAGGAGGACAATCCATCATGCTCAGACTTCTCGCCTTGATTGCAGTTGCGGCCAGCCTTGGCGGCTGCGTTGTCGCACCGGCGCCGTACGGCTACGCACCGTATCCGGCCTATGGCTACTACTATGCTCCGCCAGCGGTGAGCGTCGGGGTTGGATTTGGCGGCGGCTGGCACCGTTAAGCACGTGCACGTGCGGCACGCGGTTGGCGCAATGCACTTGATGCGCGCCGGTGGAGGCGCTCAAAGCGCATAAAAGAATGCCCGCACGAAGCGGGCAAATAAAAGACCTTCCACCGATGCCTCCTTTGGGAGAGGCAACTGCAGTGTAGAGGGATTTGAGCGCGGTGGGGTTGCCGCAATGTTTCGTTCAATTACACGTGCGAGATTCATGCGACTCGCGACGGCCTGACTCGTCGCCTGTCCAAACATCCCGCCCAAAAACAATGCGGCTGCCGTTGGAAACGGCAGCCGCATTCGCATGAAGCAAGTTCGCTACGATCAATACACGCCGGGAGGCGGAGGCGGCGGCGAACCTGGGGGCGGCGGCGGAGTGGTCACATAGCCGCCGGAGGACTGCATGGTGTTCATGCGGCC
This sequence comes from Paraburkholderia sp. SSBN10T, assembly GCF_056619545.1. Lineage (NCBI taxonomy): Bacteria > Pseudomonadati > Pseudomonadota > Betaproteobacteria > Burkholderiales > Burkholderiaceae > Paraburkholderia > Paraburkholderia sp. SSBN10T. The sequence goes on from NZ_JBWQQI010000007.1 coordinate 318,235, forward strand.
CTGCACCGGAATCCGATCGCCGGATGCATACATACATTGCAGGTATGCATAGTCGTAGCGGCGCTGAACGTCGTACGCCGAACCTTGCGCCGCCCCTGCACCGATCACGCTGCCCGCCAGCAGGCCGGCGCCCGCACCGACCGCCGCGCCGCGACCGCCGTTGAAGGCAGCGCCGGCGGCCGCGCCGATGGCCGTGCCGACCGCCGCGCTACCCAACGCGCTGGCGGTCGCCGCCTGGTTGGTCGAAACCCCACCCACCTGCTGGAAGGCAAACTGCCGGCACGAGTTGTCGTCAGCGCGAAACTGATCGAAGGTTTTACCGGTGCCGGGCAGCGCCATCACGCTGGGGCCCGCCGGCATGACCGAGCATGCGCCGAGAAAGCTCAATGAGGCGATAAGAGCAAACCTTGAATATTTCATTTCCTTCTCTTTGCGGTAATGCGTTTCTAGTTTGAAGGCGACTGCGCTTGCTGCGCCGGCACCGGGCGCCAACCCGATGCGCACGACTTCACATACGGGTAGTAGGTTTTCGAGTCGTCGCAGTAGTACCAGGTGGCGCCTTGTTGCTGAGATGCCTGCGCCGTGGCCGCGCCGGGCTGACCTTGTTCCACGTACTCCTGCGGCTCTGCTGGAACCGGCACCGGCACGGCGACTGCCGGCGGATACGGGTAGTAATACGGCACCGGTCCCCACGGGTAGTAGTAACCCCCGCCTCCGATGTACACCCCAACGCGTGCTGCATGCGCCACGCCGCTCGCGCAAACCATCGCTGCAGCGGACAAGCCAAGCAAAATCTTCACCCTTTTCACACCTTTTCTCCACGACGTTAACCGGCACCGACATGGTGTCCCACAGTACTACTGAACGCTATGCCACTCTAAGCCGCAATACAATTACTTAAGAGCACGGGTATTTTTCCGCTCGTTACACTGCAAGATTTCTGTCATGAACGGCAGCGAAGACGGGCTGTGGCGAACCGGCTGCAAAACGCGTCGAGCGCCGTCGTTATTGCAGCCGGCCGCCGTCCAGATGGAGACGCTGCAGCAATTCGCGGCCACGCCGGGTCAATTGCAGCGTCGAGCCCTGCCGGTCGTGCGAGCGCACTTCGACCAGCTCGTAGCGGCGCAACGCGAGAACGTCAGGATCGCGTTCTTCCAGGTGCCGCCCGGTTTCCCGGAGCAACATGAGCGTCGCGAGTTCGTGATGGCTCAACATCTGACACCTCCGTTAGTCGATGCATGGGCGATGTCGACATCCTAGTGAGCCGGGACAATCCTTTGGCTACTGCCATGTTTCGCGAGGTTACGAGATTACATTTTCGTGCGGTGCAACTGCGCCGGCAGCGCGCTCGCGTGCCGCGCCGTGTAAGCGAGCCAGACGTTTCGTGCGCCGGCCACCGCATTGTTGCGAGCAGCGACCGGGAAAAGCCTTTCGCTGTGAAGGCGTGTGAAAGGAGGGCCAGCTTTAGCCGCACCGTCCACGCGAATCAAGTGCGCCAAAAGCGCGAAGCACGCCTAGCCCGCGTGATCGAGCGTGCGGTTTCCGGCCAGCACCCACGCGCGTGCGATACGCTCGGCGTCCACCTCGTAAATCATCAGCATTTCGATCTGGCCGGTTCCTTCGGGAAAGGTGCGGGTCACCCGTTCGTGATCCACCACCCGGTTGCCCATCACCATACGGTTGAGCAGTTTTGCGTGCAGGTTGGGCTCCTGCAGGCGCGCAGCCATCCGCTCGCGCACCGCGGCGTGGCCACTGGCCAGCAGGGTAGCGGGATGCTCGAACAACTGGGCGTCGTCGGCGTAGGTGGCAACCAGCGCGTCGAGGTCGCGCGCGTTGTAGGCGTCCAGTTGACGCTGCACGACAGCTTCAGGAGAGAGCGGCATCAGGGATTCGGAAGAAAGTTAAAGCAGCCGATAGTAAGCCAGTTCGCTCGCGAGCGCTTCCGTACCGACAAACCGGTGCCCATGCAATCCGGCCTCGAGCGCACCAGCGACATTCGCCTCGACGTCGTCGATAAAGAAGGTCTTGTCAGGCGCCGTACTGAGGTGCGCGACACAACGCCGGTACAGTTCGGGCGAAGGCTTGGCGACACCGAACGACGCCGAGGCGTACACCTGCGTGCCAAATACCTCGGCAACCGGCGGGCAAAGATAGTGGATGTAATCGGCAAGCAGGCGGCAGTTGTTGGTGAGCACCGCGATCCGATGGCGAGCGGCCACCGCTCTCGCCAATGCAATCACTTCGGGATCCGGCGTCATCGCGGCGCGGCGCGCGTCGAGCCAATCATTGAGTGTGAGTGGATAGCCAAGCAAGGCGCCGAGTTCGTCGAGATAGTCGGCGTCGTCAACCTCGCCCGCGTCGGCACGCCCTTCGAGACCCGAGTCCCAGATGGCCTGGCGGACTGCCTGCGCATCGCGGCCGACCACCGCCGCGATATGGGCGATACGCGCCGCGCGGTCGTAGCGGCACAGCACGTCGTCGAGGTCGAACAGGACCAGGGAGATGGGGGCAGTCATGGCGTCGCTCGAAGGGTGGATCGCACAAGTCGATGACCTCACGATTCTGACAGAGACCGGCAAGCGTATCCATGCTGCATACCGCACCTCATCCAGGCTGACGAGGCGCATGACGCATGCAGCAAACCAGGAGCATCAAACTGTGCACGCTTCAGTTCAGGCAAGTCGAATCAGGGGCAACTCGCATTGAAAGATAGCGGGATTTGACTACCATGAAATCACCCCTGTTATCGAGCGGAGCCTGCGATGCTTACCTGCACACGCCACCTTCGCGGCCTCGCCTTCCACAACAACTCAAGGCTCTCGCTCGCACGCGGCGCAGGTCTCGCGCTCGCGGTTTCCATAGCGACAGCCGCTTGCACAATCACGCCACCCGAGCGGCCGCTGCTGATTACGCCACCGGCCGCCGTGAACAGTGCAACGCTCGATCAATATCGCATCGCAGTGGCCCGGCGCATCCTCGATCGCAATCCGTCCTATGTGCTGCAGGGCACATTGCAACCGATGCTGCGCTCGCTGGTGGTGGTGTCGTTCACGGTCGACCGTGACGGCCAGGTCCTGCAATCTGCGGTGTACCGCACCAACGGCGACGACGAGGCCGAGAGCACCGCGCTCGCCACCCTGCGACGGGCAGCGCCGCTGCCGCAGCCGCCGGCGAAGCTGCTCAACACCCGCGGACAGGTCGAGCTGTTCGAAGATTGGCTCTTCAACGACAACGGCAAGTTCCAGTTGCGCGAGTTCGCTTCACCGCAAGCGCAGAACATCGATTGAAGCGCCGCAAGCGGCGCGCATTGGCAGGCGTAGCACGGCGCCGGGTCGCGGCTGCGCTATGCCTGCCTGTTGATCGGCCACACGGCTTGCCTACCCCCACGCTATAATTTTGCGATCCACTCGCCGGCTTGCCCGGCACGGCCATCGCCGCCGGCTCACCCGCCGGCCCCGTACAGCCGTCCTTCGCGTCGCCGCGCCACCCGCGCGCTGTGCACCGCGCTGTCCGGCCGTTCGCGCCGACGCTGCCGTTGCGCTCCACCTGGTGTTTTCCTGGTACAGCCGGCGCCGGCCCTCTTCGGTCGTTGTAAGCTGTCGAATCGTTGCCCGCGCAACGTCCTGCCGGCACAGGGCGTCCAGCCGCGGCGCACGCGAATCCAAACAATAGACGCCGTGTCCGCGCGCCGCCCTTGAGGCACGCCACGCCGCATCACGAAACTGGAGACCCTGAATGTCCACTTCGCCGATTTCCGCGACCCAGCCCGACGCGGCCGGTCAAAACAGCAGCAGGCGGATCATCTTCGCAAGCTTCATCGGCACCGCGATCGAGTTCTACGATTTCTATGTCTATGCGACCGCGGCCGCGCTCGTCATCGGACCGGTGTTCTTCCCGCATGGCTCGGCGACCGCGCAAGCGCTATCCGCCTTCGTCACATTCGGCATTGCGTTCGTCGCGCGGCCGATCGGCTCGTTCCTGTTTGGCCATTTCGGCGATCGTATCGGCCGCAAATCGACCCTCGTCGCGTCGTTGCTTGTGATGGGCCTCTCGACCACCCTGATCGGTTTCGTGCCCGGCTACAACTCGATCGGCAGCCTTGCGCCGGTCCTGCTGTGCATCCTGCGCTTCGGCCAGGGGATCGGCCTTGGTGGCGAGTGGGGCGGCGCGGCGCTGCTCGCCACCGAAAACGCCCCGGCCGGCAAGCGCGGCTGGTTCGGCATGTTCCCGCAACTTGGACCGTCGATTGGCTTTCTGGCCTCCAATGGCCTCTTCTTCGGGCTCGCCCTGTCGCTCTCCGACGAACAGTTCCGCAGTTGGGGCTGGCGCGTGCCGTTTATCGTCAGCGCCGTGCTGGTCGCGCTCGGTCTGTACGTGCGCCTGAAGATCGCCGAAACGCCGGCGTTTCGCGCGGCCATCGAACGCAAGGAGCGCGTGGCCGTGCCGATCGCCACGCTGTTCGCGCAGCACGGCTGGCCGACGCTGCTGGGCGCCCTCGCGATGGTGGTGTGCTACACGCTGTTCTATAACGCGACGACGTTTTCGCTGTCGTACGGCGTCTCGGTACTGCACATTCCACGGCAGAGCTTCCTTGGCCTGCTGTGCGTCGCGGTGCTGTTCATGGCGCTCGCCACGCCGTTGTCCGCCTGGGCCAGCGATCGCTACGGCCGCAAGCCGGTTCTGATCGCCGGCATCGTCGCGGCGATCCTGTCGGGCTTCACGATGGCGCCGCTGCTCGGCAGCGGCTCGATGCCGCTCGTGCTGCTGTTCCTTGTGATCGAACTGTTCCTGATGGGCGTGACTTTTGCGCCGATGGGCGCGCTGCTGCCGGAACTGTTTCCGACTCACGTGCGCTATACCGGTGCAGGCGTGTCGTACAACCTCGGCGGCATTCTCGGCGCATCGGTGGCGCCGTACATTGCTCAGGTGCTGGCCGCGCACGGCGGCCTGACATGGGTCGGCGCGTATATCTCGATTGCCGCGGCAGTCAGTCTGCTGGGCGTGCTGTGCATGCGCGAGACGCGTAACACTCAACTGATGTAAGCGCAGCGCCGGCGCTCGCTGCCTGCCGCGCGCGGGCGGCGCCGCACCCCACTCATTCCTCGCCCGCCTCCCGCTGATGCCTCCTCGCGCTCGCCTGGTGAGTTCCCTGTCTTGCACGCCTTTTTGGCGAGCCTATACTCAGGCCGGATACCCGTGAGACCAGATACTCGGCCCGCTACCCGAAGAGCCAGGAGGCAACCATGCGGCTTTATCTCCAGAACTCGGACATCGTGATGATCATCGCACTGGCGCTGCTGTGCTCGCTGCTGCTGGCCATCCGCTTTCGTCCTTCGAGCTGGAAAGGCATCGTGCTCGAAGCGCTCGCTGCGAATGCGGCCGCCATCGTCGCGGTTGTCGCGTTCGAAATGATGCTGAGCTAGCCGAGGCGCGGTCATTTCAGCGCCTCCAGGACCGGATCGAGGCGTTGGGTAAAAGCGCAACGGAATCGGTCAGCAAGCGTCGCACGGCCACAGATGCGGACCGTGCGACGGATTGCTTCCCCTCCCTTCTTCGCAGCCCTTCTCTCCCCGGCCGCGGCATGCAGTGAATGCGTGACGCCCCCGCTTATCAATAGTAGTACCCGTGGTGATAGTAGCCGCCCCCGCCGTAGTACCCCGGCGCCGGTGCGATCACACACCCTCCCAGCGCAGCAGCCAGCAGCGCGCCTGCAATCAAAGTCAGCGTCAAGCGTTTCACGTCGTTCTCCCGTCGTTTGAGTGGTATTCGAGTGAGCCTCGAATGCTTTCGATTGGACACGATGCGGCCCCGCACGGGCGTTGCATTTTGTAAGTGATGATGTGCGCCGCGTTACAGGTTTTGCGGCATTCGCAGGCCGGAGAACAGCGCGCGAGGCGTTGCGCATGCTGCGCAGGCGTCTAGGCCGGGTGTATGCAGCCTACGAAAAGCGACACATTTAACAGCCGTGTAATGCGCCGCTACAACTGCCCGCTGCTCGCCCGGTGAGAAGCGTATGCAGACGCGGCTGACACAGACGATTGAACTTGGCGCGCAGCGAGCAGTCTCTCTGGTGCAGTTCTGTTGTGTTCATTGCTGGATCCTCTGCGCCTGTCGTTCCCCGACGCGGGCGCATTTAGAGGCGCGCTGTGGCAGCGCTCATTGGCTTGGGCGGACTGTGCGGCGCGCCTTTTTTCTTTTCGCGGCAGAGAATGGGCAGCGGCGGGAAGTGGGCCGCAACGCAGAGCAGTGGACGAGCGTCAGGAACGCAATTGCGCAACCCGCAAGGCCGCGCGCAGCGGCCGCACAAAGGACGCCTCAGGCTGCAGCGGCGGACTGTCTCAGCGCATCGGCTGTGGCCGTGGCGGCAGCCACCTCTGCGGCATTGAGAGGATCGGTATGCACGTAGTCGATAGCCTGCAAGGCTTCGCTGACCGGCGGCACGGAACGGCCGTCACCGATCGAAATGGAGCGGAACGGCGCCTCGATGCCGAAGTGCGCCGGCGGGGTGGCGACAAAGATCATTACCGTGCGCTTTTGCAGGGCATGCGCGAGGTGAACGAAGCCCGTATCCGTGCCGATGACGAGCGAGCAGGCGTCGATCATCTGGGCAACCTCCGTCACGCTCAGTTGCGGCAGCACGGTCGCACCCGGCACCTGTGCAGCGATCGCGACGGCTTCCTCACGCTCGCCGGGCGACCCCCACGGCAGCACGATACGAAACCCGCGCCGCACCAGTTCGGATCCCACCGCGACCCAGTGCGTCAACGGCCATTTCTTGTCGTCTTTGGAGGTGGCATGAAACAGCGCCGCGACGGGTGCGTCGCCCGCCTCGAACGGCAGGGCACCCGGCTCGGGCAGTTTCAGATCGAATACCGGCAGCCCTTCGGGCTGGAAACCGAGCGCTTCGCCGGCGCTGATGCGCATGCCTTCCCAGGCGCTGGCGTGCGGACGAGGGCCAAATCGTTCGGTATAAGCGAATGCGGCACCCACCTCGCCGAGGTCCCGGTTCCGATAGCCGACGCGGCGCGACGACCGCGCCAGGAAGGCGATGATCGCGGTCTTGTAGACACCTTGAATATCGATGATGCAATCGTAGCGGTAGGCTCGCAACTCGCCGATGGAAGCGGCGATAGCCTTGAGATCCGACCAGCGGCGCGCCTTTTTGAAACGGCGCAGCGGCGCGCACAGGACGCGGTCCACACTCTGGCTCCAGTGGACCACTTCGGCAAACGCTTCGTCCGCTGCCCAGTCGACCTGCACCCCTGGGAATGCTCGCTTGATGTCGGCAATGACCGGAAGGGCCTCGACAATATCGCCCAGGGAAGTCACCTTGACGATAAGAATTCGCTTCATTTAGTAGCCCGTCACAGTATCGATCGCGGCCGTCATTATAGCTGAGCATCCCTTGGCCCTATATGCCGCCAGACCGCACCGCGGCTGAGGCAGCGCCTGGCGCGGCGCACCGCCGGTTGTTACGCTGAGCGGGTCTAAAGCGCTACCTGTCATATTTATTTCAATCTGCTTTCATCCGGTCACGCCGGCAGATCGGCCGCTATAATTCGTGCTTTGCCTGAACGCTCATCCGATGCGGGCATTCGCACCTCTGTCCTCCAACGTTGCCCGGCGCACGCGCCGCTTGTGGCGTCAATACGGCGTGTTCTGGCTCGGCGCCATTGCCGTCGGCCTGATCGCCGTGCTCTACGCCCGGCTTATCGACTTCGGTTATGCGCAGTTCCGGGCCATGCAGCACCAGCATGCCTGGCTGCCGCTATTCGTCACGCCGGCCGTCGCGGCCTTGTCCGTGTGGCTCACGCGTAAATTCTTTCGCGGCGCCGAGGGCAGCGGTATCCCGCAGGTCATCGCCACCTTGCACGCCAGGCCCGGCGAATATGGCTCCCGGCTGCTGTCGTTTCGCATCCTGTTCGGCAAGATCGCGGTGTCGTTCCTCGCCATCCTCGGCGGCTTTACGATTGGCCGCGAGGGGCCGACGGTGCAGGTCGGCGCGGCGCTGATGTTCAACCTGCGGCGTTTCTACCCGCGCTCGAACGCACTGATCGAGCGGCAACTCGTGCTGGCCGGCGCGTCGGCGGGCCTGTCGGCGGCGTTCAACACACCGCTGGCCGGGATCGTCTTCGCCATCGAGGAACTCACCCGCAGCTTCGAGGCACGCGCCAGCGGCGTGCTGATCACCGCAATCATCATCGCCGGTGTCATCGCGCTCGGGCTGAACGGCAACTACACGTATTTCGGCACGATTCAGATCGGCGCCCACTTCCCCGATCTGCTGGCCGTGGCCGTGGTGCTCACGGCTATCGTGACCGGCATCGCCGGCGGGTTTTTCTGCTGGCTGCTGCTCAACACCGCGCGCTGGATTCCGGCCCGGTTGCGCCAACTGCACAGCGAGCGGCCGGTCGTCTTTGCCGCGCTATGCGGGCTGGCGATCGCGCTCGTCGGCTTGATCTCCGGCGGCGTGACTTTCGGCAGCGGCTACGCGGAAGCGCGCGGGCTGCTCGACGGCCGCGAGCAGTTGTCGGTGTTCTATCCGTTCCTGAAAATGATCTCGATGGTCGGCTCGTATCTGCCGGGCATTCCTGGCGGCATCTTCGCGCCGTCGCTGTCGATCGGCGCGGGTTTCGGCAACCTGCTGCACATGGTGTTCGGCAGCATGCAACTGCAGATGCTGATCGCCCTCGCCATGGTCGGCTATCTGGCCGCCGTCACACAGGCGCCGATAACGTCATTCGTAATCGTGATGGAGATGATCAACGGCCACGCGCTGGTGATCTCGCTGATGGCGACCGCGCTGATCGCAAGCCGCGTGTCGCGCTTCTTTGCACCACCGCTCTATGAAGCGCTGTCGGAGCGCTACCTGGCGCCCCTGCCGCAACCGGCGCCGGCTCCCGTTCCGGAGGTGCCCGAGGCGCTGATCGGCGAGGAGCCGCAAGCGACCGAAGCCGCCACGGTCGACACGCCGCCCCGGTAGCGCGTCAGACCGCTCGGAAAGGTTGCGCCATGCAGCGCAACCCGACTCGCCCCCTCCCCGCCAGGGCAGCGGCAAGGAGTGGGCATCACACATCATGCAAACAGACCGCCGGAAATCAGGCCTGTGGAATTTCGATCTTGACCTCGAGCACTTCGAGGTCGTCCTGGCGCTCGAGACTGACGCGAATATCCTCATCGGAAATCTTCACGTACTTGGAAATCACGGCGACGAGTTCGCGTTGCAACGCAGGCAGGTAATCGGCAGGCGCATGGCCGCCGGCGCGCTCATGCGCGATGATCAACTGCAGGCGTTCCTTCGCTATTGACGCGGACTTCTTCTTCTCGCCCAACAAAAACGAAAGAATCGACATTACGTGCGCTCCTCTTACTTGGTGCCGAAGAGGCGCTGCAGGAGGCCTGGCTTCTGGTAATCGGTAAAGCGAAGCGACTTCTGCTCGCCGAGGAAACGCGACACGACATCCTTGTAGGCTTCAGCAACATCGGTACCGTCGAGGTGCACGGCCGGCAGGCCCTGGTTCGACGCATGCAGCACCGCTTCCGATTCCGGAATCACGCCGATCAGATCGATACGCAGGATTTCCTGAATGTCGGTGAGCGAGAGCATTTCGCCTTCGCTGACGCGCTTCGGGTTGTAGCGCGTGATCAGCAAGTGTTCCTTGATCGGCTCCTTGCCTTCGATCGCACGTTTGGTCTTCGACGACAGGATGCCGAGAATGCGGTCCGAGTCGCGCACCGAGGAGACTTCCGGGTTCGTCACGATCAGCGCTTCGTCGGCGAAGTGCATCGCCAGCAGCGCGCCCGATTCGATACCGGCCGGCGAATCGCAGACGATATATTCGAAGTCCATCGCGATCAGGTCGTTGATGACCTTTTCGACGCCTTCCATGGTCAGCGCGTCTTTGTCACGCGTTTGCGAGGCCGGCAGGATGAACAGGTTCTCGCACTTCTTGTCCTTGATCAGCGCCTGGTTCAGATTGGCCTCGCCCTGGATCACGTTGATCAGGTCGTACACCACCCGGCGTTCGCAGCCCATGATGAGGTCGAGGTTACGCAGGCCGACGTCGAAGTCGATCACGGCGGTTTTGCTGCCGCGCAACGCGAGGGCCGATGCAAAACTCGCGCTCGTGGTCGTCTTGCCCACGCCACCCTTGCCCGAAGTCACCACAATGATTTTTGCCATTACCCTTACCCTGTGTTCGTCAAATTCGTTCAAATAAGTCCGGCAGCCGCCCGTCTCGCGCACGCACCGCTCACGGCGCGCGCAACCGACGATCAGGTGAGCCGCAGTGGTTCAATCATCAACTTTTCTTCATCGAGCCAGATCTGCACCGGCTTGCCGAGCACGTCCGCCGGCAGCGGCGTCTCGGTGGTCCGGTAGATACCGGCGATCGAGATCAGTTCCGGCTCCAGACAGGTGCAGAAAATGCGCGCGTCATGGTTGCCGTGCACGCCGGCCAGCGCCCGGCCGCGCAACGGCGCGTAAATATGGATATTGCCTTCGGCGATCACTTCCGCGCCATAGCTGACGAGACCCAGCACCACCAGATCGCCTTTCGCGTAGATGCGTTGGCCGGAGCGCAACGGCTTGTCGATCACCGTGGTCTGCGATGAGGTGACGAGCTTCGCGGCGTCGCCAACCTGGGCGCCTTGAGCGCCCTGCGCGTCTGCGCCAGCTTCAAGCGCTGCGGACTCGGCGGCAGCAGCGGGTGCGTCGATCGGCAGTTCGCCCTGGGCCGGCGTAGCGGCCATAGTAGCCGCGCTACCCTCGCCCTCGGCGCCTTCGCCGCCCTCCGCGCCGGCCGGCCTGGCGCCCGCGCCGCGCCGGTCGCGCGCTTCGAGCAACGGCAAGGCGGACCCGGCTGCCCAGCTTTGCTGCGGGTTCGCCACCACGCCCACGGGGCGCATGCGCACGCTGTCGAGCAGCGCAGCGATCTCGGCGAGCGGCACGCGCTCGTCGTCGGCGAGGCGCCGCAGGTCAATGGCGACGACGTCGTTAGCGAAAAATTCGGGGGTCGCCTCGAAGCGCCGGGTCAGTTCGGCACGCATGGCGTCGAGGTCGGTCGTCTTGACCACGAACAGGAGCGTGTCGACACTGCCACTGCGGAGTTCGAAAAATGGCGATTTCTTGGGCGACATAGCGTTCGGCAAAAAATTTTGCGTATTTTACAGGCGTCCACGCGGGGAGCGAGTATTTTCGGCGACAGGAATAAAGGCCACGCCCCAGGCAGGGGTAGTGGACGCCGTAGCAGCGCAAGGGGAAAGGAAGCGGCGCCCGGCGGGACCGCTCGCCGGATCACTGGGCGGAGACTTTCGAGCCGGCCTGCACGTGGCGCACCAGCAGGCTTTCGGACTGGTCGGGCCAGCGCGCGGTACGGGCATGCTCGCCGGTCGGGCCGAAGCCGAGGCGCTCGTAAAAGCGCATCGCGTTACGGTTGGCGTCGGCCACCCAGGCGTAGATTTCCTGCGCGCCCTCGGCGGCCAGCCACTCGCTGGCGGTGTTGACGAGCAACTCGCCGCCACGCAGATGACGCACCGCCGGCGCGACCCAGAGTTCGCCGACAAACGCGCGGCGCACCACGGTGTCTTCGAAATGCGCTTCGATCAGACCGGCGGGATGGCCTTCGGTATAGAGGATGAACGAGGTGCACACCAGCGAGACCGCGTGGTCCGCAGCGGTGGCATCGAAGCTTGCGGCGTCGGCTGACAAGGCGTCCTCGAGCGTCTCGCCGAAGGCATAGGGCGCCTCGCGCAGCGACGCGGTACGGAGTTCGCGGAAAACTGCGCCCTGATCAGCGGCGATGCGGCGAACGGTCAATGACGGACTCATGCAGACGAAAACCCCTTGTAACACTAAGGCGTAGCTTTAACCGAACCGGCGCGCGAGTCAAATCCTTATTTCTCGATTTGTGCGCGGGCGGGCTTGACAGCGGCCATCCGGCGACCGCCCCGCAGCCGCCCGGAAGCCACCTGTCACCGGCCTTTTAAGGCGCCTCGTAGGGGCCTGTGCCGTCCGGCCAAGGCGTGAGCAGCTCGAAGCCGTCTTGCGTCACCGCCACCATATGCTCCCATTGCGCGGACAGCGAACGGTCCTTGGTGACCACGGTCCAGCCGTCGCGCAGGACCGACGTGCCGGCCCGTCCGGCGTTGATCATCGGCTCGATCGTGAACACCATGCCCGGCTTCAGGCGCACGCCCTGCCCTGGCTGACCGTAGTGCAGCACCTGCGGATCTTCGTGGTAGACCTTGCCGATGCCGTGCCCGCAGTAATCGCGCACGATCGAAAAGCCGTCGCGCTGCGCCGTCTTCTGGATCGCGTAACCGATATCGCCAAGCGTCGCGCCCGGCTTCACCTGGCGGATGCCGGCGACCATCGCCTCATAGGTGGTATCGATCAGCTGGCGCGCCACCGTGCTCGGCTGGCCCACGCAGTACATGCGGCTCGTGTCGCCGAAGTAGCCGTCCTTGATGACGGCCACGTCGATATTGACGATATCGCCGTCCTTGAGGATCTCGGACCGGTTCGGAATGCCGTGGCACACCACCTGGTTGACCGAGGTGCAGACCGTCTTCGGAAAACCCAGATAGCCCACGTTCGCCGGGATCGCTTTCTGCGTATTGACGATGTAGTCGTTGCACAACGCGTCGAGGTCGTCCGTCGAGACGCCGGCCTGCACGTGTTCGCCGATCATCGCGAGCACGTCGGCCGCGAGACGTCCGGCGATGCGCAGCGCGACGAGGTCCTCGGGGGTCTTGTAGGTAATGGCCATGGAATCGGAACTCGTTCGTGAACGCAAGGCGCTACAGCGGTGCGTTCGTGTGCGGAAGGCGAACCGGCGAGGTGCAAGGCGGCGCTGGGCGCCCGCACGAACCCCCTTCTCCGGTCGTCGATCAGGGAATTGTACAGAGGATGACAGAGGACGCCGTGCGAAGCCGGCTGACCGTCTTTTGTGAAACACGGGCCAGCGATATGACAAACCCTTCTCGGGCGATCTTTCTGCGCAGCATGATCAGGTCTGCAAAGTCCGCAAATAACCAAGCACACCTTATTGATGTATGGCGCAGAGCGGCGTCACTGCGACAAGTGTGCGGCCTCGCTCGATTGGAAACTCGGCAACATGCCATCCGCGAAACTGAATCCGCGGACGAAACCGCTGGCGGCGCGACAGGCGGCGACGCGCATTAGTCCCACATGTTCCGAAACGCAACGGCCACGATCACCGGGACGCACAGGACGAGTGGAATGGCGAAGTAAGGCACTTCCCGATCGACGAAGTAGCTGTAGACAAGCCAGCCGAGGCCAGCGCCGAGCGTTAGCAGCGCCACCAGCCACGTCAGGACGGTCAGCGTCCGGTTTGATAGCCGCTTACGCGGGCGTTGCTCGGTGGGGGGTGTGTTCATTGCTGCACCAGTGGGTCTTGTTGCGGGTCGCCGATGCGCCAATTTTACTCCGGTGAGCGAGTGGCGCACAGATTGGCAAGGACCCACAACGGCTCGCGCAATGACTCACACAACCAGGCACACAACCGCGCTCCAAGCCCCGTGATTTCTACCAGCTATCCGGGCATGCCGGCTCGGCTCTCACGGCGAATGGATCAGTCCCATTGCGATCGCCTTGACGACCGCTTGCGTCTTGTTGGTGGCGGCCAGCTTCAGCAGCACGTTGTTGACGTGAAAATTGACTGTCCGTTCTGAAATACTCAGGATCTGCCCGATCTCGTGCGACGTTTTTCCCTCGGCAGTCCAGCACAGTACCTCGCGCTCCCGCACGGTTAGGGTTGCGCGGCTTTCGGGTGCAAGCGTGGGCAGAACAAATCTGCTCATCAGCGTATGCGCCACATTCGCCAACCAGCTCATCGGCAGCGCGAGCGAATCGAGCTCGGTAGGCGTCAGCGCGCCAGTGCGACGCGACATGGTCAGGAGCCCGAACGCGCCTTGCGCGGCCCAGCTTGAATGTGCCACGCCCACCCTCAGGCCGAAATCGCGCGCATCGGACCACAGGCGCGCCGCGTCGTCGCGCGCCGCTTCCGGCCAGACGATCAGCTCCGTTCGACGCATACCTGCGCTGACTGTCGGGTCGATGTTCAGAAAGCCACTGGCCTGATAGTGCGCCATCCAGCCACGGGGGTAGGTATCGAAAATGGAAACGGCAGGTTTGGATACGGGTACTGGCAACCGGAGTCCATAACAGCAATATTCGAAGCCGATCTGCCTGGCAAAAGCGGCGACCTTCTGAAACAGTTGCGACTCATCCCTCGACATACGAAACTGCTCAAAGGCCTCGTGAAAACGCGGTTCCATTACTCTTCCTGTGGCGACATCAAATTGCTGTGGGGCCCGCATAGGCAACCAATCATACGGCGCCCCATGAAACAGCTTCCGGCATATCTTCATATCCGCAGTCGCGCCCTTCACGACGTCGCGGCTACGGTGGGCGAGTACCCTCTCGGCGCGAGGCTTGCGGAAATCAGGGAGTAAAGTATTGGCGCCGCTGATGCTGGTCCTGATGTGCCGGAAACATCGTGGCGTAGAACTCGGTCCAGCCACCCATGCGTACCCGCACAAGATCGTAACGCTCGGGATCCTGCACCGCGGCCTGGTACGTGGACAGGTCGGCGCAGGTGAGCGTGATCAGGTTGAGTACCGCCTGCCGCGAGGCCGTGTCACGGCCCTTGAGGTACACCGTCACGATCTGCCCGAACACGGCCCGCATCGGCAAACCGCGTTGCGCCCCTTCCAGCGTTGCGTCGATCGTCATTTCATTGTCTCCTTGTCTCCGTCTTGGCCTGCCAGGACCGATTCAATGATAGTCGAATATAAATTCAAATTATAAATATTCATTCCGCATTGGTATTCCCGGAACGCTATTTTTAATCGTCTGCCAGATTTATGTGTTTTGTATGCGCCATCGTTACAGCCGACGATCCCATGAATAATCCCCCAGATTATTCATAACCGGTCAATTACAGTCCGTCGAAAGAGCCGTGCTGCGCCGATGGCCCAGCGTTGCAGAGATCGCTGCAGAGGTGCAGAATACTGTATATACGGATTTGACGGCATGACTCGAAAGACAAACTGCACCCAAGGAAACCCGCGTCGATTGACGAATTGCTCCAATGCAGCGCACCATTTCAATCAATTGACATAAATTACGGAATGTTGCCCTGCGAATCACAGCGTTTGAAAGGCGCATGTCCGGCATACAGTCGATTATTTAAAATAATCACGTGCCGCGCCTGTGGATCGTCTTTATATTTTGACACCGCTCTTTCGAGTGTTTTACGTCACAGTCAAGCAGTCACCCGTCATGGAAACGCGATCTTCGGGGAGCGTCGCTCGCGACGGGTGGCGCGCCATGCTCCCCGATTGAGTGGCGCCGGAAGGCAGGCGTTCGCCCGGACACGCAGCCGCTGCCTACGGCCAGACTGAGCCTGCCAGCAACGGAAAGCTTCTCCGGTAAGCGGCAAGCCTGTTCTCATGGTCGTCTCGCTCCATGTTAATTATTTCGCCATCCGTATTGATTCAATGCGAAGCTGTACTTCTACTCGCGAACATACGAACGTCTCCCGCTGCACCGCACCGCCGGCAGCCTCGCTCACGACCATCAATTGTCGTAGCCGCCAATCGAGCGGATAACTGTCAAAGGTGACAGTAGCGGCTGCACACGCGCCCCGTTCGACCGGGCAGCGCTATCGAATCTCGCTTGCGCCGCCGGGTTTTCACCCGCCCCCACCTGTCAACCCTTCCAGTTACGGCTTGCTCCCGGCCAAGCTGTAATGACCAGGCGCAGAGGCTGTCTGCCATGCCTCGATGCCTCCGTCCGTCAGCAGACCCAGGCATCGAGCGTCCCGACCCGACTGCGCGTCGCACAGGGCAGCAACCGTCCGACAAGCTGTCACTCCAATCGGCCAGCACGAAGCCACACCGCCGTATCCGGGAACCCCGGCGTAGCAGGTTCACGAGGAATGAGCGTTTTCTCTCAAGGAGAAGCCATGACAAGCGAGACCAATAACGGGCAACAACGATGGGCGCGCGACTACGTATTCGATGCAATGCGCGAACTCGGCATCCATTTCATCTTCGGCGTGCCCGGCACCAATGAGATTCCGATCATCGACGGTACGTCTTATGCCGAGAATCAGGTCGAGTACATCGAGTGCCTGCACGAGAACATCGCGATGGGCGCCGCGATGGGTTCGGCACGGATGACCAACAAGCCCGGCGTCGTGGTCGTCCACGTGACACCCGGCATCGCGCACGCAATCGGCAACCTGTTCAACGCGTGGCGCTCGCAGGTGCCGCTCGTCATCCTCTGCTGTCAGCAGCAGAACGAACTGGTCACCCAGGAGCCGATTCTCGCCTCGGATCTCGTCGCGATTGCGCGGCAATATACGAAGTGGGCACATGAAGTACGTGCCGCCGAAGAATTGCCACTGGTTTTGCAGCGCGCATTCAAGGAAGCGATCGCTCCGCCGAACGGCCCGGTGTTCGTTTCGATCCCGTGGGAATTCACGATGCGCAAAATCGGCGACGCGGATCGCTTGCCGGGCATTACACAGATCGCACCGCGCTTCACGGCCGACGCGGCTGCGATCGGTCAGGCCGCTGCGCTGCTCGCGCAGGCGAAAAACCCGCTGATCGTCGGCGGCGACGCAGTCGGCTATGCCAGTGCATGGCCGGAGTTGCAACAGCTCGCCGAGCTGATCGGCGCCCCCGTGCTGCTGCAAACCTTCAGCAGCGTGGCCAATTTCCCCAACGACGACTACCACTGGCAAGGCGAACTGCCCGGCACCCAGGCCGGCGTGCAGCAAACCTTCGCCAAGCACGACGTTGCGTTCCTGGTGGGATTCAGCAACCAGGCGCAGGTCACGATCTTCAAGTATTCGGACGGCCCGCTCATCCCACCCCACGTCCAGCAGGTCTACCTGAGCAACAACACCTGGGACCTCGGGAAAAACTACTACGGCGAAGCCGCGTTGTTCGGCGACATCAAAGCCACACTACCGCTGATCAACGATCTCGTGCGCCAGCACCAGCCGAACGGTGCGAGCGCGCGCAACGCGCGGCTACGCGAACTTGACGCCGAGCGCCGGGTCCAGTGGGATCGGTACCTCGCGCAGGCCATGCAGCAGGAAGAAATCTGGGCGGTGGTGGTGGCCAACGCGCTGCGCCATGAAATCCTGGCGCGCGGCCTCGACAAGAAGTTCGTGTATGTCCACGAGGCCGTGTCCGATCCCGCGCCGTTCCAGTACCTGCTGCCGTTGGGTACCGAGGGCGCCGCGCCGATCAGCTACTACTGCGTCGGCGGCGGCTCGCTTGGCTGGTCGATGCCCGCGTCGCTCGGCATCAAGCTCGAACAGAGCGGCTGGCAAGGTATCGACATCAGCCTCGTCGTCAACGCCGTGGGCGACGGCTCCTCGCTGTTCTACCCGCAGACGTGGTGGACCGCCGGCCACCACGGGCTCGGCGTCCTCTACATCATCACCAACAATCACGAGTACCACACCTTGCAGCTCGGCTTGCAGCAGGTGATCGGCGCGTACGGCTCAGCGCCGGGATACGGCTGGAAACCCAAAACCGACAACCCCGAATATCTGCGCATCCACCGGCCGGCGCCTGACTTCGTGTCGCTTGCCCAGGCCTTCGGCGACCTCGAGGGCGAGATCGTCCGGCATCCGGAGAACGTTCGCGCTGCCGTACGGCGAGGCATCGACTACGTCCTGCAGCAGCGTCGACCGTACATCCTCGACATGCGAACCGCCGGCGACCCGCCGCCCACGCCTCCGACCGAGGAAACCCGCACCGCGTCGCTGCGCCGTTATCTCGAGCAGCCGCCGCTCGACGTGTTCCACCGCGAGTCGCTGATGAGGTTGGCGGCGAACGGCGAAGACGGTCCGACGCCGAATCTGCCCGTGATCTTCTGATATCGCGCGCCGCTGCGCGCGGCCCGGCGCCGCGCGCGTGATGAACAACGAGCTCACTCAATACCACCGGAAGCACCGCTGGAAATCATCCGCAACAGGAGGACTGGAGATCATGGCTGACGAAAACATCGATATCGCCGTCATCGGCGCCGGAGTCTCGGGCGTCTACAGTGCGTGGCGCCTCAAGCAGGCCAACACGAACAGCAAGGTCGTGGTCTTTGAAGCCAGTGACCGAATCGGTGGGCGGCTGCTGTCCGTGCGGCCACCCGACATTCCGGACATGGTCGCGGAGCTCGGCGGCATGCGCATCCTGCCCGCCGTGCAGCCGTTGATTGCCCAATTGATCGAGACGCTGAACCACATCGTGCCGCCGGCCGAGAAGATCGAACTCTACGACTTCCCGGTTGACGAACCGATCAACCTGGCCTACCTGCGCGGCGTCTATCTGCGGCTCGCGGATTTCACCAAAGAGCCGCACAAGGTGCCGTACCAGCTATCGTTCCTCGATCGCGGCGAAACCGCAGGCAGCATCATCATCAACGCAATCGAGCAGATCGTACCCGGCATCACAGCGCCACACCTGAGCGAAGACGAGCGTCGACAGATGGCACAGCGGGCAAGCTTCGCCGGCGAGCCGCTCTACAAGCAAGGCTTCTGGAACGTGCTGCTGCGCGTGATCAATAGCGAGGCATACCAGCTCGGCGTCGACGCGGGCGGCTACAACTCGACGCTGACCAACTGGAACGCTGCCGACGCGATTCCCTGGTATCTGTCCGACTTCGGCGTCAACGCTCGGTACAAAGGTTTCTCGAAGGGCTTCCAGGAAGTGCCGAAGATGGTGGCCAATCTGTTCATGCAGGCAGGCGGCGAGGTGCGGCTGGGAGCGTCGGTGTCCGGGCTCGAATGGGTCGACGGCGCCTTCGAGTTCCAGGCACATGGCAAACGGGTCCGCGCGCGGCAAGCGATCCTCGCGATGCCGCGCCGCTCGATCGACCTGCTGGGGCAAACCAGCCCACTGCTGCAGGAAATCCAGGGACTTACGTCGAGCGTGACGCCGCGACCGCTGTTCAAGCTGTTCACGACCTACAACAACCCGTGGTGGCGGGCGTCGGGATACACGCGGACCAACGCCTCCGGAACCTCGGAGTTCGTCCCGGTCGAGGCGGGGCGCTCCGTCACGGACCTGCCCGTGCGCCAGGTTTACTACTGGCCGAAGTCCAACGGCAAACCCAAGACCGCGGGGCCGTCGATGCTGCTGGCCAGCTATGACGACGGTAACAACATCGGCTTCTGGGATGGATTGCGCCCGCAGCGTCGCCAGTCGCGACAGGGCAATCACGAGGCCCCGGTGCTGGCGGATCCGTTCATCGGCATGGATAGCGACCGGGCCGAGGGATTGGAATGGTCGGGATATCGGGCACCGCGGCGGATGGTAGCCGAAGCCGCACGGCAGTTGGCCACCGTGCACGGCTTGTCGTACACGCCGGAGGTGCGTAACGCGGCCTTCCGGGACTGGGGCGACGATCCGTATGGCGGCGGGTGGAATAGCTGGAACATCGGGGTCAAGAGCTGGGAGGTCAAACAGCAAATCGTGCAGCCGCTTGCCAACCGGCCGCTGTTCATCTGCGGCGAGGCTTATTCGGATGCGCAGGGCTGGGTCGAAGGCGCATTGCAGACAGCGGATCTGCTGCTGAAGAAGTTCGGGATCGAGCCGTTACGCTAGGAGCACAACGGGCACGGGATGGATGCGGGACCGCGGCGGCGCTTACGGCACGGCTCGCGTCCCGTGTCCGCTGGGCAAGACATGGTGCATTTCGTAGAAGCGGACGTCACCGCGGGAAGGCAGCGTGAACGGCGCTGCCGGGGCGACGAACTCCAGCGACTCGTAAAACGTTCGCGCCGACTCTCTCGCGGTGCACCAGGCAAGTTGCCCGCCTTGCTTTTGCACGTGATCGAGGCACATGTTGACCAGCAGCCTGCCAAGTCCGTGTCCCCGCAAGCCTGGTTCGACGGCGACGCCGCGCAAGCGCCATTGGGTGTCGCTAGTGGCTCCGCTTAGCGCCTCACGGCACACGGTCGCAACAGCGACGATTCGTTCGTTCTGATGGACCGCCAGGTGCAAGGTCGAAGCCTCCCCGTCACCGCGAAAGCGGCAGGACTCCGAATGCCCGTCCAGCAGAACTGCGCCTCGTAGCGGATACACCCGTTCAGCCGGAACGGAGCGGACCGAAAAAAGCATGGAATGGTGGGACATGATTCGAGGATACCTACGCTGCGATGTCGAGAGATTCAGTTCCCGATAGCCGTCCGCAGCACTGCGAAACCACAACCGGCCGGCATCGAAAATGTTAAACGGAACAAACTTACCGGGTCTGCCGAAACAGCGCAATACCACTCGGCAAACTTCGCGAACCGCGGTCAATCGTCCTGTTAGATCTGACAGGTGTGCGGCGAACCGTCATGCGCTACTCTCGCCGGATCCTGAATATCGAGCAGGTCATTAGCTCTACTGAGATCTCAGATGATGGAAAACGACTCATCCGATACCCAGATCGCATACACCCAGATCCGTTCGCGAATTCTCGACGGCCGGCTGGCGCCCGATCATCCGGTATCGCCCCGCAACATGGCTAACGAGCTGATGCTCGGACATACACCGGTGCGTTCGGCAATACAACGTCTGGTCGTCGAGGGCCTGGTGAAGGTGGTGCCGCGCAAAGGCACTTACGTCGCCGCGCCGACCACGAACGATTTGCGCGAGATTTTCGAGGTGCGCCTCGCACTGGAAAGTACTGCCGCCTACCTGGCCGCGCTCAACGGGGCAACCGATGGACTGACCCGAGTGGTCGTCCAGTTGCAGCAACTCCTCGCTGACGAAGCGATTGACCTGATGAACGAGCAGCGCACCGGCTGGGCGTTCCATCACGAGATGTTTGCCGCTTCGCGTAACGAGCGCTTGCTGGCGACATACAAGGGACTACGCGCACAAACCGGTTTGGCGCTCAACGAACTGCGTCGCAGCGATGCCGCTACCGTTCGCCGCGGCACCCTGGAGCACCTCAACATTTACAACGCAATAGCGGCGCAAGAGCCGGAAGAAGCACGACGTCATATGTGGAATCACATTGTGGATGGAACCGATGCACGGATCCAGATTATTCGAGGCCAACATGAAACCCCAAACTAGAAAAATCTCCGTTCCGATACAGATGCTGGCTGCCCTGGTGTTAGGGGTGCTGACCGGACTTCTTGCCCCGGGTGTGGGCGGCAAGATTGCCTTTCTCGTCACGATTTTTGGGCATGCGATCAAGATGGTCGTGATGCCGCTCATTTTGCTGTCCGTCACCGTCGGCGTGTTCAAGATGGGCGTGGAACGCGGACGTCTCGGAAAAACCGCGGTGCTATGCATCGGATTCTTTCTCGTGATGACGCTGTTTTCAAGCGTCCTCGGTCTCGGGCTGAACATGTTCTTCCGGCCCGGTCTTGGGGCAGGTCTCGCCCAGACTGCCGCGATGCCCGCGGATCTGGCTCACGGCATCGACTGGACGCAATTCCTGGTCGAGCTGGTGCCCGCCAACATCGTGGCGGCGCTCGCCGCGGGCAATTCATTGCCGGTGCTGGTCTTCGGCGTACTGTTAGGCTCCGCGCTCTCGGCCGTAGAGGAGCAGGCCGCGCCCCTCGTCGCCGTGCTGGAGTCCATGCTGGCCGCGCTCTTCAAAATGACGCAGTGGATCGTAGGACTCTCGCCGCTCGCCATTTTCGCGGGGATGGCGGCGTTGCTGGCGTCAAAGGGTTTGGCCGGCATCGCGCCGTTGCTCAAACTGCTCGGCGTGGCCTATCTCGGCATGGCGATTCTCGCCTTGGTACTCAGCCTGATTGTCAGGCTGATGGGCCTGTCGCCTGTCGCGCTCATCAAGCACGTAAGCGAACCGCTGATTCTCGCCTTCACCACGCGTTCGTCGGAAATCACGTTTCCGGTTCATCTGAAAAAGCTGAACGAAATCGGCGTTCCGTCCCCTGTCGCCTCGACTATCCTGCCGCTATCGTATGTATTCAATCGCGACGGCGCCGTGCTCTATACCGCTCTGGCCGTCGGTTACATGGGGGATGCCTATCACCTGGCCTGGACATGGTCGCTGATGTTGACGGTTGTCGTGCTGGCGATTGTCACGATCGATGGTGCCGCGAGCGTGCCTTCCGGTGCGGTTGTCGCCATCACCGTGATCCTGTCCGCAGTCGGCTTGCCTGCTGAGGCCGTCGTGCTGATCCTCGGGATCGACGCCTTCTTCGACATGGGCCGAACCGCCCTGAATGTCTACGGCAGTACTGTTGCGACGGTGGTCGCGATGCGTGTCTCGGGTGAACTCCGCCCGCGTTCGAATCAGGTACTGGCGAGAGAACCATCCCGCGGCGTCATTGGGTGAAGTTCCCATTTGCGTCGCGCTGGACGGATACATAAGCGGTTGATGCAGGTGTTGCGAGCACCGGCATCAACCTGACCACGGAAGCTTTAACGCGAGAATCCCCATGGCTGCCGCTATTCTAAGACAACATCGGCGTCACGAAGCCGTGTTTGGCTTCGCGCCCCCTGCGTGCTCAATACAAACTGGTGCAAAGCAGCACCCAGACCCGGCGGACCACGGACTTGCCGTGCCGCGAGACTGCGGGATCGCTACACCACCGCTTGCATCGGTCGTACAGGGCGCCGATCCTGCGGCAAAGCAAACGCATTTCGTTTGTAGCGACGACCGTGCGCTACCGCTTTATGGCTCAATGAAAGATGCGCCAGAGGGACTCTATCTCGGCTTGCTCCATGGACGTAACAACCTCCATACTCACCTGGACAAGCTTGGTTACCCAGGCCCCGCCATCGGTCCGCTGCGTCACGTCAGGACCTCGTATGCCGCGCATCTCTACCTGCGCTTCGCCGATTGGAAAACGACAAGACTGTTCTTTCCGGATGCGTGCGCGACGCCAATCCAGGATTCCGTTATCGGTCTACAGGACGAAATCGTCATCGATATCGTGGACAGCACCATTCCGTATGATGGACGGTTCTTCGGCGACTGGATGGTCTTTTACCACGGCACGTGCGTCGGCGAACCGCACGCACGATGCGGTTGAATAGCAGAGGCACAAAGGAAAAAAGCCCCGCAGAACTTCTTCTGCGGGGCTTTTTAGAATTCTGGCGGAAAGGGTGGGATTCGAACCCACGGTACAGCATAACTGTACACCGGATTTCGAGTCCGGCGCATTCGACCACTCTGCCACCTTTCCGGCATTGTCGACGCACAGCAAGTACTACGCTGCGCCATCTACACCAAGCGGGTCGCTGCTTGGCGAAGCGAAGATTATAGAACAGTTGAAACAGGTTTCCAAGCCCCTTTTCACAAAATCTGCACAGCAGACTCGGAACCCCGCGACACAACCTCAGCCAGCCGACACTTCCAGCCGCTCCATTCCGCCGACGTACGGACGCAGCGCCACCGGCACCGTCACCGAGCCGTCGGCATTCTGGAAATTCTCCAGCACAGCGACGAGCGTGCGGCCCACGGCCAGCCCCGAACCGTTCAGCGTATGCACGAGTTCCGGCTTGCCTTGGGCGTTGCGATAACGCGCCTGCATGCGGCGCGCCTGGAACGTCTCGGTATTCGAGCAGCTCGAAATTTCGCGGTAGGTGTTCTGCGCGGGCAACCAGACCTCGAGGTCATAGGTCTTCGTCGCGGAAAAGCCCATGTCGCCCGTGCACAGCGTGATCACGCGATACGGCAACTCGAGCTTCTGCAGAATCGTCTCAGCGTGCCCAACCATCTGCTCGAGTGCGTCGTACGAGGTTTCCGGTGCAACGATCTGCACCATTTCAACCTTGTCGAACTGATGCTGGCGAATCATCCCGCGGGTATCGCGGCCATACGAGCCCGCTTCCGAGCGGAAGCACGGCGAATGCGCGGTCAGCTTGATCGGCAACGCCTCCGCTTCGACGATGCTCTCGCGCACCGTATTGGTCAGCGAGATCTCCGAGGTGGAGATCAGATACTGCGTCACCGTATTCTCGGCGCCGCCCTTCTCCACACGGAACATGTCGTCGGCGAATTTCGGCAACTGGCCAGTGCCGTACAGGATCTCGGGATTGACGATGTACGGCGTATAGACTTCCGTATAGCCGTGCTGCAGCGTGTGCGTGTCGATCATGAACTGCGCGAGCCCGCGATGCAGACGCGCAATCTGTCCGCGCAGCATCGTGAAGCGGGCGCCGGAGAGCTTCGCACCCGTCTCGAAATCGAGGCCGAGCGGCGTGCCGACATCCACATGATCCTTTACCTCGAAGTCGAACTGGCGCGGCGTGCCCCAGCGGCGCACTTCGACGTTATCGGCTTCGCTCTGGCCGGTCGGCACGCTTTCGTGCGGCAGGTTCGGCATGCCGAGCATCAGGTCGGACAAGCGGTTCTGGATCTCTTCGAGCTGAACCGCCGAGGCCTTCATCTCGTCGCCCAGACCGCCCACTTCGGCCATCACCGCCGAGGTATCCTCTCCGCGCCCTTTCATCGCGCCGATCTGTTTCGACAGGCTGTTGCGGCGGGCCTGCAGCTCTTCGGTACGGGTTTGAACGGCGCGGCGTTCCGCTTCGAGAGCGGTGAAAGCCGCCACATCGAGGGTATAGCCGCGGTCGGCGAGGCGCCTGGCGACGCCGTCGAGGTCTTTGCGCAGCAACTGGATGTCGAGCATGGGTTGGGGCGGAAGTTCGTTGTGTGAAGCTGGGATTTTAACGCACCGGCGCAAGCCGCCGGCGCGTTGCAGGCTCAGTTCTTTTTCGGCTTGTTCTCGCTGCGCCATTGCGCGTCGAGTTCGGCCAGACGCGCCAGCTTCTCGCCGATCTTGCCTTCGAGGCCGCGCGGCGTCGGTTCATACCAGTGCGGCTCGCGCATGCCGTCGGGCAGATAGGTCTCGCCTGCGGCGTACGCATCCGGTTCGTCGTGCGCGTAACGATATTCGTGACCGTAGCCGAGCTCTTTCATCAGCTTCGTCGGCGCGTTGCGCAGATGCACCGGCACCCCGCGCGACTGGTCCTTGCTGACAAAGCGCCGCGCCTCGTTGTACGCCATATAGCCCGCATTCGACTTCGGCGCCACCGCGAGGTAGATCAGTGCCTGGGCCAGCGCGAGTTCGCCTTCGGGCGTGCCGAGGCGCTCGTAGGTTTCGGCGGCATCGAGCGTGATGCGGGCTGCGCGCGGATCGGCGAGGCCGATGTCTTCCCAGGCCATTCGCACGATGCGGCGCGCCAGATAACGCGGGTCCGCGCCGCCGTCGAGCATCCGGCAGAACCAGTACAAGGCGCCGTCCGGATTGCTGCCGCGCACGGACTTATGCAGCGCACTGATCTGATCGTAGAAGGCGTCGCCGCCCTTGTCGAAGCGCCGCAGGTTTTCCGCGAGCGCGCTGCCGAGCAACGCGCCGTCGATCTCGGTGGTTTTCTGCTGCGCCGCGGCCCGCGCGACGATTTCGAGGTTGTTGAGCAGCTTGCGGCCGTCACCGTCGGCGGAACCGATCAGCGCATCGCGCGCTTCGTCCGTAAACGTCAGGCCGCCGAGTTCCTTCTGCGCGCGCTCGAGCAGTTCGCGCTGTTCGTCGTCATCGAGACTCTTCAGCACGTAGACCGCCGCCCGCGACAGCAACGCGCTGTTCACCTCGAACGACGGATTTTCGGTCGTCGCGCCGACAAACACAAACAGCCCCGATTCGACGTGCGGAAGAAAAGCGTCCTGCTGGCTCTTGTTGAAGCGATGCACTTCATCGACGAACACCAGCGTCTGGTGTCCATGCGCGCGATGCACTTGCGCGGTCTCGACGGCTTCGCGGATATCCTTCACCCCCGAGAGCACCGCCGACAAAGCGATGAACTCGGCGTGAAAGGCGTCGGCCATGAGCCGCGCGAGCGTGGTCTTGCCGACGCCGGGCGGACCCCAGAGAATCATCGAATGGGCCTCGCCGGACTCGAAAGCGACCCGTAACGGCTTGTTCGGACCCAGCAGATGCTTCTGGCCGATTACTTCATCGATATTGCGCGGGCGCAGACGCTCAGCGAGTGGGACGTTGGCACGGGTTTCTTCAAACATGGCGTTTTGTGGATAATCTCGGCTTTCCGGCATGGCTCGGCCACCTTACGCGAGCCCAGCACGACGCGCGCCCGGCCAACGAAAGAACCGGCGCGCAGGCTGCGGCACGGTCCTGCATTATGACAGTGACGGCGCCGTGACGAGCCAGCCGTGCGCACAAGCGAAGATAAGCGAAGATTCGCGACCAAACAGGAACAAAACCAGATGGCACAATATCCACTCGCCGGCGACGCCGGTTCCACCTACGCACCGCTCACGCCGGTGCCCGACGCACGCCGCGCGTTTCGTACCGGCGACGCCTTCGCGCTGTGGTTCTCGCTAGGCATCGGCCTGCTGGTCGCCCAGGCGGGTGCCCTGCTGGTGCCCGGGCTCTCGCTGCCGCATGCGCTGGCGGCCGTCGGTATCGGCAGTGTGATCGGTGTGGTACTGCTCGCGCTCGCCGGGGTGATCGGCACGGATACCGGCCTTGCCGCCATGTCGTCGCTGCGGCCCACGCTCGGCGTGCGCGGCGCGTCCGTGCCCGCCGTCCTCAACGCGGTGCAACTGGTCGGCTGGGGCTCGTTCGAAGTGATCGTGATGCGCGACTCCGCCGACGCGCTCGCCCAGCAGGCCTTCCACCTGTCAATGCCGCTCATCTGGACGATCGTCTTCGGCCTGCTCGCAACGCTGCTTGCGATCAGCGGCCCGCTGTCGTTCGTGCGGCGCTTTTTGCGGACCTGGGGTATCTGGCTGCTGCTGGCAGGGGCCGCGTGGCTATCGTGGAATCTGCTGGCGAGGCATGACCTGGCGGCGCTCATGCGCCGTCCGGGCACCGGCGAGATGTCGTTCGGCGGCGCCATCGATCTGGTCGTCGCGATGCCGTTGTCATGGCTGCCGCTGATCGCCGACTACACGCGCTTCGGCCGCCGTGCCGGCGAATCGTTCCGCGGCACGTTGCTCGGTTACGGGATTGCGAATATCTGGTTTTACGCACTCGGCGCAATCTACGGCCTCGCGGCAGGCGGCGGCGATGCGTTGCTGACCGGCGCGCTGGCGCAAGCGGGCGGCGGCCTCGCCTTGCTGCTGATCCTGATCGACGAAGTGGACAACGCCTTCGCCGATATCCACTCGGCGGCCGTCTCGACCGGCACGTTCTGGACCCGTGCAACGGTGCCGCTGCTGTCGGCGGCGTTTGGTGCGCTGTGCACGGCGATCGCGCTGCTTATACCGATGGCGAAATACCAGAACTTCCTGCTGCTGATCGGCTCCGTGTTCGCGCCGCTGTTCGGCGTCGTGCTGGTAGACCACTTCATCGTGCGCAAGCGCCGCATCGAAGCGGCCGCGCTCGCCGACCCGCAAGGCCGCTACGGCTTCTCGGGCGGGTGGCATCTGAGCGCTTTCATCTCCTGGGCGATCGGGATCGGCGCCTATCAGGCCATCAACCAATGGCTGCCGAATCTCGGCGCGACGCTGCCCGCTCTGGCCATCGGCGCACTGTGCTATTTCGCCATGGTGTCGGTGCGCAAAACCGCTTACGCGTAACACGACATGACTCGGCGGCCCGCGCAATGCGGGCCGCCGCGGGCTACTGTCCGCTCCGCCCTCGCATCGCTTGCGCCTGCGTCCGCAGCGCTTCCCCTCGATATTTCGTTTGGCTTATAACTTCCGTTGAGGGGCGTTTCTATTGCAGAAGGACCGCCTGCATGATGTAGTTACTATCTGGCACGGTCATTTGCGAGATAGATTCACTCCCATCTCATTATTTTAGAAAATAGATCCCTAGCGCATTTCGAGCGTGCCTCCATCCAATCTGGTTGTCAGTTGACAACCAGATTTAACGCATTTATGATGAGGCCATTGATGATTCGAGGGACGCATTCAAAGAAGGAAGTAGAAGACGCATTGGCCTATGCCGAAGCATCCGGTTGGCGCGTCAAGAGCGGTGGCAAAGGGCACGCCTGGGGAAAAATGTACTGTCCGTACAACGACTCGGAGTGCCGGTGCGGAGAGTTCTGCATCACCAGTGTCTGGAGCACACCCAGGAATCCAGGAAATCACGCCCGGCTTCTCAGAAGGGTGGTCGACAATTGCACGGCACATCGGCATAAGCGTGCGCCGCAAGGCACACGCCAGCACGCCGGCAAGCAGGAGTAAATAATGGAATACGACTTCACGCTGAAATACCAGTTGGCTGCAGAAGACTGCGACCACGACGAAATTGTCGAACGTCTCGCTGAAGCAGGATGCGACGACGCAACCATCGGCATCGGGCTGCCGGGGCGCATCGCGCTCGTCTTCGCTCGGGAAGGTTCCAGCGCACTTCAGGCGCTGATGAGCGCCCTCGAGGACGTGAAGCGCGCCGTGCCTACCGCCCGCCTCGTCGAAGCCGCGCCGGATTTCGTGGGCCTCACGGACGTCGCCGACGTCGCCGGCGTCTCGCGTCAGAACATGCGCAAGCTGATGCTCAGCCACGCTGCCGACTTCCCGATCCCTGTTCATGAGGGCAACCCGTCGGTCTGGCATTTGTGGGACGTCCTCACGTGGTTGAACACGCGCGGTGGCTACGACATCAAGCCGGACGTCCTCGAGGTGGCGAAATCCGCCAAGCAGGTCAACCTGGCGAAAGAAGCGCGCGAACTCGAGCCGCAGGTCAATCTCCAGCTCGAAGACCTGATTGCATAAGGCCTCGGCAACCTTCAGCGCTTTGCAGGACGGTATTCCACACCCGGCAATACACAAAGCAGTTCGAATGCGAGATTAGCGCCCAACAATGCGGTCGTTCCAAATGGATCGTATGGCGGCGCAACCTCGACCAGATCGCATCCCACAATGTTCAGGCCGCGCGAGCCGCGAATGATTTCCAGCGCTTGCGGCACGGTCAAGCCGGCAATCTCAGGCGTGCCGGTGCCGGGCGCAAACGCCGGATCGATCCCGTCAATATCGAACGTGATGTACACCGGCGCATCGCCCATCCGTTCGCGCACGCGCGACATGAGCGGCGCGAGCGACTGGTTCCAGCACGCCTCGGCCTGCACCACCTCGAAACCCTGGTCGCGGCACCAGTCGAAGTCTTCCGCTTCGTAACCGGTACCGCGCAGCCCGATCTGCACAACGCGCTCGCAATCGAGCAGGCCCTCTTCCACCGCCCGGCGGAAAGGCGTGCCGTGCGCGATCTTCTCCCCCATCATCGTGTCGTTGACGTCCGCATGCGCGTCGACGTGAATCAGCCCAACCTTGCCGTACTTGCGGTGAATCGCACGCAGAATCGGCAGGGTGATGGTGTGATCGCCGCCGAGCGTGAGCGGCTTCGTGCCGTGCTGGAGAATCTCGTCGTAGGCGGTTTCAATACGCGCGATCGAATCGGGCAGGTTGTACGGATTGATCGCGACGTCGCCGACATCGGCCACTTGCAGCGAATCGAACGGCGCCGCGCGCGTGGCCATGTTGTAGGGACGCAGCAGCACCGATTCGCTGCGGATCTGCCGCGGCCCAAAACGCGCACCGGTACGGTTCGAGGTGCCGAGGTCGAACGGCACGCCCACGAAGCAGGCATCCAGTCCTTGTGCCGAGCCAACATTCGGCAAGCGCATCATCGTTGCGATACCGCCGCAGCGGGGCATCGCATTGCCGGATAACGGCTGGGGACGTTCGGTGAGGTCGGGTGAAACGAAAGAAGAGGTATTCATCGTGTCTCAGCAATGAAAAAGGTTGCCAGCAAAGACCGTTTTGAATTGGCCGATTCGCTGGAACAATTCTCATTTTTGAGCACTTTGTATCAATATAAAATGGCGATGGAATAAACTTCACATCGATCCATAGCGATGTATCCACCTCCATGTTCTCGCAACTCACCGATCTCGACCTGCGCCTGATCCGCGTTTTCCTCGCGATCGTCGACGCCGGCGGTGTCTCGCCGGCGCAGGCGACGCTGAACGTTGGGCAATCGACGATCAGCACCCAGCTTGCGACGCTGGAAACACGTCTCGGCTACCGGCTGTGCGAGCGCGGCCGCGGCGGCTTCAGCCTGACGGCGCGCGGCGAACAGTTCATCGAGGCGGCGCGGGCGCTGCTAGCCGCCGTCGATACCTTCGGAATGCAGGCGCGCAATGTAGGCCGCAAGCTGGTCGGCACGCTCGACATCGGTATGATCGGACACACGCCCGTGTCGGCGAGCGCGCGCATCAGCAGTGCGATCGGACGGTTTCGCACGCGCGACCAATCCGTGCGGTTTTCGATTCTGGTGCGCTCACCCGGCGAGCTGGAAGAACTGCTGCTTAACGGGCGGATTCAGGTCGGGATCGGTTATTTCTGGCACCGGGTGCCGTCGCTCGAGTACACGGAGGTGTTCGCCGAGGATCAGTTCGCGTATTGCGCCAACGGACACCCTCTGTTCGGGCGGGCCGGCGAGGTCGCACCTGCAGAAGCCGCCCAGCATGAATGGGCGTGGCGCAGCTATCCGCTGCCCGAGGCCGAGAGTTCGACGACGCCGCAAAACGTAACGGCCGTGGCCGACAACATGGAGGCGGTCGCGATGCTCGTGCTCTCGGGTCATCACCTCGGCTATCTGCCTGGGCATTTCGCGGCGCCGTACGTGAAGGAAGGCTTGCTGGCCGCCTTGAACCCGGCGCAGATGAAATACCGGGTGGCGTTCCACATGGTCACACGGGCGCGGCAGCATCGCACCGATATCGTCGAAGCGTTTATCGACGATATGAAAGCCGCGCATCCTCCCCGCGACGCTGAAGCCGACGAATAACGCGCACTATGGCGCACTAGCGGGCATCGGCGCGCACCCACGCGTAGAAACCGGCGCCCAACAATAGAAAAGGCCGCGCAAAACCTGCGCGGCCTCGTGCCCAACCCGCTCATGCCCTAGCAGCCAAACCCGGCGCTCAGCCGTTGATCACGTCGGCACCCTTCGGCACCGTGAACTTGAACGCATCCGCGGGAAGCGGCGGATTCTTCTGAATGTTCGAGAACGTCAACAAGGTCACGTTGCCGAATACGTCGTGCAGTTCCATGGCTTGCAGATTGCCATCGCGAAAGCCGATGCCGACGCTTTGGAACTGCGTGTCTTTCGCCTTCGGAATCAGTTCGAGCCAGTCGATGCCCGCCTTCACGCCGGCGTCGCGCAGCGTGAAGTTCTTGTCGAGATCGTTGCTGCCGAACAGGATCGCCGCCGGGCTCGCGCCCAGTGCGCCGCCGAGGGCACGCACGGTCACCTGATTCAAGTCCTTGTCGTAGACGTAGAGCTTGTCGCCGTCGGCCTGCAACACCTGTTCATAAGGCTTCTGATACGACCAGATGAACTTGCCCGGACGCGCGAACACAAAGGTGCCGCTCGAAGTGGCGCTTTTCGGCATGATCTGTGCGGCGTCGCTTGCGCTTTGCGCCTTGCTCGGTGCACGCACTTCCTGCTGCACGAAATCGCCGCGCGCCGAATGGACTTGTGCGACAAACGCCTTCAACTGCTCGGTGCCGCTTGCGAACGCCTGCTGTGCGACCAGCAGCGATGCACCGATCGCCACGCTGCCCAAGCCGCGTGCCAGCGTTCGAACCAGATGACCAAAGCGGCCGAAATGGGCACGGTGCCCGGCGTATTGCTGCATATTTTTCTCCGTGAATTGAATCGGACCGAGGTCAGATGCGGCGCGACGCTGGGTAAGCGTCACCGCCTGTCTAGGTTGGATGGGTCGCCCTGGCGGCTGCCGGGAAAGGCCGGGTCTCAGAACCGCAGGCTCAGCAGAGCGCTTCCGAAGCGGGTGCCACGAAATCATCGTTGCGACGCCTAATCGGCCTCCCGCGCAGGCGTCAGAATCTCGCGATTGCCGTTCGACGACATCGCCGACACCAGCCCGGATTGCTCCATCTGCTCGAGCAGACGGGCAGCGCGGTTGTAACCGATCCGCAAATGACGCTGCACCAGCGAAATCGACGCACGGCGATTCTTGATGACGACTTCCACCGCCTGATCGTATAGAGGGTCCGACTCGCCACCGCCTGCACCGGTTCCCTCGGCACCCGCGGAACCTTCGTCGCCATCGCTGGTAACGCCGCCTTCGAGGATGCCCTCGATATAGTTCGGCTCGCCCTGCTCCCTGAGCTTGTCGACGACGCGGTGCACCTCTTCGTCGGAGACGAACGCGCCATGCACGCGCACCGGCAAGCCGCTGCCGGGCGGCAGATAGAGCATATCGCCCATGCCGAGCAGCGATTCCGCGCCCTGCTGGTCGAGAATGGTGCGCGAGTCGATCTTCGACGACACCTGGAAGGCCATCCGCGTCGGCACGTTGGCCTTGATCAGGCCCGTGATGACGTCGACGGAAGGCCGCTGCGTCGCCAGAATCAGGTGGATGCCGGCCGCGCGAGCCTTCTGCGCGATCCGCGCGATCAGCTCTTCGACCTTCTTGCCGACCACCATCATCAGGTCGGCCAGTTCGTCGATCACGACCACGATGTTCGGCAAACGCGTGAGCGGTTCCGGATCGTCCGGCGTCAGGCTGAACGGATTCGGCAGCTTTTCCTCGCGCTTGGCGGCTTCGTCGATCTTGTTGTTGTAGCCGGCGAGGTTGCGCACGCCAAGCTTGCTCATCAGCTTGTAGCGGCGCTCCATTTCGGCGACCGCCCAGTTCAACGCGTGACCGGCCTGGCGCATGTCCGTGACGACCGGGCACAGCAAGTGAGGAATACCTTCGTAGACGCTCATTTCGAGCATCTTCGGATCGATCAGGATCATCCGGACCTGCTCGGCGCTCGCCTTGTAGAGCAGCGACAGGATCATCGCGTTGATCCCCACCGACTTGCCCGAACCGGTCGTACCCGCCACCAGCAGGTGAGGCATCTTGGCGAGGTCGGCGCACACCGGCTTGCCGCCGATGTCCTTGCCGAGGCCCATGGTCAGCGGCGAGGCGGCATCGGCATAGACAGCCGAGCCGAGAATCTCCGAGAGGCTCACGGTCTGACGGCGCTGGTTCGGCAACTCCAGCGCCATGAAATTCTTGCCTGGGATGGTTTCGACCACGCGAATCGACACCAGCGACAGCGAACGCGCCAGATCCTTGGCCAGGTTGACGATCTGGCTGCCCTTCACGCCGGTGGCCGGCTCGATTTCGTAGCGCGTGACGACCGGGCCCGGATAGGCGGCGACCACGCTTACTTCGACGCCGAAATCCTTCAGCTTTTTCTCGATCAGGCGCGAGGTGAATTCGAGCGTATCGGGTGAAATGGTTTCCTGCGCAGCGGGCGCGGCGTCGAGCAACGAAATGGGCGGCAGCGTGGAATCGCCCGGCAGATCGGTGAAGAGCGGCACCTGGCGCTCTTTCTCAACGCGCTCGGACTTGGCCGGCGTGAGCACCGGCGGCACGATCATGACAGGCTCGTGCTCTTCGATGCGCACGCGCCCTTGCTCCACCTTGCCTTCGCGCTTGACGGCGGCGGCCTCGCCCAGTTTGCGGTCACGGCCGGCTTCGCGGCGCAGGCGCGCAAAGGTGACGGCGGAAATGATCGACTCACCGACCCGCTCCGCCACGGAAAGCCAGGAAAAGCGGAAATACAGCGACAAGCCGATGCCGAGCGCCAGCAGCAGCGCGAGCGTGCCGCCCGTGAAGCCGAGCGCGTGCGAAACGCCGCGCGCCACGGCTTCGCCGATCACGCCGCCGGGCGCACGCGGCAGTTGCACCTTGAGGGACCACATCCGCAGCGCCTCGATGCCATCGCTCGCGAGCAGCACCAGCACGAAGGCGAAAATCTCGGCGAGCCAGCTCGCGTCACGCGGCTTGTCCTCCGGCTGCGTCTCGTGACGGGTAATACGGCGGTAATTGGCCGAAATGCTGCGGCCGAGCAGCACCACCCACCAGTAGGCGGACAGGCCGAACAGGAGCAACAGGATGTCGGAAGTCCAGGCGCCGACGCGGCCGGCCCAGTTGGCGATGCGGTCGACCTGCGCAGCGTGCGTCCAGCTCGGATCGTGCCGGCTGTAGCTGACAAGCGCCATCAGCAGGAAAACGCCGAGCGCGACCTGCAGGATCCAGCGGATTTCTGTGAAGAGGCGCGACATGCGGTGCGGCAATGCCTGCGCGCTCGCGGAATAAGGAGCTTTTGCCATTGATCCTGTTGCGGGTGTGGCCAATCAGCGGCCAAATGCGCGGCCCCAAGCGGTGCTGGGCGCCCGGTCGTGGCCGCCGGGTCGTTCGATCCGGCCTATTGTAAACGCAGTGTCGCGCGCAAGGCTGTAAATGACGGTAACTGGAGCCAGTCAGCGTGGTTTTCGGGCCAAACGGCGGCAACAGGCTATCGGCACGATCAGGAAGCTTCATGAAGCGGCCCGGCTTGCCGACCTTTATAATGCCGGTCTGATACCCATCTACTGTTTCAGTTCAAGTTCAGTTGCAGCCGCGCGGCCTCGCATGGGCGAGCCGGGCGCTTTTTACGGATTTCGATCATGCCCGCATCCACCACGAAACACGCCAAAGTCCTGATCCTCGGTTCAGGCCCCGCAGGTTACACCGCCGCCGTCTACGCGGCGCGCGCCAACCTGAATCCGGTGCTCGTCACGGGTCTGGCCCAGGGCGGTCAGCTGATGACCACCACGGACGTCGAAAACTGGCCGGCCGATGCGAACGGCGTGCAGGGCCCGGAACTGATGCAGCGTTTCCTGGAGCACGCTGAGCGCTTCAACACCGAAATCATTTTCGACCACATCCATACGGCCAAGCTCAACGAGAAGCCGATCCGCCTGATCGGCGACTCGGGCGAGTACACCTGCGACTCGCTGATCATCGCGACCGGCGCGTCGGCACAGTACCTCGGCCTGCCGTCGGAAGAGGCGTTCATGGGCAAGGGCGTGTCGGCCTGCGCGACCTGCGACGGCTTTTTCTACAAGCAGCAGCACGTAGCGGTGATCGGCGGCGGCAATACCGCAGTCGAGGAAGCCCTCTACCTCGCCGGCATCGCGAAGAAAGTGACGGTGATCCACCGCCGCGACAAGTTCCGCGCCGAGCCGATCCTGATCGACCGTCTGCTGGCGAAGGAAAAGGAAGGCGTCGTCGAGATCAAGTGGAATCATGTGCTCGATGAAGTGACGGGCGACCAGTCCGGCGTGACGGGGCTGCGGATCAAGCATACGAAGACCGGCGAAGCGACCGATATCGCGCTGCAGGGCCTGTTTGTCGCGATCGGCCACAAGCCGAATACGGATATCTTCGAAGGCCAGCTGGAGATGAAGAACGGCTACATCATCACCAACGGCGGACTGTCGGGCAATGCGACAGGCACCAGCGTACCGGGTGTGTTCGCGGCCGGCGACGTGCAGGATCACGTCTATCGCCAGGCGATTACGAGCGCCGGCACGGGCTGCATGGCAGCGCTGGATGCGCAGCGCTACCTCGAAACCATTGACGAAATGATCGGCGAACACGTGATGAGCGCTGAAGCCGAGCGTTAATCGGCGCAAGCAAGCCGGTTTGGCGAAGCGGGAACGGTAAAATGGCGCTCGGGCTTGGGCCTGAGCGCTTTCCGGTTACCGCACGCAGCAGATGAAGGGCCGCGGCTGGCAAGCTCGCGGCCCTTTTTGCTTTGCTACGCATCCATCCGTATGCTGGACTCGACGCACGGGTGGATACACCGCGCGACTCGCGATCGGGGCGCGCGAAGATCGACTTCTCTACCGCTTGTCACCGTTATGGCAAAGAACCTGCCTCACCCTAGCGAACCGAAACGTCCCCGCTCGACGGCCGTCAAGCCGACGCCCGTGCCGGTCGCGCCGACCAAACCGCAGATAGAGCCGGGCGCAGGCCTTGCCGGCTTAGGTGCTTTGCGGGCCGCGTTGAAAGGCGATGCCGAGCGGCGTGAGAGCGAACGCGCGGCGGCTGCTCAGACCCAGCGTGAAGCGTCGGCGGATGCTGATCTGTTTCGGCGGGAGATTGGCGCTGTCGCACCGCTAGTGGTGCCGCCGCGGGTGCCGCCGGCGCGCACGCCACCCTCGCCTGTGCCGGTGCAGACTCGGCTCGATGAAGAAGCTGTGTTGCACGAGGCGATTTCAGATGAATTCGATCCGGAAGTTTTGCTCGAGACAGATGAAACGCTTTCGTATTGCCGGCCTGGAGTGAGTCAGGAGGTCGTGCGGAAATTGCGGCGTGGAGCATG
The DNA here is from genome assembly GCF_056619545.1 of Paraburkholderia sp. SSBN10T. NCBI lineage: Bacteria > Pseudomonadati > Pseudomonadota > Betaproteobacteria > Burkholderiales > Burkholderiaceae > Paraburkholderia > Paraburkholderia sp. SSBN10T. The sequence goes on from NZ_JBWQQI010000007.1 coordinate 354,395, forward strand.
GATTGTGCAGGCTCAACTGGATCTGCATGGCATGCGCCGTGAAGAGGCGCGTGAGGCGCTGGCCGAGTTTATTCGCGAGTCGGTCAAGCGCGGGTTGCGCTGCCTGCGCGTGATTCATGGCAAGGGGCTTGGGTCGGTCGGCAAGGAGCCGGTGCTCAAGGGCAAGGTGCGGGCCTGGCTGGTGCAGAAGGAAGAGGTCATCGCGTTCTGCCAGGCAAGAGCGCATGACGGCGGTGCGGGTGCCGTGCTCGTGTTGCTGCAACCGGGAGCCCAGGTTCCCCACATCAAGCCGTGAAGGGGCGTCGTTAATGCATCCGCGGCTCACGCTGGCGCTCACCATCATGGAGGCGCTGGCGATCTTCGCCTATGCGATTTCGGGCTTCATCGAAGCACGCACGCGGCGGCTCGATGCGGTTGGGACTTTCCTCGTGGCGATGGCGACGGCTTTCGGCGGCGGAACCGTGCGCGATGTGTTGCTTGAGAGACGGCCGTTCTTTTGGGTCGAGCATCAACCGTATGTCATCGCGATCTTTGTGATGTCGCTGTTCGCGCCGATGCTGTTGAAGATGACTTCGAGGTTGTTGTCAGAGCGTGTGTTGTTGGTGGCCGATGCGATTGGGCTCGGGCTCTTCAGCGTCTCGGGCACATCGCTGGCGCTCGATGCGCAGATGCCCTGGTTCACGTCCGTGATCCTCGGCGTGCTGACAGGAGTATTCGGCGGCGTGATTCGCGACGTGCTATGCAATGAAGTACCGCTGATCCTGAAGGATTCGCGGCCGTATGCGACCTGCGCGTTTCTTGGCTGCTGGTTGTATCTGCTGCTCGATTACTTCAACTTCGATACCGTCTATAGCGTGCTGATCGCCACAGGGTTCATCCTGCTAGCGCGGCTCGTCACGTTCAAATTCAACATACGCCTGCCGCATTGAGCGGCGCCCACTTTCGCCCGCTACCAACGTGCAGGCATGTGAAATCTGGCGTGCCTGCCTGATCTCTCCACCGCAGCGATCAGGTCGCGAGTCGCGCGCGAGGTCGTATTCCCGAACGCGTAAAACTGCACATCGGGCAGCGCCGGCATTCCATCGGACACGGTCAATACACGCAGTCCGTCGCGTAGCTGACTGCGCGCCACGGGTGTCACCGCGAAACCCGCGTGCGCGGCGGACAGGCAGCCAGCCATGCTGCCGCTCTCGAATACCAGGCGCCATGACTTCCCGGCGTGGCTCAGGGCGGCGATAGCGGCTTCACGATAGGCGCAGGGCTCGGGAAAGACCGCAATGGGCACTTCGTCGCTGGGGTCGAAGACGGTTCCTGCATCGAATGCCCAGACCAGTTCCTCGCCCCAAAGCAGCGTCCCGTTGCCTGGCACGCGCGCACATTGCTTGCCAAACACAATATCGAACTGCCCTCGCTCGAGATCGCTCACCAGATCGGCGGTCACTCCCACTTTCAGTTCCACGGATGCGCCCGGGTGCGTGCGCCGGAACATCTGCAGGACGCCGGGTAGCCACGCCCCCGTGAAGTCCTCCGAGGCACCGATTCGCAGCCGCTCTGCACTCGGCGCGTCGCGAAGGCGGGCACGGACTTCCCGTTCCAGATTGACGATGTTACGAGCGTAGGTGTACAGCATTTCGCCGGCCGGCGTCAGCCGGAAACTGCGCGTCGTTCGCAACAGCAGAGAGGTTCCCGCCGCCTGTTCGAGGCGCCTGATGTGGCCGCTGACCGCGGGTGCAGTAAGGGCTAGTTGCTCTGCTGCGAGTGCAAAGCCGCCCGTGTCGACGACCTCGAGAAAGGTCCGTAACAGGACCAGCTCCAACCCAGCGGCGCGCGATTCCATGTTCACAGTGGCACCAGAATTCATTTCGAAACGTGAACAATATCACCCTATTCATCACGAATTCTCCTGTGAAAATAACCTAATGTGAACGCTTCGACACTGAGCTTCGACGTTGGTCGAGGGAAGACGCAATGATGGAATACTCGTTCGTAAGCACGCCAGTGCTGGACATCGGCTACCTGGAGTGGAACCCGGCCGGAGAACGCACCGCGGTTCTGGTCCACGGCTGGCCGGACTGTCCGGAAGGGTGGCGGCAAATCGCCGGGCATCTGGCGAGTGCCGGTTATCGGGTTCTGTGCCCTGCCTTGCGCGGCTTCGGACCGACGCGCTTTCGCAGCACGGACGCGCCACGCAGCGGCCAACTCGCGGCGCTTGGACGCGATCTGCTGGAATTTATCGACGCCCTGGATTTGCACCAGCCTGCTCTGATCGGGCATGACTGGGGAGCACGCGCCGTGGCCAACGCCAGCGGTTTGCGTGATGGAGCAGGATCGCATCTGGTGATGCTATCGGTTGGCTATGGGACAAACGATCCGCAGCAGCCGCTGACTTACTTGCAAGCGCGCAACTACTGGTACCACTGGTTCATGGCCACGCCGCGAGGGCAACGCGCAATCGAAGAGGATCGACGCGGCTTTACGCGTCTGATGTGGGACAAGTGGTCTCCTGCCGACTGGTACACGGGAGACGATTACGAGCAGGCAGCCGCAGCGTTCGACAACCCGGATTGGGCCAGCGTTGTACTGCATTCCTACCGGCATAGATGGGGCTTTGTGCCTGGCGACCCTTCGTATGCGAAGGACGAGGCCCGCCTGAATCCAGCTCCCGTATTGTCGGTTCCCACCTTGGTTCTGCATGGCGATGCAGATGCCTGCAATCATCCGGACAGCTCCGCGGGCAAGGAGCGCTTCTTCACTGGGCCATATCGACGCGTGGTGCTAAAGCACGTCGGCCATTTTCCGCAGAGAGAAGCGCCGGATGAGGTCGCAAGCGCCATCGTGAATTTTTGCGGGCGCGCCTCATAACGGCGCCGGCACGCCTCAGCTTTGCACCTGCGTCTCGCCCACCGGTTCGAAACCCGCATCGCCTTCGCGCCGATCGCCTTCGACCCGGTGGGCGAGACGGTCGAACCATAGGTACACCACGGGTGTCGTGAACAGCGTCAGCATCTGCGACAACACCAGGCCGCCGACGATCGCAATCCCCAGCGGTACGCGCAATTCCGCACCGGCGCCATGACCCAGCGCCAGCGGCAACGCGCCGAACAACGCGGCAAGCGTCGTCATCATGATGGGACGAAAACGCAGCACACAGGCCTGACGGATCGCCGCGGCGGGCAACAAGCCCTGTTCCCGCTCCGCCACCAGCGCGAAATCGATCATCATGATGGCGTTCTTCTTGACGATTCCGATCAGCAAAATAATCCCGATCATGCCCATGATCGACAGATCCTGGTGAAATAGCATCAACGCGCACAATGCGCCTACTCCCGCCGACGGTAGCGTCGAAATGATCGTCAGCGGATGAATCGGACTCTCGTAAAGAATCCCCAGCACGAGATACACCACCACGAGGGCCGCAAGGATCAAATAAGGCTCGCTTTGCAGCGACGCCTGGAATGCCTGCGCGGTGCCCTGGAACGTGCCGGTCAACGAGTCCGGCGCGCCCGCCGCGGCCTCGGCCTTCCGAATCGCGCTAACCGCGTTGCCGAGCGACTGCCCCGCCGCGAGATTGAACGAGATCGTCACCGCGGGGAACAATCCCTGGTGGTTCACGGAGATCGGCGACACATTGTTGTCGATGCTCACGAGCACGTTCAACGGCACGAGTTCATTCGTCAACGGCGAGCGTACATAGAGATGCGCGAGCGCATCGGTCGTCAACTGAAACTTCGGGTCCACCTCTTCGACCACATGGTACTGATTCAACTCGGTGAACATCGTCGCAATCTGACGCTGACCGAACGCGTCGTAGAGCGTGTCGTCGATCGCCTGGGCAGTGATGCCGAAGCGTGAGGCCGTGCTGCGGTCTATCACGAGCGTCGCACTCGTCGCCGAGGCCTGCTGGTCCGACGTGACGTCGGTCAGTTCCGGCAGCCTGGCAAGACGCGCCGTGAGCACCTGTGCCCAGTGGTTCAGCTCCCGGACATCCGGGTCCTGCAGCGTGTACTGATACTGCGCGGCACTGATCCGGCCACCCACCTGAATGTCCTGACGCACCTGCATGGACAGCGAGATGCCCATCACCTTCGCCGTCTTCGTCCTGAGACGGTTGAGCACCTGTCCTGCACTCGCCGTGCGCTGATTGAACGGCTTCAGGTTGATCATCAAGCGGCCCTGGCTCACGGTCGGATTCGCACCGATCCAGTAGTAGACGTTGTCTACGGCCGGGTCCGCTTCCACGATATGGCCGAGCTGCTGCATTTTCGCCGCCATCGAAGCCGGCGAAATATCCGGCGCGGCCTGCGCGATCCCTTGAATCAGACCCGAGTCCTCCTGCGGGAAGAAGCCTTTCGGTATGGCGACAAACAGTGCGCCGGTCGCAAGGATCGTGGCAATGGTGACGCCCAGCATCGTCTTCTGATGACGCAGCACCCAGTCGAGGCCATGTTCATAACGCCGCTCCACCGCGACGAAGGCCGCCTCCAGCCAGCGTTCGAGCTTGCCGGGCCGACGGCCGGCCGCCCCTGGCGTACGGATCAGCCAACCGCACAGCATCGGCGTGACGCTCAGCGAAACCAGCCCCGACATCACGATGGCCGCGCTCACCGTCACTGCGAACTCGCGGAACAGACGGCCGACGATGCCGCCCATCATCAGGATCGGGATAAACACGGCGATCAGCGAGATCGTCATCGACACGATCGTGAAGCGCACCTCGCGTGCCCCGAGCAACGCGGCACGCATGCGTGGCACGCCCTCCTCGACGTGGCGCATCACGTTTTCGATCACGACGATCGCGTCGTCGACGACGAAGCCAACAGCAATGGTCAGTCCCATCAGCGACAGGTTGTCGAGGCTATACCCCAGCAGATACATCACCCCGAACGTGGCGACCAGCGACAGCGGAATCGTGAGGCTCGGAATCACCGTCGCCCAGACGTTGCGCAGGAACACGAAAATCACCATCACGACGAGCCCGATCGTCAGCATCAACGTGAACTGCACGTCATGCACCGACGCGTTGATGGTCTGCGTGCGATCGCCGACCACATGGACATGCGCGGCGGCCGGCAGCGACGCTTCCAGCTCCGGCAAGTGGGCCAGGATGTTACGGATGGTGTCGACGACGTTGTAGCCGGGCTGCTTGTGGATGTCGAGAATGATCGCACGCTCGTGCTGCAGCCACGCGGCCTGCTGCGTGTCTTCGGCGGCGTCGATCACCGTGCCGAGATCCTGCAGGCGGATAGGCGCGCCATTCTTATAGGCGACGACGAGGTTGCGATAGCCGGCTGCCGTCGTGATCTGGTCTGTGGCGTTGAACACGACCGAACGATCCGGGCCGTTCAGACTGCCCTTCGGCGCGTTGACAGTCTGCACGCCGACGATCGAACGCACATCCTCCAGCGTCAGGCCGCGCGCGGCAAGTTTGTCGGGATCGATGCGGATACGCACTGCGGGGCGCTGCTGCCCGTGAAAATCGACAAGGCCGACTCCCGGCATCTGCGAGATCTGCTGGGCAAGAAAGTCTTCGGCGTAGCTGTCGAGTTGCGTCAGCGTGAGCGAAGGCGAAGTCAATGCAAGCGACAGCAGCGTGAAGTCGGCCGGATTGGTCTTCTCGTAGGTCGGCGGATTCGGCAGGTTCTTCGGCAGCGTGCCGCCCGCCGCGTTGATTGCGGTCTGTACGTCCTGCGCCGCACTGTTGATGTCGCGCGACAGATCGAACTGGATCGCAATGGACGTCGTGCCGAGCGAACTCGACGAGGTCATCTGCGTGATGCCGGAGATGTTCGACAGTTGCCGTTCGAGCGGCGTGGCCACCGAGGTCGCCATGGTGTCCGCGCTGGCGCCGGGCAGGTTCGCGACGACCTGGATGGTCGGAAAATCCACTTGCGGCAACGGCGCGACAGGCAACAGAAAATACGCGACCATGCCGACCAGCAAGACGGCAATCGCCAGAAAGCTCGTCGCAATGCGCCGCTGGATGAACAGTTCGAGCAGGCTCATGATGGCGCATCCATGCTCGTCGCCGGCGCGGGAGCGGCGGCTTGCGCCTTCGCGCCGACCAGCGTCGCCGCCACCCGTGCGCCAGGATTCAGGCGGCTTTGCCCTTCGAACACGATCAGGTCACCCGCTTCGATGCCGTTGCGAATCTCGGTCATGCCGTCGACGCTCACGCCGGTCTGCACCGGCCGCATCTGCACTTTGCCGTCCGGCGCGATCACATACAACTGCGTGCCTGCCTGGGTATTGACGATCGCACGGCTCGGCACGGCAATGCGCTGACGCTCCGTTCGCACCAGCACGCGGGCGTTGACGAGTTCGCCTGGCCACAGCTTGCGGTCCGTGTTGGCAAACGACGCCTTCAGCTTGATCTGGCCGGTGCTCGGGTCGACCTGGCTGTCGATGAAGACCAGCGCCCCCTGGGCGAGCGCCTCGCCGTCGGTGCGCGTCGTGACGCTCACCGGCAGCGGCGCCTTCGCCTGATTCGCGAGCAGGTCCGGCAAGACGTCCTGCGGCACGGAGAACAGCACCTCGATTGGCTCCATCTGCGTGAGCGTGACGATACCGGTGGCATCGGTGGGGTGGACGATCGCGCCGACGTCGGCCTCACGCGCGCCGACGCGGCCCGTGAACGGCGCGCTCAAGGTGGTGAAACCGAGTTGCAGGCGGTCGTTCTGCACGAGCGCAGCGTCGGCCGCGACAGTGGCGGCGAGCGACTTCACCTGCGCCCTCGCGGTATCGACGCTTTGCGAGGTCGCCGCGCCGATGCCGACGAGCTTCGCATAGCGCGTGAGGTCGAGTTGCGCGTTTTCGAGGCTTGCCTCGTCCTTGCGCTGTGCCGCCTCGGCCTGCTGCAATTGCGCGGTGAGCGGTCCCTGGTCGAGCTGGGCGAGCAGTTGGCCACGCTTCACGTCTTGCCCTTCGTTGAAGGCGACGCGTTGCAGCTCGCCGTCCACGCGCACCTTGACATCGACCGTGTTGAGCGCCTGCACGGTGCCGACCGCCGCTACCCGAATCGGGAAATCGGCGATGACCGCATGGCCGGCGTTCACCGGAACGGCGGCCGTAGACGCTTTGGCGGCTTGTCTCGGCCACTGCCACCATGCGAGCAGCGCGAGCACAACAACGAGCCCCGCAACGGCGGGCAGGGGAAACCGGCGACGCCGGCGGGGCGGCTGCTGCGGTGGAATATCTGCGGCGTGATTCATGGCGCGATGGGATTCGATGAAGATGGACCCGGCGGGGCGATAGCTGCGGCGCTGACGGTGGCTACGGCTTTTCCGGCCACAGCGGCGGGAACGACAGCAGCGGCGGAACCGACGGTCGCGTCCGCGCCGCCGCTAGCGCTGCCGTCAGTCACACCGAAGCCGCCGCCGAACGCCCGGAACAGACTGACCGATGCCTGCAGACGTGCGAGACGAGTCTGCACGAGCGCGTCCTCGGATTGATAGAGCGTGCGCTGTGTGTCGAGCACCGTCAGAAAATCGATCGTGCCGAGTCTGTACTGTGCGTCCGCCAGCATCGCGGCCTTGCGTGCGGCATCGGCTGCGGCCTGATCGGCTGCTTCAACCTGTTGCTGCTGTGCGGCGGCGCTCAACGAGTCCTCGACGTCCTGCAACGCGCTCACCACGGTCTGCCGGTAATCGGCGACGCTCTTTGCTGCGGCGGCCTCACTGGCGTGCAACTGCCCGCGCAGCGCACCGCCGTCGAAGATCGGCGCAGCCAGCGAGGACGCCAGGCTCGTGAACGGACTCGCCAGGAAGTTCGACAGCGAACGGCTGCTCAAGCCGCCGTCAGCGGTCAACACGATACTGGGGAAAAACGCTGCCCGCGCGGCGCCGACGTTGTAGTTCGCCGCCTGCAACTGCGCTTCCATCGAGCGGATGTCGGGCCGCGTATCGAGCAGGGTCGACGGCAGGTTCGGACGCGGCTGCGGCACCGGAATGCTGGCCAGTCTGGCTTCGGCCACGGCAAATCCTTCCGGTGCGGCGCCGACCAGCGTGGCGAGCAGGTGCAGGTTCTGCTCGAGTTGCTGCTGCAACGCCGGGATCGCGGCCTGGAACGTCGCCAGCGCGTTACGTTGCTGCTGGACCTGCAATTCCGTTGCGACGCCCGCGTCCTGCTGGGCCAGCAGCAGCGTCAGGATTCTGGCGGCATCGTCGGCAATGGTCTGCGCGAGCGCTACGCGTTGCCGCAGACTCTGAATCTGAAACCAGGTGTCGACGACCGATGCCGTCAATGTGAGCGCCACCGTATCGCGATCGAAAGCACTGGCGCGCGCGAGCATCTGCGCCGAGTTGGCGTTGGCGGCGTTGAGACCCCAGAAGTCGACTTCGTAACCCGCTTCCGCGAACAGGCTCTGGCCGTGGCCCGACGAAGCCGAAGCACCACTGTTGCTGCGCTGGTGGCTGCGATCGAACGTACCGTTAAGCGTCAGCGACGGATACAGCGGCGCTCCAGCCCTCTCTGCATTGGCGCGCGCCGCGGCGACACTGGCGATCGCGGAGGCCAGCGAGTAATTGTGTTGCAAACTCTGTTCGACGAGCGCATCGAGCGCCGGGTCCTGGTAGGTGCGCCACCAGCCGCTTCTGACCGGCACCGTGTCGGCAAGCGAAGCCTGCGCAGCACGGCTCCAGGCCGGCGCCAGCGGCGCAGCAGGACGCTGGTATGCCGGCACGAGCGAGCAGGCAGACAACAGAGCCAGCGCCAGCAAGCCCGCAAGCAGCGGCACACGTCCTGCGAGCGCGGCCGGCGCTAAAACGCGACCGCACGGGGGCGAACCGGACAACCGTGACTGGGGCATAAAACAGACTTCCTCACAACCTGAACGTCGCGAGGATAGCGAGGCCGTCCTGTCCGGCCTTTCGCTCGATTATTAAAAAAGTTTAATGTGAAATGGCGTCTTGCCGGCGGTGGGGAAAGCGACCGCCAGATCGGCTGTCAAAGCGGGTGCTGGGCACACGCCTCGTCGTCCGCGCGCAGCACGTAGCCGGCCCCCACGACCGTGTGAATCAACGGCGTGGCGAAGTCCCGGTCGACCTTGCCGCGCAACCGGTGCATGTGCATATCGATGACGTTGCCGCGCGGATCGAACTCATAGTTCCACGCCGCTTCGAGCAGCATGCTGCGCGTAACGACCTGGCCGGCGTAGCGCATCAGACATTCGAGCAGCAGGAATTCGCGGTGCTGCAGGTGCAGATCCCGCCCGGCCCTGCTCGCACGCCTCGCGCGGCGGTCAAGCGCCAGATCGGCCACCTGCAGGACGTCCTGCAGACGCGCACGGTCGGCGCGGCGCGCCAGCGCTTCGACACGGGCAAGCAATTCGGCGAACGCGTAGGGTTTGGCCAGATAATCGTCGCAGCCGGCGCGAATGCCGTCCACGCGGTCGGTCAGTCCGGCAACCGCGGAGAGCATCAACACCGGCGTCACGCCGCCCTGCGCGCGCAATTGCATCACGAGTTCGATACCATCCATCGCGGGCAGTCGCCGGTCCGTGACGATGACGTCATAGATACCTTCGCGGGCCAACGCGAGCCCGGTGGCGCCGTCGACGGCCGTGTCGACAATGTGGCCGCTTTCCGTCAGGCCGCGCGCCATGAAGTGACTGCCGCGCGCATCGTCTTCGACGATCAGGATTCGCATACTCGACAACCGCCAGCTCGATTGGGTTAAATTTTTTTAATGTTGGCGCGAAATCGATGTTTTCCGCGCCAAGGCATACTGTGAACGCATAGCGTAGCGCAAAGCCGCCTGTCCGGGCGTGGCGCGCCGCCGCGTCCCTACTCCGGAAACTCCGTATGTCGAACGTTTTGGTCGTCGAGGACGACCGCCAGACACGTGAAGAAATCGTCGGCGCACTCACCGATCACGGTTGCCGCGTCGACTCAGCCGAGACGGGCCGTGACGGCTTGATGCTGGCCGTCGCCGGACACTATGACGCCATCGTGCTCGACCGCATGCTGGCCGGCGGCCTCGAAGGGCTCGGCATGCTGGCGGCATTGCGCAGCGCCGGCGTCGTCACACCCGTGCTGATCCTGAGTGCGCTCTCTGCGGTGGACGAGCGGGTACGCGGCCTGCGCGCCGGCGGCGACGACTACCTGACCAAGCCGTTCGAGTTCATCGAATTGACCGCGCGCCTCGATGCACTGATGCGCCGCCGCGAGGTACCGGCCAGCGTCCAGGAATATCAGGTTGGGCCGTTGCGCCTCAATCTGCTCACGCGCGAAGTCACCCGCGCCGGCCGCCCGGTCGCGCTGCTCCCGCGTGAATACCGGCTGCTCGAATATCTGATGCAGCATGCGGGCCAGACCATCAGCCGCACGATGCTGTTCGAGGCAGTATGGGATTACCGGCTGGACGAGCGCACCAACGTGATCGACGTTCACATCAGCCGCCTGCGGAAAAAGCTCGACCCTGATGGTTCGACGCCGATGATCCACACCGTTCGCGGTTCGGGATACACGATCCGTGCGCCTGAGTGATCTGCACCGCACCACCAGTTTCCGTCTCGCGACATTGTTTCTCGCGATGTTCGGTGTCGTCTCGCTGGTGCTGTTCGCTTACCTCTACGTCGAGATCACGGGCTTCGAAATGGAGCGCGTCGACGACTGGCTGCAGCGCGAGCACGCGGCACTGGTGCGCGAAAGCCCGGAAGAACTCATCGCACGCTTCAATCATCAGAGCCAGTTCGATCCACGGCACCAGCGTCCGTTTGCGCTGTTCGACGCGCAGGGCAAACATATCGCGGGCGGCTTCCCCAGCGACCGGCCGGCGCTGCCGTACTTCGACCGGCCGTTTTCGATGCGCCTCGCGCTACCGGAGCGCAAGGTGCCCGGACGCTGCATCGCCGCGCAGATTCCCGATGGACGCACCGCGTTGCTGTGCCAGAACATTCGTGAGCTCGACCACTTCGATGAGGAGCTGTTGCACGCACTGCTCTCGGCCGGGTTGCTGATGCTGCTTGCCGGGCTGATCGGCGCGGCTATTGTCGGCGTGGGCGCCGTGCGGCGGCTCGATGCGGTGACCCACTCGATCGAGGAAATCGTCGCGGGCAATCTTAGCCGCCGCTTGCCGGAGCATGCCAAGCAGGACGACATCGACCGGCTGGTGCGCGTCGTGAACAGCATGCTCGACGAGATCGAACGGTTGATGCACGAAGTCAAAGGCGTCTGCGACGCGATCGCCCACGACCTGCGCACGCCGCTGACGCGCCTGCTGGCGGGTCTCGAGCGCGCGCAACGGCGCGCCACATCGGAGCAGGATTACCGGGCCGCCACTGAAAACGCAATCGTCGAGTTAGGCGGCATTTTGCGCACCTTCAATGCACTGTTACGCATTTCGGAGATCGAAAGCAAGGCGCGGCACGGCAACTTCGTGACGGTCGATCTCGCCGCGGTCGCCGACGATGTCGTCGAGTTCTATGAACCGACTGCGGAAGAAAAACACATCGTACTGGACTATCAGCATACGGTGAACGGCGCGATCGAAGTCCAGGGCGATCGCAATCTGCTGTTCGAAGCGCTCGCCAACCTGCTGGAGAACGCCATCAAGTTCGCACCGGACGGTGGCCATGTGTCCGTGCAACTGTTCCGTGACACCACCTCGTTCGGCATCACGATTCATGACGACGGCCCTGGCATCGCGCCTGATGAACGGCAAGCGGTGTTGCGTCGTTTCTATCGGAGCGAGGCGAGCCGTCACACACCGGGTAATGGTCTCGGACTCAGCCTGACCCATGCGGTCGCCGGCATGCACGGCATGTCGATCCGCTTCAACGACGTGCTCACCGGTTGCAGCGTCACGCTGTTCAAAAATCGCGTAGCGGTGCTGACGCGAGCCGCGGACTGAAGAAGAATTGGCCGGCGCGCAGCAACCGGCGACAGGCTGCTTCCGCCGATTCCAGCCGCCGGCCACACAACAGGCGCGCCCACCGGGCGCGCGAGGCACAGAGAAACGAGCCGGGTTAGTCGCCGACGAAGATGAGTCCGTGCGGCGTCTTCATCCCCGTAAAGACCGGCGTCATCACTCCGGTCGACGTGTTGACCTGCAAGAGCGTCCCCTGGCCGGCGCTGTATGCCGTGCCCGCCGTAAAGCCCGAGGTCGCATCGATGCGATAGATCAGTTGCGCCGAATTGTCCGCCAGCAACATGAACGAATTGCCTGACGGCGCCCAGCGCGTATCGTCCACCGGCCATGAGTTGCCGTACAACGTCAGCGGCAGCACGCTCACCGACTGACTGGCGCCCGGGTTCGCGACGAATACCAGTTCCGAGTCCTGCTGGCTGTCCACCACCAGCGCGCCGCTCGGATCGATCGCCATCGAATCCGGGTCGGTCATGTTGAGGGTCACCTGGGTATTGGTCGGGATGTTGGTCGCCGTTGCGTTGCCCATCAGCACAGGCGTCAGATGGAACGTCTGGTGATCCGAATTCAGCGTGACCGTATAGACCGACGGCACCGTGCTAACCCCATTGGGCGCCGTTGCGGTAGCCGCGCCCAAGGTGGGATTGGACGCGGACGCATACACGACGCCGTTGAGCATTTTCATGTCATCGAGCCCCCCGCCATGCGCCGGCGTGGTATCAGGGGTAAGCGTTACCTGCGTATTGGCCGTCGTGTCGATTACGATGATCTCCGTGTTGGCATCTTCGTTGGTGCTCACCCACACGGTGTGCGAATCGTATTCGAGCAGACCATCCGGGTGGCCCGGCACGTTGAAAGTCCGGATCAGATTCCCGTTCAGGTCGTACTCGATCACTTCACTCTGGGGCGATGTGCCAGCGACGTTTGTGCCATCCGGATTGTTATTGTTGTCCTGGGCAATCACGAAAATATTGCTGCCGTGCAGGAGAAGGTCATCGGGTCGCAGCGTGCCGGGCACCTGCGCAAAGACCGAAATCTTGTAGCCCGAGGCCGCAGCCGCGACCGATGCCGGAACCGCAACGGAGGACGTCGATGTCGATGTCGAGGGGTTCGTCGATACGCTATTGCCGCCACCGCATGCCGCAAGCGTCGAGACGAAGCCGGCAACACAAGCTAATTTTTTCGGGTTCATGTGGGCTGGAGGTTTTCATTAAGAAGATTCTTACCTTATGTTTCAAGATTGAATAATTCGTGACGAAGAGCTAGTGGTCTGCCAACGAATCATTAACAGAATGCCTTCATGATGAAAATCAGATGCCGATTCAATCGGATTCCTACCTAATGCAAAGCCTTGCCCAGAAGCGTTGACAGGCCAAAAGAGCGGCAGCAGAAAATCAAAAGGCCTCATGCGCCATCTCACGCATGAGGCCTTTCATATCTCTTCGTCAAAAAACAACGTAACCTTAAGAGACCCTTAAGTCGAGAGGAAACCTTAAGGAAACCTTAAGCAATGCGCTCTTCATTAGCCGGATCGAACAACACCGCCTTCGACACATCGAACAGCAGCGTCATGTTCGTCAGCGGCTGCGGATTCGAAGCCGGGTGCACGCGGCTCACCACGCGCTTGCCGTTGACCTGGGCAAACACCAAAGTATCCGGCCCGGTCGGCTCGATCACGTCGACCTTGACTTCGATCGGCTGCAGTTGCCCATCTTCAACGTTATGCGCGCTGCGCGCATCGGTAATACGCTCAGGCCGCAGACCGAGGATCACGTCCTTGCCCACATGCCCGTTGACCTTGGCCGAGTTAAACGGCAGATTCAACACACTGCGCTTGATCCCGGTATCGATCTCGACGCCCACCCCGGAACCCTGCTCAACCAGCTTGCCCTGAATGAAGTTCATCGGCGGTGCGCCAATGAATCCCGCCACGAACAGGTTCGAAGGCGAGTCATAAATCTCCTGCGGCGCGCCGAACTGCTGCACGATCCCGTCCTTCATGACCGCAATCCGGTCGCCCAGCGTCATCGCTTCGATCTGGTCGTGCGTCACATAGACGATGGTCGTGCCGAGGCGCTGATGCAGCAACTTGATCTCGGAGCGCATTTCGATACGCAGCTTCGCATCCAGGTTCGACAACGGCTCGTCGAAGAGGAACATCACCGGATCGCGCGCCAGTGCGCGGCCCATCGCCACCCGCTGCCGCTGGCCGCCCGAGAGCTGCCCCGGCTTGCGATCCAGCAAATGCTGAATCTGCAGCATGCTCGACACGCGCTCGACGATCTGCGCCTGCTCGGTCTTGGGAACCTTGCGAATCCCGAGGCCGAACGAAATATTGTCCCGCACCGTCATCGACGGATACAGCGCATACGACTGGAACACCATCGCGATATCGCGATCCTTCGGCGACAGGTTGTTCACCGTCTTGCCGTCGATCTGGATCTCGCCCTTCGTCACGGTCTCGAGACCGGCGATCATGTTGAGCAGCGTCGACTTACCGCAGCCCGAACCGCCGACGAGAATCAGGAACTGGCCGTCTTCGATGTCGATGTTGACACCCTTCAGGACCGGCACCCCGTTCGGGTAGGTCTTGTACACGTCACGGATGGAAAGGCTTGCCATGCTGTGAATCCTCTTGTCTCTGGTACAGCTTCAGGTGCGTCGCACTCAGGCGGCGCTGGCCGGATGCCGGTTCGCACCGCAGCGGCCACCCGGCACGCTGCGGCAATCGTTTTGGGTTAGCCCTTCACTGCGCCTGCGGTCAGGCCGCGCACGAAGTATCGGCCGGCGATGATGTAGACGAGCAACGTAGGCAGTGCCGCGATAATCGCGCCTGCCATGTCGACGTTGTATTCCTTCACACCGGTCGACGTATTCACGAGGTTGTTCAGCGCCACCGTGATCGGCATCGAATCGACACCTGAGAACACGATACCGAACAGGAAGTCATTCCAGATCTGCGTGAATTGCCAGATCAGGCAGACCATGAAAATCGGCAATGAAACCGGCAGCAGAATCTTCGTGAAGATCAGGAAGAAGCCTGCCCCGTCGATACGCGCCGCTTTCACCAGTTCCGCCGGAATGCTGACGTAGAAGTTGCGGAAGAACATCGTGGTGAAGGCGATGCCGTACACCACGTGCACCAGCACCAGTCCGCCCACCGTGTTCGACAGGCCGAGGAAGCCTTCAAAACGCGCCATCGGCAGCAGGATTGCCTGGAACGGAATGAAACAGCCCACCAGCAGCATCGTGAACAAAAGATCGGCGCCACGGAAACGCCAGTGCGTCAGCACGTAACCGTTGAACGCACCGATGATCGACGAGATGAGCACGGCCGGAATCACCATCCGCACCGAGTTCATGAAGAACGGCTGCATCCCGTCGCAACGCACACCCGTACACGCCTGGCTCCATGCCTTGATCCACGGCGCGAAGGTCGGATGCGACGGCGGCGTCAGCAGGTTGCCGGTGCGCAGTTGATCGATGTCCTTGAAGGACGTGGACAGCATCACGTACAACGGAAACAGGAAGTACAACGCAAACAGAATCAAGGCCGCATAAATGACGGCACGGCTGATCGTCATCTTAGGCTGCATTACGCGTGCTCCTCGATTCCATATACATCAGCGGCACGAGCACGGCCACGACGGTTGCGAGCATCATCATCGACGATGCCGCGCCGACGCCGAGTTGCCCGCGGTTAAACGAAAACGTGTACATGAACATCGCCGGCAGCGACGACGAGGTACCCGGGCCACCTGCCGTCAACGCGACGACGAGGTCGAAGGTCTTGATCGTGATGTGGCAGAGAATCAGCAGCACCGAGAAAAACACCGGCCGCATGCTCGGAATCACGATCCGGCGGTAAATGGTCGGCAGCGTGGCGCCGTCCACTTGTGCCGCCTTGAAAATTTCCGCATCCACACCGCGCAGGCCGGCGAGGAACAGCGCCATCACGAAGCCGGTCGATTGCCAGACGGCCGCGATCACGATACAGAAAATCGCGCGATCCGGATTGTCGAGCCAGTCGAACTGGAAGCTCGTCCAGCCCCAGTCGTGCAGCACCTTTTGCATGCCGAGATTAGGGTTGAGAATCCATTGCCATGCCGTGCCCGTCACGATGAACGACAGCGCCATCGGATACAGGAACACCGCGCGCAACGCGCCTTCGTTGCGAATCTGCTGGTCGAGCAGGATGGCAAGGAACAGGCCCAGACCCACGCAGATCGCGATGAACGGAATGCCGAACCAGCCGAGGTTTGCGGCTGAGGTCCACCACACATCGTTATCGAACAGCTCGCGATAGCGGTCGAGACCGACAAAATCGTAGCGCGGCATCAGTCGCGAATTCGACAGCGACAGATAACCGGTCAGAAAAATGAAGCCGTAAACGAAGACCAGGCTGATCACGATGCTGGGAGAAAGCACCAGCTTCGGAATCCAGCGGTCGGCGAGCGCCGCCATCGGCGACGTGCGGCGGGTCACGGAGGCCGTGGTTTTCCCGTTTCCGCTAAGAGAAGCAGTCACTACTCGACTCCTGAAACTGTGCCGCCCGCCGCTGCGCAAGCATTGCGCAACGCTGGACCGGCATAGGCTTTGACTCTGGGTACATCTTCATGCTGAAGAGAGGCGCCCGGCGGCGCGTGGAGTCGCAACCGGGCGCTTTGCTACTGAACTTACTTCGTCTTCGCAGCCTTCGCGAGCGCTTCAACCGCGCTCTTCGAATCCTGGTCCGAGTTCATGAACTTCGTCACGACGTCGGTGATCGCACCAGCCGTTGCATCCGGCTGAGCCATGCCGTGTGCGAGCGACGGAACATAGCCGCCAGCCTTGATGGCCGTTTGCTCATCCGCGTACGACTGCTTGCCGCAGGCGTCGAACTTGTCCATGTTCACGCCCAGACGAACCGGAATCGAACCCTTGTACAGGCTGAACTGCTCCTGGAAGTCCGGGCTCATGATCGTCTTGGCCAGCGCCAGTTGACCCGCCGTTGCATCCTTCGCGCCCTTCTGCTGGAAGAACACGAACGAGTCGACGTTGAACGTGTACGCCTTCGAGGTGCCCGGCACCGGTGCGCAGACATAGTCCGTACCCGGCGCCTTGTTCGCGTTGGCGAACTCGCCCTTGGCCCAGTCGCCCATGAACTGCATGCCGGCCTTGCCGTTGATGACCATGGCGGTCGCCAGGTTCCAGTCGCGGCCGGTACGGCCGTTGTCCATGTACGACTCGATCTTGCGAACCGTGTCGAACACGCCGACCATCTGTTGCGACGTCAGGGTCTTCTGGTCGAGGTCGACCAGCGCCTTCTTGTAGAAGTCAGCGCCTTGCGACAACACCACGTCTTCCCACAGCGTCAGGTCTTGCCACGGTTGACCGCCTGCGGCGACCGGCTGGATGCCGGCGGCCTTCAGCTTGTCGGCGAGAGCGAAGAATTCCGGCCACGTGGTAGGCGGCTTTGCGCCCACCTTGTCGAGTGCTGCCTTGTTGATCCATACCCAGTTGACGCGGTGCACCGAGAACGGCGCTGCGACGTAGTGGCCGTCTGCGTGCATGATCTTGTCGATCTGCGGCGGCAGATTCTTCTTCCAGTCACCCGCGGCGGAATCGATCGGCACCAGCACGCCCTGCTCCGCCCACTCCTGGATCAGCGGACCCTTGATCTGCGCAGCGCTCGGCGCATTACCCGAGATCACCTGCGTCTTGAGTGCCGTCATGGCCGCCGCACCTGCGCCGCCCGCAACCGCGAAGTCCTTCCAGGTGTACCCCTGCTTCTGCATGTCATCTTTCAGTACGCCGACAGCTTTCGACTCGCCGCCGGACGTCCACCAGTGCAGCACTTCGATCGACTCGGCAGCTTGCACTGCGGACACGCCACACATCAGACCTGCGGCGCACAGAGCGCCCATGATCGCGCGGAATTTCATTGCTTATCTCCTCCAGACACCTGAACAAAAAACGAATGGCCCCTGATTCTCCAGGGTGCTGTGGTTGGTTCAAACAGGCAAAACACTGGGCGATCGAGCTTCGGGCAAGCACATGCGCATGCATGTGCCGGCGAGCCGACGTTCGGCCGCTGGAAGCTCAGAAGATGAGTGGTTCGGGATGCAACTGACTGTCTCCTCTTTTGATTTTTGCCTGCCCGCGTCGCGCGCGGCAGACTCGAGGTGCCTCACACGTTAACCCTGACATCCGTGCTGCCGAGTGCCGCCGCCAAGGCAGCCAACACGTGCAAAAACGTAATGTCCATTAACATGCAGGGGACGCCTGCCGATTCGGGAAAACGCGCATCTTGCCTCGCTGCGCACGCTTTTTTCATCGAATTAGCGTTACCTCTTGATTTGGATTGTAGTTAAACTACAATTCAGTGTCAAAAAAAATTTTATCGGACTACGGTCGCTCCGGGCGGCCCCTGGACATCGACGGAGACTCATGTTTACGGACTCAAGCTTCACCTTCGTTCTCTTCGGCGGAACTGGCGATCTGTCGATGCGCAAGATCCTCCCGGCACTGTATGAAGCACACCGTGCAGGCATGCTGGCCGAAACCGGCAAGATCGTGGCGGTGGCGCGTCATGCGGAGGACCGCAGCGGCTATATCGAGTGGGTCAACGAACACGTCAAGCCGTACGTCTCGAAGAACGGGCTCGACGAGAGCGCCTGGGCCGGCTTCCTTGAACGCATCCAGTACGTCAAGCTCGACCTGGGCAAACCCGCAGACTTCGAGTTGCTGCGCGACGCGCTGAGCGGCCTGCCCGGCATCCGCGTGTTTTATCTCGCCACGGGCCCGTCGCTGTTCGTCCCGATCTGCCACGCATTGGCCGCCGTCGGTCTCAATACGAATGCGCGCATCGTGCTGGAAAAGCCGCTTGGCTACGACCTGAAGTCGTCCAACGCGATCAACGACGCAGTGGGCGAAATCTTCGCCGAAGAACAGATCTACCGGATCGACCACTATCTCGGCAAAGAACCGGTGCAGAACCTGCTGGCGCTGCGCTTCGGCAATGCGCTGTTCGAACCGCTGTGGCGCCGCGAGTGGGTCGAAAGCATCCAGATCACGATCGCCGAAGAACTGGGCGTGGAAGCGCGCGGCGACTTCTACGACAATACCGGCGCGCTGCGCGACATGGTGCAGAACCATTTGCTGCAGTTGCTCTCGATTGTGGCAATGGAACCGCCCCATTCGATGGATTCGGATTCCGTGCGCGACGAGAAGCTGCGCGTGCTGCGCGCGCTTAAACCCATCGATCCGCGCGACATCGGCAAGGTGGCCGTGCGTGGCCAGTATCATTCGGGCGTGATCCGCGGCACCTCGGTGCCGGCTTATGCGACCGAGCCGGGCGTCAAGACGGACTCCAACACGGAGACCTTCGTCGCCCTGAAGGTGGAAATCGAAAACTGGCGCTGGGCCGGCGTGCCGTTCTTCCTGCGCACCGGCAAGCGTCTGGCCGACCGGGTTGCCGAGATCGTGGTGAACTTCCGTGCAGTGCCGCATTCGGCGCTTGGACCTACCGCGTTGCGTCCCGGCGCGAACCGGCTGGTGATCCGGCTGCAACCGAACGAAACGATCCGCCTGTATTGCCTCGCCAAGCAGCCCGGCGAGGGCATGAACCTGGCCAGCGTCCACCTCGACCTCGCGTTCGACCAGTTCTTCCGCGAAGGGCAGATGGAGGCTTACCAGCGCCTGTTGCTCGATGTGATCAACGGCCGCCTCGCGCTGTTTGTGCGGCGCGACGAGCAGGAAGCCGCATGGCGCTGGGTGGAACCGATCCTGAACGAATGGGCAGCCGCGAACAAGCCGCCCAAGCCGTATGCAGCAGGCACGTGGGGGCCCGCGGCCTCGAGCGCGATGCTCGCGCAGCACGGCACCTGCTGGCTCGAGGAAGAAAACTGAAGAACCGGAATGCGGCGGCGCAGCGCGAGCGAAAGACCGCGCCGCGTGCGCCGCCTGCGTGACACCGATGGACTGAACGGGATGGCGCCGTAACGGCGATGGCAACGGCAGCGAACGGAACCCAGGTTCCGCAGGCGGTCGTTACCGGACGTGGCGGCATATTCCGCAGACCCAACAAAAAAGCAGTACGGAGGAGAAGTGATCGAGCTTCACGCTTTCGACGACCCGCGCGCCCAATCCGACGCGCTGGCGCAAGCGGTGGGCGACGCCTTACATGCGTCCCTCGCCGCTCGGGCAACCGCGACCGCCACTGGCGCGGGCCATGTAACGCTTGCAGTGTCGGGCGGCAGCAGTCCGCGTCCGTTCCTGCAGACCTTGTCCACGCAACCGTTCGACTGGACGCGCATTGCCGTGACCTTGGTCGACGACCGTTGGGTTGCCGAAACCGACAGCGCCAGCAATTCGCGCTTTGCGCATGAGACGCTGTTGCAGAACGCCGCGCAAGGCGCCGCGTTCTGGCCGCTGGTCGATACCACCCAATCGCTCGCAGCGCAGGTCGCCGCGCTGAACGCCGACCCGCGCCGCGCGCTGCCGGATGTCGCCGTGCTCGGGATGGGCGAGGACGGCCATACGGCGTCGATCTTCGCGGATGCGCCGGAGTGGGACTTCGCCATTACGACGCCCGAGCGCTTTGTCGCGGTGCATCCGGGCAGCGCGCCGCATGCGCGGGTGAGCTGGTCGATGTCCGCGTTGAAGCAGATGGGCCGCCTGTTTCTGTTGATTGCAGGACCGCGCAAGCTGGACGTGCTGAATGCCGCCGCCGCTGCGCCACAAAAAAATGCCATCTCAAAGCTGGCAAACGACAAGGGAGTGAGACTCGATGTCTACTGGTGTGAAAAATAACGCTGTCCCGGGCGCGGGCCAGCACGCTGACGGACCACGGCTGCTAGCCGACATCGGCGGCACCAATGCGCGTTTTGCGCTGGAGACGGGGCCTGGCGAGATTGGCCAGGTGCAGGTGTATCCGTGCGCCGACTACCCGGGCGTCGCCGAAGTCATCAAGAAATACCTGAAGGATACGAAGATCGGCCGCGTGAACCACGCGGCGATTGCGATTGCGAACCCGGTCGACGGCGACCAGGTCAGCATGACCAATCACGACTGGACCTTTTCGATCGAAGCCACGCGGCGCGCGCTGGGCTTCGACACGCTGCTGGTCGTCAACGACTTCACGGCGCTGGCGATGGCGTTGCCGGGCCTGACCGACTCGCAACGCGTGCAGGTGGGCGGCGGCGCACGCCGCCCCAACAGCGTGATCGGCCTGCTGGGCCCGGGCACGGGCCTCGGCGTCTCCGGCCTGATTCCGGCTGACGACCGCTGGATCGCGCTCGGCAGCGAAGGCGGCCACGCCACCTTCGCGCCGATGGACGAGCGCGAAGATCTGGTACTGCAGTACGCCCGCAAGAAGTGGCCGCACGTGTCATTCGAACGCGTGTCGGCGGGGCCGGGCATCGAGGTGATCTACCGGGCGCTGGCAGCGCGCGACAAGAAGCGCGTACCGTCAAGCTTCGATACGTCCGAGGTCGTCAAACGTGCGCTCGAGGGCGAGCCGCTGGCGGCGGAATCGGTGGAGGTGTTCTGCGGCATTCTCGGCACGTTCGCGGGCAATATTGCGGTGACGCTCGGTGCGCTGGGCGGCATCTACATTGGCGGCGGCGTCGTGCCGCGCCTTGGCGAAGTCTTTGAGCGCTCTTCGTTCCGCGAGCGCTTTGAAGCGAAGGGCCGCTTCGAGGCGTATCTGAAGAACGTGCCGACCTATGTGATCACCGCCGAGTACCCGGCGTTCCTCGGCGTCTCCGCGATCCTCGCGGAGCAACTGTCGAACCGCGCGGGCGGCAGTTCTTCCGCGGTGTTCGAGCGAATCCGCCAGATGCGTGACGCGTTGACACCGGCTGAGCGCCGCGTGGCGGATCTGGCATTGAATCATCCGCGTTCGATCATCAACGATCCGATTGTGGACATCGCGCGCAAGGCGGACGTGAGCCAGCCTACGGTGATCCGCTTCTGCCGCTCGCTCGGCTGCCAGGGCCTGTCCGATTTCAAGCTGAAACTGGCGACGGGGCTGACCGGAACGATTCCCGTGAGCCACAGCCAGGTGCACCTGGGCGATACGGCGACGGACTTCGGCGCGAAGGTGCTGGACAACACGATCTCTGCGATTTTGCAGTTGCGCGAGCATTTGAACTTCGAGCATGTCGAGCGGGCGATCGACCTGTTGAACGGCGCGCGCCGGATCGAGTTTTACGGACTCGGCAATTCGAACATCGTCGCACAGGATGCGCACTACAAGTTCTTCCGGTTTGGCATTCCTACCATTGCTTATGGCGATCTGTACATGCAGGCGGCGTCGGCGGCGCTGCTTGGCAAGGGAGATGTGATTGTTGCCGTGTCGAAGTCAGGGCGTGCGCCCGAGTTGCTGCGGGTGTTGGATGTGGCGATGCAGGCCGGGGCGCAGGTGATTGCGATTACGTCTAGCAACACGCCGTTGGCGAAGCGGGCCACTGTGGCGCTGGAGACCGATCACATTGAGATCCGTGAGTCGCAGCTATCCATGATTTCGCGGATTTTGCATCTTGTCATGATCGATATTCTTGCCGTTGGCGTGGCGATCCGGCGTGCCTTGCCTAGTGAGGATGTGGCTGAAGCCGTCGCTAAAGTGCGCGGTGGCGCGGATGATGATGCTACTGCTGTGCTTGATTGGCTTAGTCATGGGGCTGCTTCTTCGGCGCGGGATTAAGGTTTTTTTGCCTGTGCGGCGCTTTGGTGGTTGTTCTTGGGGTGTTGGCCTTTCCTTGCTGTGTTAGCGGTTTATTGGCGTTGCCCCTGTGCGGGGCGGCACCTACTTTTCTTTGCCGCCGCAAAGAAAAGTAGGCAAAAGAAAGCGGGCTGACAACCGCTAGCTCGTAGGTGTCCACCACATAGGCCAATACGAAGTGGTCCGCACGAGGACCTTCTTTCGCACCACTCACGTTAGTGACAAGGCCGTCATCCGTTCCAGCGTTGCGCTGCGCGCCCCGCCGTCGGGCACAACTCCCACTGCAAATTCAACAGGTGTTCTAACTATGTTGGGTTGGCGCTTGCGCGCAAGATCGTGCTATTAGCATTCCCTTCCTGGTAGTCCACCGCTACTCGTCCTCTGTTTTAACTGGTAACGCTATAAATTTCGTGTAGTTCCAATCTTTATTGCGTAACACCCAATTTCGTTAGCAGTGGCAATCTTGTGGCCGCTGGTTTCCCTGGCAGACCCATCCGCGACGCACGCAGTGCGGAGTGGGGTGGATGAGCGCTGTGTCACTAGCGGGGGAGATGCGAGGGCAGGTCCTCGTGCGGACCATTCCGTGGTGACCTGAGTGGTGGACACCTACGGGCTAGCGGTTGTC